>NZ_CP078013.2:1557638-1869166 GCF_024112395.2 Pseudomonas pergaminensis | reverse complement strand
AGTGTGGCTGTTGGCGACCAGCAGGTGAGCGATGTAATCCTCATCCTTGACGCCAGTTGCCGATTTACCTTTACCACCACGACGCTGGGCCTGGTACGCAGCCAGCGGCTGGGTCTTGGCATAGCCACCGTGGGAGATGGTCACCACACGCTCTTCTTCCGGGATCATGTCACCCAGGGTCAGGTCGAGGCGCGCGTCGAGAATCTCGGTGCGACGCACATCGCCGTATTCGGCGCGGATCACTTCCAGTTCTTCGCGGATCACTTCCATCAGGCGCACGGCGCTGCTGAGGATGCGGATCAACTCGCCGATCTGGTTGAGGATCTCCTGGTACTCGGCCAGCAGCTTCTCGTGCTCCAGGCCGGTCAGGCGGTGCAGGCGCAGTTCCAGGATGGCCTGGGCCTGTTCCGGCGACAGGAAGTACTTGCCTTCGCGCAGACCGTATTGCGGGTCCAGGGTCTCCGGACGGCACGAATCGGCGCCGGCACGTTCAACCATGGCCACCACGGCGCTGGATTCCCAAGGGGTGCTGATCAGCGCCTCTTTGGCTTCCGACGGGGTTGGCGAGGCTTTGATCAGGGCGATCACCGGGTCGATGTTCGACAGCGCAACGGCCTGGCCTTCCAGGATGTGGCCGCGTTCGCGAGCCTTGCGCAGTTCGAACACGGTACGGCGGGTGACCACTTCGCGGCGGTGACGCACGAAGGCTTCCAGCAGATCCTTGAGGTTCAGGATGCGCGGGCGGCCGTCGATCAGTGCAACCACGTTGATACCAAACACGCTTTGCAGCTGGGTCTGGGCGTAGAGGTTGTTGAGGATCACCTCAGGCACTTCGCCACGACGCAGCTCGATCACTACGCGCATACCGTCTTTGTCGGACTCGTCGCGCAGCTCGGTGATGCCTTCGAGCTTCTTCTCTTTGACCAGCTCGGCGATCTTCTCGATCAGACGCGCCTTGTTCAACTGGTATGGGAGTTCGGTGATGACGATCTGCTGGCGGCCACCGACCTTGTCGATGTCTTCGATGATCGAGCGGGCGCGCATGTAAATGCGGCCACGACCGGTGCGGTAGGCTTCGATGATGCCGGCGCGACCGTTGATGATCGCAGCGGTCGGGAAGTCCGGACCCGGGATGTATTGCATCAGCTCGTCGACGGTCAGCTCGGGGTTGTCGATGAGCGCCAGGCAACCGTCGATGACTTCACCGAGGTTGTGCGGCGGGATGTTGGTCGCCATGCCCACGGCGATACCGCTGGAACCATTGACCAGCAGGTTGGGGATCTTGGTCGGCATGACGGCCGGGATCATTTCGGTGCCGTCGTAGTTCGGCACCCAGTCCACGGTTTCTTTATGCAGGTCGGCCAGCAGCTCGTGCGCCAGCTTGGTCATGCGCACTTCGGTGTATCGCATGGCCGCGGCGTTGTCGCCGTCGACCGAACCGAAGTTGCCCTGGCCGTCTACCAGCAGGTAGCGCAGGGAAAACGGCTGGGCCATCCGAACGATGGTGTCGTACACCGCAGTGTCGCCGTGAGGGTGATACTTACCGATCACGTCACCGACAACACGGGCAGATTTCTTGTACGGCTTGTTCCAGTCGTTACCCAGCTCGCTCATCGCGAACAGCACACGCCGGTGCACGGGCTTCAAGCCATCGCGCGCATCAGGCAGTGCCCGACCGACAATTACGCTCATCGCGTAGTCGAGGTAGGACTGTTTCAGCTCGTCTTCGATATTGACCGGGAGGATTTCTTTGGCCAGTTCGCCCATGAGAAGCCTGATTCCTTTTTCGGGTGAAACCTCGTCACATCCATATGGGACGAACGAAGCTCGCCGCTGCCGGCAAAGTGCCTGACAACGACTTACGACAAATCAACGAGTTATGACACGGATCTGCACGTTATAGGCCACCCCTCGGGGCAACCCTGGAAACCGCCGGATGTTATCACAATCGCCGCCACGCACCTATCCCCCTGATGCGCATGGAGCATAGTAAGTTGACGGATGACAGGCTTGAGGGGGACGAGAGGGGCTCAGAGGTGGGGTGGTGCTATTTTTCGGGCGTGGATCCGAGGATTTTATTGACTTAAATGGCCAATCGCAGGCAAGCCATCTCCCACACTTAGACCTGTGAACACTATCCAATGTGAGAGCTGGCTTGCCTGCGGTTGCCATTTCACGGGCGCCAGGCTCCTCAATGCAAGCGCTTGCGACACATCAACTTGGCCAATTTGGCCGTATCCGGCCGCTCGACCACGCCTTTCTCCGTCACGATCACATCAATCAGGTCAGCCGGCGTCACATCGAATACCGGATTAAACGCAGCGGCCTCAAGACGCTGCCCCATCACGTTTAACAGTTCCCCGGCATCGCGCTCTTCCAGGGCCACGTCATCGCCAGTGGCCATCATCATGTCCAGGGTCGAGCTCGGCGCCACCACCATGAAGCGCACACCGTGGTGCATCGCACACACCGCCAGTTGGTAGGTGCCGATCTTGCTGATCACATCGCCATTGGCGGCAATGCAATCGGCGCCGACGATCACCCAGGTCACGCCTTTGGTCTTGAGGATATGCGCACCCGCCGAATCGGCATTCACGGTCACCGGGATGCCCTCGCCCGCCAGTTCCCAGGCGGTCAGCCGCGAACCCTGCAGCCAGGGCCGGGTTTCATTGGCGTAGACCTGCTCGACCATGCCTTCCAGGTAAGCTGCTCGAATCACCCCGAGCGCCGTGCCCACGCCGCCGGTCGCCAGGGCGCCTGCATTACCATGGGTAAGGATGGCCTGGGCATTGCCTTGGTGCTTGCGGATCAGCTCGACGCCCAGCTGGGCCATGGTCAGGTTGGCTTCGCGATCACTCTCGTGGATCGCAATCGCCTCGGCTTCCAGCACCGCCAGCGGGTCGGCGTGCTTTTTGACGCGGTCCAGGCGGTCGCGCATGCGCTTCAACGCCCAGAACAGGTTCGACGCAGTCGGTCGGGCATCGGCTAAAAGTGCGTAGTCTTCTTCCCACGCAGCCTGCCAGTCACCGCCCTCGCCGATCCGTTCACGCGCTGCCAGCACCAGGCCATACGCGGCACTGATACCAATGGCCGGCGCCCCGCGCACCACCATCGAACGGATGGCCGCCGCGACGTCTTCGACCGTGACGCACGCCACCCAGCTCTCGCGGGACGGCAAGGCACGCTGATCGAGCAGGTACAGCGCGCCATCACGCCAATCGATGGCCTTCACCTTCTCCGCTGCCAACAGTCGATCGCGCATCCCTTACTCCGCACTCATGAACAAAGCCGCCGATTATAGCGATCCGCCAGCCAGGACGCTCGGGTATACTTCGCCCTTCTTTTATAGCTGCCTGGGAAGAAGCCTGCGATGACCGCCACTGCCGCCCCGCTCGACTTATTGTTGCTGCCTACATGGCTGGTGCCTGTCGAACCCGCTGGCGTGGTGCTCAAAGAGCATGGCCTGGGCATACGCGATGGGCGCATTGCCTTTATTGGCCCTCGCGAAGCCGCCTTGAAGCAGCCCGCCCTGGAGACCCGTGAGCTGCCGGGCATGCTGCTCAGCCCCGGCCTGATCAACGCCCACGGCCACGCGGCAATGAGCCTGTTTCGCGGCTTGGCTGACGACCTGCCACTGATGACCTGGCTGGAAAAGCACATCTGGCCCGCCGAGGCCAAGTGGGTCGATGAAGCCTTCGTGCGCGACGGCACCGACCTGGCCATCGCCGAGCAAATCAAGGGCGGCATCACCTGCTTCTCCGACATGTACTTCTACCCCAAGGTCGCCAGCGACTGCGTGCACAACAGCGGCATGCGCGCGCAGATCGCGATCCCGATCCTCGACTTCCCGATTCCGGGCGCCAGCACGCCCGACGATGCCCTGCGCCAGGGCATCGAGTTGTTCGGCGACCTCAAGCACCACCCACGCATCAAGATCACCTTCGGCCCCCACGCGCCCTATACGGTGTGCGATGACAACCTGGAAAAAATCCGCGTAATCGCCGAAGAGCTGGACGCCGCGATCCATATGCACGTGCACGAAACCGCCTTCGAAGTGCAGCAAGCCGTCGAGCAGACCGGTGAGCGCCCACTGGCACGCCTGGGTCGCCTCGGGCTGTTGGGGCCGCGCTTCCAGGCCGTTCATATGACCCAAATCAGCGAGGACGACCTGGCTTTGCTGGTAGAAAGCAACACCAGCGTGATCCATTGCCCGGAATCGAACCTGAAACTGGCCAGCGGCTTTTGCCCGGTGGAGCGTCTGTGGCAGGCTGGCGTGAATGTAGCGATCGGCACCGACGGCGCCGCCAGTAACAATGACCTCGACCTGCTGGGCGAAACCCGCACCGCAGCCATGCTCGCCAAGGCGGTCGCCGGCTCTGCCACCGCGCTGGACGCCCATCGCGCCCTGCGCATGGCGACGCTCAACGGCGCGCGGGCCATGGGCCTGGAAAGCGAGATTGGCTCGCTGGAAGTTGGCAAGGCGGCAGATATCGTCGCCTTCGATCTGTCGGGGCTGGCGCAACAACCGATCTACGATCCGGTCTCGCAGCTTATATATGCCACCGGACGCGATTGTGTGAAACACCTTTGGGTCGCCGGCAAGCAGTTGCTCGACGACCGGCGATTGACCCGCATGGATGAACAACAGTTGACCGCCACGGCCATCGCCTGGGGCCAACGCATCAGCGGGCACAGCGAATAACGAAGGTTTTGAACCTCAGGGTTCAGAACTGACCAAACGATTTATCAGGTTTAGAGGATTCACCATGAGCAACGTCGACCACGCCGAAATCGCCAAATTCGAAGCCCTGGCTCACCGTTGGTGGGACCGCGAGAGCGAATTCAAGCCGCTGCACGACATCAACCCGCTGCGGGTCAACTGGATTGACGAACGCGTCAACCTGGCCGGCAAGAAGGTGCTGGACGTGGGTTGCGGTGGCGGTATTCTCAGCGAAGCCATGGCCCAGCGCGGCGCGACCGTGATGGGCATCGACATGGGCGAAGCGCCCTTGGCCGTGGCCCAACTGCATCAACTGGAATCCGGCGTGAGCGTGGAATACCGCCAGATCACCGCCGAAGCCCTGGCCGAAGAGATGCCCGAGCAGTTCGACGTGGTCACCTGCCTTGAGATGCTGGAACACGTACCGGACCCGTCCTCGGTGATCCGCGCGTGCTTCCGCATGGTCAAGCCCGGCGGCCAGGTGTTCTTCTCCACCATTAACCGCAACCCCAAGGCCTACCTGTTCGCGATCATCGGCGCCGAATACATCATGAAGCTGCTGCCGCGCGGCACCCATGACTTCAAGAAATTCATCCGCCCGTCCGAGCTGGGTGCCTGGAGCCGCCAGGCCGGGCTGACCGTCAAGGACATCATCGGCCTGACCTACAACCCGCTGACCAAGCACTACAAGCTGGCCAACGACGTTGACGTCAACTACATGATCCAAACCCTGCGCGAGGAGTGAGCCTGTGAAGTTGCGAGCGGTTCTCTTCGATATGGACGGTACCCTGCTGGACACCGCGCCGGACTTTATCGCCATCTGCCAGGCCATGCGGGCCGACCGCGGCCTGGGGCCGATCAACCCCGAGCATATCCGCGATGAGATCTCCGGCGGCGCGCGGGCGATGGTCGCCGTGACCTTCTCGATGGACCCGGAATCCCCAGGCTTCGAAGCACTGCGCCTGGAATTCCTCGAGCGTTACCTCAAGGGCTGCGCGGTCCACAGCAAACTGTTCGACGGCATGGCCGAGCTGCTGGAAGACATCGAGAAGGCCAACCTCATCTGGGGCGTGGTCACCAACAAGCCACTGCGCTTTGCCGAACCGATCATGCAGCAACTGGGCCTGGCCGAGCGCTCGGCGCTGCTGATTTGCCCTGATCACGTAAAAAACAGCAAGCCGGACCCGGAGCCGATGATCCTGGCGTGCAAGATGCTCGACCTGGACCCGGCCAGCGTGTTGTTCGTGGGCGATGACCTGCGCGATATCGAGTCCGGCCGCGACGCCGGCACCCGCACCGCAGCGGTCACCTACGGCTATATCCACCCGGACGACAACCCGCGCCACTGGGGCGCCGATGTGGTGGTGGATCACCCGCTGGAACTGCGCAAGGTGCTGGATAACGCACTGTGCAGTTGCTGATTATTCACCGAATCTACTGACCAATGAAGATCCAAATGTGGGAGCGGGCTTGCTCGCGAAGGCGGTCTATCAGGACCAAATTTGCTGCCTGATACTCCGCATTCGCGAGCAAGCCCGCTCCCACAGGGGATCAACGTTGCTTTCAAGTTTGGTGTCTGCAACCTGCTGAATTTTGTCGAGGCTATTTATGTTTGATTACTCCGCACGTCCAGACCTGCTCAAAGGCCGCATCATCCTAGTGACCGGCGCCGGTCGCGGGATCGGCGCGGCGGCGGCGAAGACCTACGCCGCCCATGGCGCTACCGTGCTGTTGCTGGGCAAGACCGAAGCCAACCTGGCCCAGGTGTATGACGAAATCGAAGCGGCCGGCCAGCCGCAACCGGTGGTGATCCCGTTCAACCTGGAGACCGCCCTGCCCCATCAATACGATGAGCTGGCCGCGATGATCGAAAAGGAATTCGGCCACCTCGACGGCCTGCTGCACAACGCCTCGATCATCGGCCCACGCACGCCGCTCGAGCAGTTGTCCGGCGAGAATTTCATGCGGGTCATGCACGTAAACGTCAACGCGATGTTCATGCTGACCAGCACGCTGTTGCCGCTGCTCAAATTGTCCCAGGATGCGTCGGTGGTGTTCACCTCCAGCAGTGTCGGGCGCAAGGGTCGGGCTTACTGGGGCGCTTATGGCGTGTCGAAGTTTGCGACCGAAGGCTTGATGCAAACCTTGGCCGATGAGCTTGAGGATGTGGCAGCGGTACGCTCCAACAGCATCAACCCCGGCGGCACGCGCACCAGCATGCGCGCCCAGGCGTACCCTGGGGAAAACCCGATGGAACGGCCCGCGCCGGAAGAAATCATGCCGGTGTACCTGTACCTGATGGGGCCGGACAGTGCCGGGATCAACGGCCAGGCGTTCGACGCGCAATAACCGGCACATTGTAAAACCAAATGTGGGAGGGGGCTTGCCCCCGATTGCAGTGGATCAGTCAACAGATACAATGACTGTCCCACCGCTATCGGGGGCAAGCCCCCTCCCACATTTTTCAGCAGTGTGGTTTAGTTTTTCACCACTTCTTCAAGGGTGAAGCGGCCCAGCGGGTTCTGCAGGAAGTTGCTCACATTCTTACGTGAGATGTTGATGTAGGGGCTGTAGTACAAGTCGATCCAGTTCACATCCTGTTTCGCCAGCTTCTGCAGTTCCACGTACATCTGCTCACGCTTGACCGGGTCTGCTTCGATCCGCGCAGCGGCCACCAATGCCTTGACCTTGTCGTTCTTGTAACGGGTCATGTAGTTCTGGTTGGTGTCGTGGCCCAGCACGAAGGTGGTCTTCTGGTCTGGGTCGAGGATGTCGTTGGTCCAGTACATCACCGAAATATCGTACTCACCGTCCACCAGCATCTGCCAGCTCTGGGTCGGGTCGACCTTTTGCAGGTTGGCGGTTACGCCGACCTTGGCCAGTTGATCCTTGATGATGACCGCAATCTGCTCGTCGGCCTCGTTGCCGGCGTTGACCACGTAGTTGAGCTTCAAGTCCTTGGCTCCGGCCTGCTCCAGCAGCTTCTTGGCGGCGGTCGGGTCATACGGGCGTTGCAGGTTGTTGGCGTAGTGGTACAGCGAGCCTTTTGGAATGTAGGAATAGGCCACGGTGCCTTGGCCGTAAGTGGCGGTCTTCACCAGTGATTGTTTGTCGATGGCCATGTCCAGCGCCTGACGCACTTCCGGCTTGGCCAGCAGCCCGTGGTCGTGGTTGATCAGCAAATGATCTTCACGGGTGGACGGGTCGGCGTGGATCACCACGTTCTTGTCTTTCTTCAACTCTTCAACCCGCGAGAACGGTACGAAGATCGCCGTGTCCAGCTCGTTGTTCTGCACCATGCGCATGCGCGTGTTGTCGTCGGTGACGGACACCCACTCCACGCCATCCAGGCTCACGTTCTTGGCCTGCCAGAAGTTCGGGTTTTTCTTCAGGATGACGCGGTCGCCCTTGCGCCACTCGTCCACGGTAAAGGCACCGGAGGTCACCGGGTTTTCCGAGTAGGCGTCTTCGCCCATCTTGGTCATGGCTTTTTCCGACAGGATCGACACCGTCGGCGACGCCAATTGCGAGAGGAAGGCCACAGCCGGGGTCTTCAAGGTGACCACCAGGGTTTTCGGGTCCGATGCCTTGGCGGTGTTGATCAGGTTGAAGGGATCAGCCCACAGCGAAGCCTTGTTGTCACGGATGCGCAGCAGGCTGAACGCTGCATCGTCGGCGGTGATCGCCGAACCGTCGGAGAACTTCGCATCACGCAGCTTGAAGGTGTAGGTCAGGCCGTCCTTGGAAATGTCCCAGCTTTCGGCCAGGCCCGGTTCCATCTTGGTGCCCAGGTTGTCGACGCGCACCAGGGTGTCGTAGACGTTGGCGAAAACCCAGGTATCGCGGTTTTGCGCGCTTTTGATCGGGTCGAACGTGGTGCTGTCTTCACGGCAGCCGATGGTCAGGACACCAGCGGCCTGGGCGAAACCGGCGGTCAGCGACCAGGCGGTCAACGTTGCGGCGGCGAGCAACTTCAAGTGGCGCGATTGCATATCACAACTCCTTGTTAATGAATGGCAGAGGGTTAAAGCAAAGGTTCTTCAAGCACGCAACTGTACCGATGCTCGTGCAGGAAATGCGTTGGCGGCAACACCACGGAACACAGTGAGCGGGCATGCCGGCAGCGCGGGTGAAAGGCGCAGCCTGTAGGCAAATTCAGCGGGCTCGGTGGTTCACCCGGCAAGGGTTCGGTAGGCAATGGTCGATGCGGGTCAATCTCGGGAATCGCCTGGATCAACGCCGCCGTGTACGGGTGGCGTGGCGCCGTGAAGACCGCCTCCACCGGGCCTTCTTCGACGATTTTGCCCAGGTACATCACCGCCACGCGGTCGCACAAGCGGCGCACGATGGCCAGGTCATGGGCAATAAACAGGATCGCCAGGTTCATGCGCTGTTGCAGTTCCAGCAACAGGTTGATGATCTGGCCCTGGATCGACACGTCCAGCGCCGCCACGCACTCATCGGCGATGATCAGGCGCGGCTCGACCGCCAGCGCCCGGGCAATGCCGATGCGCTGGGATTGGCCGCCGCTGAGGGACCCGGGTTTGCGGCTGGCCAGTTCGGGGCGCAGGCCGACCAGGTCGAGCAGTTCATTCACGCGTTCGGGAATATGCGCGGGCGCAACCTTGCGCTGCACGCGCAGCACTTCGGCGAGGGTTTCGCCGATGGTGTGGCGCGGGTTCAGCGCGGCGTACGGGTCCTGGAAGATCATTGCGGTTTCATGCCGCAGGCGAGCAATGTCGATGGCGCTGCCATGGGCCATGTCGACGCCATCGAACAACACCTGTCCGGCACTGATCGGGTTGAGGTGCAAAATGGCCCGCCCCAGGGTGCTTTTGCCGCTGCCGGACTCACCTACCAGCCCAAGGGTTTCGCCAGCCGCCAGGTTCAGCGACACGCCGTTCACCGCCCTCACCCACTGTTTGTTCAAGCCGAACAGGCCAGTGCCGGACGCGGCAAACTTCACCTCAAGGTCCTTGATCTGCAATAGGCTCATGGCTGCGCTCCCAACGGGTAATGACAGGCGACTCGCGCGCCTTCCGGCAGCACCTCGGTGCACAAGGTGCCGACCTGCGGGCAGCGCGGGTTGAACCGGCAGCCAGTGGGCAACGCGTCCAGCAACGGCGGCTGACCGGGAATGGTGCGCAGCAAGGCATGGCCGCTGCTGTGGGCAGGCTGGCAGTCAATCAGCCCGGCAGTGTACGGGTGCTGCGGGCGAGCCAGCAGGTCGTATTTGCTGCCGTGCTCGCACAGGCGCCCGGCGTACATCACGGCGATGGAATCGCAGGTTTGCGCGACCACGCCGAGGTCGTGGGTAATCATGATGATCGACAGCCCGCGCTGATCACGCAGGTCCAGCAGCAACCGCAGGATCTGCGCCTGCACCGTCACATCCAGGGCCGTGGTCGGTTCGTCGGCGATCAGCACTTTGGGGTTGCAGCCGAGGGCGACGGCGATCATCGCGCGCTGGCGCATGCCACCCGAAAACTCGTGGGGGTAGTTGTCGACCCGCGCCTGGGGATCGGGGATGCCCACTTGGCGCAGCACCTCGATGGCCTGCAGGCGCGCGTCTTTTTTCGACGCACCTTGATGCAGTCGGATGCCCTCGGCAATCTGCTCGCCGATGCGCATCAACGGGTCGAGGTGGCTGCTGGGGTTCTGGAAGATCATGCCCAACTGACCACCGCGCACGGCACGCATGCCGGCGTCATCCAATGACAGCAGCTCCTGGCCGGCCAGCCGCACCGCACCGCCTTGCACGCGCAGGCTGGGCGATGGCAGCAGGCGCATCAAGCCGCGACAGGCCATGGTCTTGCCCGAGCCGCTTTCCCCCACCAGGCCGAGGATCTCGCCTTCGGCCAAGTCGAAGGACACGCGGTCCACCAGGGTCACATCGCGCCCGGTGTTGTTGGCGATCACACTGAGGTCGCGCACTTGCAACAGGCTCATGAGCGATCCCCCAGCACTTGTGCCACACCATCGGCCAGCAGGCTGAAGCCCATGGCCAGGGTCACGATGGCCAAGCCCGGAAAGGTGCAAATCCACCAGGCCGTAGTGATAAAGGCTTGCCCCTCGGCGACCATGGTGCCCCACTCAGCAGTTGGCGGTTGCACGCCCAGGCCCAGGTAGCTGACGGCGGCGCCATTGAGCAGGACCAGCACGGCGTCAGACATGGAAAACACAATCGAACCAAACATCGCATTGGGCAGCAGATGCCGGAACAGAATGCGCCCGTGGCCAAAGCCCAGGCTCTTGGCGGCCAGGGCAAAGTCGCTTTCCTTGAGCACCAGGATCTGCGAGCGGATCAGCCGCGCATATGACACCCAGCCCACCAGTGCCATGGCGATGTAGAAGCTCTTCAGGCCCGGCCCGAGGATGGCCATGATCGCCAGCATCAGCACCAGGAACGGGAAGGCCAGGATCACATCGATCACGCGCATGCAGACGCCGTCAAACCGCCCGCCGATGTAGCCGGAGACCGCACCGACGAAGGTGCCAATCATGAACGGGAAGATCACCCCAATGATGGCCAACTGCAGGTCGATGCGCGCGCCCCAAATCACCCTCGAAAGGATATCCCTGCCGTAGTTATCCGTGCCAAACGGATGTGCAAGGCTGGGGCCGAGCAAACTGAAATCAGTGTTCTGTGCGATCGGGTCATAGGGCGCGACCCACGGCGCAAACAGCGCTAGCGCCAGCCACACCAGCAGAATCAACAGGCCCCACGCAGCGGTCAGCCGGCCATTGCGCAAACCAAAACGCAGGCGCAAGCGCCACGGGGCAATCAACGGGCGGCTGCTCATTGCATCTTCACCCGTGGGTCGAGGGCCACGGTTACCACGTCGGCGATGAAGTTGACCACCACCGTCGCGCACGCCAGCACCATGGCCACGCCCTGCACCACCATGTAGTCGCGGGTGAAGATGCCGCGCACCAGCAACTGGCCGATGCCGGGAATGGCGAACAGGCTTTCGATCACCACGGTGCCGCTGATCAGCCAGCCAATATTCACCGCCAGCAGGTTGACCGCCGGCACCAGGGAGTTGGGCAACACATGGCGACGAAACACCGCCGCTTCTGACAGCCCACGAGCGCGAGCGGCGGTGACATGGTCAGCCTGCAACTCCATCAACATGCTCGCCCGCAGGTTGCGCACCAGCACCGCCGACAACGCCAGGGCAATCGTCAGGCATGGCAGCACCATGTGATGCGCCTTGTCCAGCCAGGTGCGGCCGTAACCGGACACGGGAAACAAGCCCCACTGCACGCTCAGCAACAGGATCAGCATCAAGCCCAGCCAGAACGCCGGCATGCCCAGGCCAACCGTGGTAAACACGCGGATCAGGTTGTCCGCCCAGCCGCCCTTGTTGCGGGCGGCCAGCGTCGCCAGCGGCACCGCGATCAGCAGCGCCAGCACCACGCTGCCCAGCACCAAGACCAACGTGGGTTCGATGCGGGTGACAATCAACTTGAGGGCGTCGACCTTGTACAGCAGCGATTGGCCGAGGTCGCCCTTGAGCAGGTTCTTCAGGAAGTAGAAATATTGCAGCCACAGCGGCTGGTCGAGGCCGTACTGGGCGCGGATCTTCAGCAAGGCGTCGGGCGTGCTGCGCGAGCCCAGCAGCGCGCGCGCCGGGTCGCCGGGAATCGAGCGCACCAGCACAAAGGTGATCAGGCTGATGCCAAACAGCACCGGCAGCAATTGCAGCGGCCGGGACAGCACAAAACGGTAGCGCGCCAGGTTCATCCGTCAGCCTCGGTGACGAGCGAGAAAGTCCAGCAGCACCGGGAAATATGCCTGGGGTTCTTCATAGAACGGCATATGGCTGCTGTTGGGGAATACGTGCAATTCGGCGTGCCGGGCTGCGAGCTTCATGCGCAGGGCACAGGCCGGCGTGAGTTCGTCGTGCTGGCCGGTGGTAATCAGGATCGGCATCTTGAACTCGGCCATCTCGGGGATGCGGTTCCAGTCCTTGAGGTTGCCGATGTAGAGGAATTCGTTGGGGCCCTGCATGGTTTCGTAGGGGCCCATGTTCCAGTCGCCCAGGGACCGCTTGACCGGCTCGGGCCATTCGTCGAGGCGGCACACGTGGCGGTAGTTGAGCAAGGTGATCGCGGCCTGGTATTGCGGGTGGTCGAGGGTGCCCATGGCCTCGTGGCGCTGCATCATGGCCACGGTTTCGCTGCCGAGGGCGCCACGCAGGCGCTCCAGCTCCTGGGACAGGTGCGGAATGTCGCCCACGGTGTTTTCGAGGATCAGGCTTTTCAGGGCGTCGGGGTAATGAATGGCGTATTCGATGCCGAGCCAGCCGCCCCAGGAATGCCCAAGCAAATGCACGCGGCCCAGGCCCAGGGCCTGGCGCACGGTTTCGACTTCTTCGACATAACGGCGGATTTCCCACAGGGAAATATCGGTGGGTCTGGCTGATGCACCCGTGCCAAGCTGGTCGAATGCAACCACTCGCAGGTTATGGTCTTTGAGCCAGCCATGGGCGTCGCGCAAGTAGTCACACGGCAGGCCCGGCCCGCCGTTGAGGCACAGCAGCACCTCATCGCCTTCGCCGAAGCTGTAGACCACGAGGTTATGGCCGTCGACTTGCACGTTGTACTGCTGGTCGGGGGCAATTTCACGCCACATGCATACATTCCTTGTGTAGTGTCGGCCTGGCAGGTAGCGGGCCGCGATCAGGCCAACACTACCGAGGATGCCGCGCGTCCATAACCTAGCATTTCTTATAGGTTTGGCCTGGCAGTCCTTCGCCGGGGCGTGGCATTCTACTTGCAGCAAGTCGAGATTCAAATGAATTCGGGAGCAGAACGGATGCTGGCCAAGCTGACTGCCTTAAATCACCGTCTGATGCCGGGCAGGAGCCTGGACGAGCAGATGGACAACACCTTTGTCCTCGCCCAGCAATTGGGCTTCGATGCACTGGTGTATGACTACACCCCGGTGCCGATCGACCAGGATGGTGCATTGATCACTCCTTCGGTGCTGGAACTGCGCAACACCCCGCCCGACTGGCACACCTTGTGGTGCAGCGAAGGGTTCTACCAGATCGACCCGGTGCAACATCTGGCCCTGAGCACGGTGTCGCCGTTCGTATGGTCCTACGACGTCAAGGCCGATACTCCCCTGCAAAAGATCATCGATCCCTGCCATGCGCCGGTTTCGTCCTACCTGCACGACCAGCAATTGACCTGCGGCGTCAGCGTGCCGATCCACCTGCCCCGCGGCGGCTTCGCCTCGCTGACCGGCCTGCGTACCGGCAAGGCGCGCAGTGTGTTGCAGGATGCGCAGCAGACCTTGTCGGACTTCAGCCTGATTTCCCACGCCTTGCAGGAAGCGGCCTACCCGCTGTTCAGCAAGGAGCTACGCACTTACCCGCATATTCACCTGACCAAACGTGAACGCGAGTGCCTCAAATGGGCCGCCGACGGCCTGACCGCCGCCGAAATCGCCACGCAATTGAGCCGCTCACTGGCCGTGGTCACCCTGCACCTGGCTTCGGCGATGCACAAGCTGGGGGCCAAGAACCGCGTCCAGGCGGTGGTGCGCGCCACCCATTACCGCTTGCTCGACGACTGACCGCCGGGCAAAACCTAGCTGTTTTGCTAGTTACTTAAATTTCTCCTACGCATTATCGTGTCCCTGATCATTTTTTCAGAGCAGGGTACGAAATGGAATTCATCGAAAAAATCCGCGAAGGGTATGCGGCGTTTGGCGCCTACCAAACCTGGTACCGCGTCACCGGTGACCTCTCCAGCGGCCGCACACCCCTGGTGGTTATCCACGGTGGCCCCGGATGCACCCATGATTATGTCGACGCGTTCAAGGACGTCGCGGCCAGCGGCCATGCCGTGATCCACTACGATCAGTTGGGCAACGGCCGCTCCACCCACCTGCCCGACAAAGACCCGTCCTTCTGGACCGTGGGCCTGTTCCTCGAAGAACTCAACAACCTGCTGGACCATCTGGAGATCAGCGATAACTACGCGATCCTCGGACAATCCTGGGGCGGCATGCTCGGCAGTGAACACGCGATCCTGCAACCCAAGGGCCTGCGTGCCTTTATCCCCGCCAACTCGCCGACGTGCATGCGCACCTGGGTCAGCGAAGCCAACCGCCTACGCAAATTGTTGCCCGAAGGCGTGCATGAAACCCTGCTCAAGCACGAAGCCGTCGGCAACTATCAGGACCCGGAATACCTCGCCGCGTCGCGGGTGTTCTATGACCATCACGTGTGCCGGGTCATCCCGTGGCCGGAAGAAGTGGCGCGCACCTTCGCCCAGGTCGATTCAGACCCAACCGTGTACCACGCCATGAGCGGCCCGACTGAATTCCATGTGATTGGCAGCTTGAAGGACTGGAAATCCACCGGGCGCCTGTCGGCGATCAATGTACCGACGCTGGTGATCTCCGGCCGGCACGACGAGGCCACGCCCTTGGTGGTCAAGCCGTTCCTGGATGAAATCGCGGATGTGCGCTGGGCGCTGTTTGAAGACTCCAGCCACATGCCCCACGTGGAAGAACGCCAGGCGTGCATGGGCACCGTGGTGAAGTTTCTGGATGAGGTGTGTTCCGTGCATTACAAGGAACGCAAGGCCAACTGACCCCCAGTGTAGGAGCCGGCTTGCCGGCTCCTACAGGGGTAGCGTTAGACTTCGGAGGTCTCAGGCTTGGTTGTTTTCCTCGGGACATCCGCCACCAGCGGGATCTCCCTCCCTTCGGCATCAAACAACTTGCCGCCCTTGAAGTAATCCCCATCACGCAGCTCCGACACATCACGAAAGCACAGGCTGCGCTCGGTCCCCGCCACAAACACCGATTGCTGGTCCGAATTGCCGGCGGTGAAATGGTTGAACGCCAGGTTCAGCAGGATCGCCATGATCGCCGACGAACTGATCCCCGAGTGGAAGATGGTCGCAAACCAGCTCGGGAAGTGATCGTAGAAGCTTGGCGCGGCAATCGGGATCATGCCAAAACCGATGGAAGTGGCAACGATGATCAGGTTCATGTTGTTGCGGTAATCGACCTTGGACAAGGTGCGAATACCACTGGCCGCCACGGTGCCAAACAGCACAATCCCGGCACCGCCCAGCACTGAGGTGGGCACCGCCGCGATCACGCGCCCCATGAACGGCAACAGCCCGAGAATCACCAGGAACAACCCGCCCGTGGCCACTACAAAGCGGCTCTTGACCCCGGTGACCGCCACTAGGCCGACGTTCTGGGCGAACGCGCTTTGGGTGAACGAACCGAAGATCGGCGCAAACATACTCGACAACATGTCGGCGCGCAGGCCGTTGCCCAGGCGCTTGGAGTCGACCTTGGTGTCGATGATTTCACCCACCGCCAGGATGTCCGCCGAGGTCTCGACCAGGGTCACCATCACCACGATGCACATGGAAATGATCGCGGCGACATGGAAGGTCGGCATGCCGAAATGGAAGGGTGTGGGGAAACCGAACATCGGACCCTGGGCCACACCGGAGAAGTCGGCCATGCCAAGGAACACCGCGATCACGGTGCCGATCACCATCGCCAGCAGGATCGACAAGCGCGAAATCGTCGCGCTGCCGATCTTGCTCAGCAGCAACACCAGCACCAGGGTCAACGCCGCCAGGCCGATGTTGGACATGCTGCCGAAATCCGCGGCGCGGCTGTTGCCGCCCATGGCCCAGCGCGCCGCAACGGGCATCAGGGTAAGGCCGATGGTGGTGATCACAATACCCGTCACCAGCGGCGGGAAAAACTTGGTGATCCGCGAAAACACCGGGGTGATCAGCAGCCCGATAAACGACGCGGCCATCACCGCCCCGAGAATCGCTGGCACACCACCGGCGCCATCACTGCCGACAATCGCCACCATGGTTGCTACACCGGCAAACGATACGCCCTGCACCAGCGGCAACTGACAGCCAAAAAACGGCAGGCCCAGGGTCTGCAGCAGCGTGGCCAGGCCACCGGCAAACAGCGACGCGGCGATCAACAGGCCGATATCCGCCGGTGACAAACCGGCCGCCTGGCCGACGATCAACGGTACCGCGACAATGCCGCCGTACATGGTGAGCACATGTTGCAGGCCGTAAGCCATGTTGGCCGCGACGCCGAGATTCTCATCTTCGGGCCGCTGCGGTGACGCCTTCGGGATAGTCATGGTGAGGGGTTCTCTGTTTTTGTTGTGCGGCCACTGTATGCAATGTTTGGACTGCATGTCCATAGAGTTGTATACAATCGATCGAACAAGATACCCTCCATCGGCGTTACAAAAACAATCCGGCCGTGATGAGCCAGAACGCCAAAGGACCCAGAACAATGAAAAAGGCATTACAGGGAGCGACCGTTGCACTCACCCTCCTCGGCGGTGGGGAGGCCGTTGCGGTGGAATGGATGAACAACAGCGTAGGATTTCGCTACGGCCAGCAATTCACCAACCCGAACAACCCCGACGAGTTCAGCAAGCGCATTTACAGCTTCACCCACGCCAGTGGCTACCGGTACGGCAGCAATTTTCTCAACCTTGATGTGTTCCTGTCCGACAGCCGTGACCCACGCAAGGGCACCGATCATGGCGGGAGCGAGGTGTACGCGGTGTACCGCCACCAGTTGTACGCATCGCGGGTGTTCGACGTGCCGCTGGGCACCGGGTTGATCAAGGATTACGCGCTGACCCTGGGCTTCGATGCCAACCGCAACAACAACTTCGCCTCAGCCAAGAAGCGCGCCCTGGTGGTCGGCCCGACCTTGAAGTTCAACACCGTCGGCGTGCTGGACCTGAGCCTGATGTACTACAAGGAAAGGAACCACACTGGCATCCCCGGCGCGCAGGAGTCGAACCACACCTTCGACGACACCTACATGCTCAACCTGACGTGGATGCGCCCGTTCGAGATCGCCAACCATGCGGCGAAATTCCAGGGTTTTATCAATTACGTCGGGGAAAAAGGCGAGGACTACCACGGCCGCGACACCGCGCCGGAGGCCCTGATGCGCACCGCGCTGATGGTGGCGGTGCGACCGGGCAAAAGCGCCAAGCCAAACCTGTACCTTGGGGTGGGTTACGAGTACTGGCATAACAAGTTCGGCGTGGACGGCGGCCGAGGTAGCCGCACATCGACGCCGACGGTGAATATGGAAATCACCTTCTGACTGAAGAAACCCAATCAACTTGTGGGAGCTGGCTTGCCTGCGATGCGAGCGACTCGGTGCATCAGGTACACCGAGCCGATGCTATCGCAGGCAGCCCAGCTCCCACAGTTTTGACCGCGTTGTCACTTCAGATTCGAGCCAGTTCGGAGCTATCGGTTTTCGGCCTCGCCAGCCAGTAACCCAACACCGCCAGTGGCGCGGTCGCCAGCATCACGATTACGGTAATCAGCAGCGGTTGCTCGATCATCGACGACACCAGCAGGCTGCTGAGGAAACACAGACCCAGTTGCAGGGTGTTTTGCAATGCCGCCGCCTTGCCGGAATTTTCCGCAAACGGCATCAGCGCATTCGCCACGACGATGGGGTAACTGGCACCGTTGACCAGCGCCATCAGGCAGAACGGAATCAGCAAGGTGGTGAGGGTCGGCACCGTCAGCGTGGCAACCAGATACAACGCCACCATGCTGATGCAATACGCCAGCAGCAACCAGGGCAGCAACGTCTTGCCCGGTAAGTGCTGCAAGGCACTGCGGCAGCTGTAACCGCCCACCAGAAATGCCAGCGTCGGCAGCACGTAGCTCAGGCCGATGTCATTCGGGCTGTAGCCCATGCCACCCAAGATGAACGGTGACGCGGTCAGCCAAGCAAAAAAACTCGCCGAACAGGCGGCGAAGATCAGCACATTTCCGGTAAACACGCGGGAAGTGAGCAACTGCCCGTAACCGAGGCGCATGGGTTTGCGTTCCTCCGTCGGACGCTTCGCCACCGTGCGCAGGAACAATGTCGGCAGCAACAGCAGCACCGACACCCCCAGCAATACACCGAAGATCGCCTGCCAACCAAAGTGATTCAGCACCATAGCGCCCAACAGCGGCGCCAACGCAGGCGACAACGACATCAGCGGCATGATGCTGGCGAACACACGATGAGCCTTATCTGCCGGGTAGCGATCGATCACCAGCGCCTGCCAACTGACGGCGGCGGAACACACGCCGATCGCCTGGATGAAGCGCAGCGCCAGCAATTGCGGCGCGGTCTCGACCCAGAACATCCCCGCACAGCCCAGTACAAACAGGCTCAGGCCAGCGAGCAGGATCGGCTTGCGACCCAGGCGATCGGACAATGGCCCCCATAACAACTGCCCCACCGCAAAGCCGGCGAGGAAAATACTCAAGCTGGCGCCTACCGCGCCTGCGCCAATCTGCAACTGCTCGCCCATAGCGCCGAACGCCGGCAAGTACATGTCCATGGCGAGGTAACCGAGCATGCTCAGCCCCGCCAAATACCCAGTGAAACCAAAAGAATTTTTCATCGAAGCCTTGCTAATCCTGCCATCAAACTATTTGCTGACTGGCGCCCATTATGAAGCTGGCAGTTGATGTGTGAAGCGATAATAATTGGACACTCTTATCAATATTTTTGAAGGCAACCGCCATGTGGTCCGAATATTCCCTGGATGTGGTCGATGCAGTGGCGCGGCATGGCAGTTTCAGCGCGGCCGCCCAGGAACTGCACCGGGTGCCGTCGGCCATCAGCTATACGGTGCGCCAGCTTGAAGAATGGTTGGCGGTGCCGCTGTTCGTGCGGCGCCACCGCGACGTCGAGCTGACACCTGCGGGCCGCTTGTTTATCGACGAAGCCCGTGGCGTGATGAAAAAAATGCTCGGCACACGGCGCTTGTGCCAGCAGGTCGCCAATGGCTGGAGTGGCCAGTTGAAGGTGGCGGTGGACTCCATCGTCAAACCCCAGCGCTGCCGGCAGTTGGTGGTGGATTTCTACCGGCAGTTTCCCGAGGTCGAGCTGTTGCTGGAGTACGAGGTGTACAACGGCGTGTGGGATGCGTTGGCGGATGAGCGCACTGACATTGTGATCGGCGCCACCAGCGCGGTGCCGGTGGCCAGTCACTTTACCTTTCGCGACATGGGCTTGTTGAACTGGCTCTGCGTGGTCAGCGCGCGGCATCCGCTGGCGAGCGTCGACGGGTTGCTGAGCGACGATCAGCTGCGCCCCTTTGCTTCGCTGTGCATGACCGACACTTCGCGCAACCTGCCCAAGCGCGACACCTGGACCCTGGATAACCAGCGCCGGTTGGTTGTGCCGAATTGGTCCTCGGCAATCGATTGCCTGCGCGATGGCCTGTGTGTCGGCATGGCGCCGGCGCACCAGGTGCTGCCGTGGATCGAACGCGGTGAGCTGGTGGCGTTGCGACTGAGCCGACCGTTTCCGGCCAGCCCGTCGTGCGTGGCCTGGGCGCAGAGCAAGCTTTCACCGGCCATGGCGTGGTTGTTGGAGTATTTGGGGGATACCGAGACGATGAACCAGGAGTGGCTGAACGGAAACGATCCCTGACAACCATGGAGATCCCCTGTGGGAGCGGGCTCGCCCGCGATGGCGGCGTGTCAGTTTGCCAATATTTCGACTGATACACCGCTATCGCGGGCAAGCCCGCTCCCACAGGGTGAATGTCATTTCAATCCAATAGACGGGTAATGGCTCGCACGATCATCTCGACTTCCTTGGCATCCAGGGTCAGTGGCGGCAGCAGGCGTATGACCTTGCCGCGCGTCACATTGATCAACAACCCATGCTCCTGAGCGGCACGCAGGGCCAGGTCCCGGTAAGGGTGGGTCAGCTCAATACCTATCATCAACCCCCGCCCGCGAATCGCCAGTACATGCGGGTGCTCGCTCAGCTCTACCTGCAACCGCGCCAGCAAGCGTTCCCCCTGCTGCGCGGCGTTCTGCAGCAAGCCTTGTTCTTCGATGATGTCCAGTACGGTGCACCCCACCCGACACACCAAGGGATTGCCGCCGAAGGTGCTGCCGTGGCTGCCCGGTGTGAACAATTGGGCCACGGCGGACCGGGCCAGGCAGGCACCGATCGGCACGCCGTTGCCGAGGCCTTTGGCCAGGGTCATCACATCCGGGACAATGCCTTCCTGCTGGAAGGCGAACCAGGCGCCGGTGCGACCGATGCCGGTCTGGATTTCATCCAGCATCAGCAGCCAGCCGTAGCGCGTGCAGTGGTCACGCAGGGCCAGCAGGTAGCCCGGCGGGGCCGGCAGCACACCGCTTTCACCCTGGATAGGCTCCAGCAGTACCGCTGCGATACGCGCGCCGAATGCGTGTGTGATGGCTTCTATCGCAGCGATATCACCAAAGGCCACCTTGAGAAAATCCCCCGGCAAGCGCTGGAAGCCCAAGCGCACCGACGGCCCATCGCTGGCCGCCATCGTGCCGAGCGTGCGGCCATGAAAGGCGTTTTCCATCACCACCACCAAGGGTTCCTCGATGCCTTTTTTCCAGCCATGCAGGCGCGCAAGTTTCAGCGCGGTTTCGTTGGCTTCGGCACCGGAGTTGTTGAAAAAGGCGCGGTCCAGGCCAGACAGTTGAGTGAGACGCTGGGCCAGCCGTTGCTGCCAGTCGATGCTGTAGAGGTTGGAGGTATGCAACAGCAAGCCAGCCTGCTCGCTGATCGCCGTCACCAGCCTGGGGTGCGAGTGGCCGACATTGGTCACCGCCACACCGGCCACGGCGTCCAGGTATTCGCGCCCCTGCTGGTCCCACAGGCGCGTGCCGAGGCCGCGGGTGAAGCTCAGGGCCAGGGGTTGGTAAGTGGTCATCAGGCAGGCGGCGGTCATGGTGCGGGCTCCGGTGCATCGTAGGAATGACTGCAGTATCGTTAGCCACCTGAGCTGGATAAACTGCACATCTCTGCAATGACTTTAAACCAGGACTTGATAATGGATCTGTTCCAGGCAATGTCGGTGTACGTGAAAGTGGTCGAGACCGGCAGCATGACGGCGGCGGCCCAGGCCTGTGGGATGTCCACCACCATGGTCGGCAACCATTTGCGCGCCCTGGAGCAGCGACTGGGGGTCAGCCTACTCAAGCGCACCACGCGCAAACAAAGCCTTACGGAATTTGGTGGGCAGTATTACCAGCGTTGCCTGGAAGTACTGGGCTTGGTGGCCGACTCCGAGCAGCTGGCCGAGCAGGCCCACAGCGACATTCCCAAAGGCACGCTGCGTATCACCGCGCCCCCCGTGTTCGGCACCGAACGCCTGACACCAGCCTTGAGCGAGTTTTCCCGGCGCTACCCGCAGATCAACCTATACGTGGTCCTGAGCAATGAGCGCATGGATTTGGTCGACAGCGGCTTCGACGTAGCGATCCGTCTTGGCGAATTGGAAACCTCCAGCCTGATCGCCAGGCCATTGCAGGACTACACCCTCACCCTCTGCGCGTCACCGGCCTACCTGGCGCGACACGGCACACCGCAAACCCCCGATGACCTGCAGCGGCACAACTGCCTGGCGTTCGCCTACCCGGCAAGTGACAACTGGCGCGACTCCGAAAAGCTCTGGCGCATGACCGACGATGCCGGCGAGGTGCAAATTCCGGTGTCTGGCTCATTGACCATCAACAGCTCGCAAGGTCTGCGCCAGGCGGCTGTAAACGGCATGGGCATCATCATGCTGGCCGATGCCCTGGTGCAGCCGGACCTGGACAGCGGCAAGCTGGTGGCCTTGCTGACCACCTATCGACTGCCCAGCCGCCCGATGCACCTGCTCTACGGCCAGGACCGTTATCGCCTGCCCAAGCTGCGCGCCTTTGTGGATTTCGCCATGGAGAAGTGGGCGCGCTAGTAGTCCACGCCTAATTCGCGCAGGCGCGCCGCCGTACGCTCGGCCGATACGTGGTGAATCCCCTGCCAACCCAAGGCAACCGCCGCTTCGATATTGCCGGCAACATCGTCGATAAACACCACTTCAGCCGGCTGGATATCCGGCAAGTGGGCGCGTACCTGGCTGAGGCTGGCGTGATAGATCGACGCATCCGGCTTGATCAGCTTCAGCTCGCCGGACACCAGGATGTCGCGAAAGTACTGCAGGAACGGGTAATTGGCCCGCGCATAGGGGAACGTCTCGGCAGACCAGTTGGTAAGCCCGAACAGCGGCATGTCGGCCTGGTGCAACGCGTTGAGGATCGCCACGCCGTCTGGCAACGGGCCACGCAGCATTTCGTGCCAACGGTCGTAATAGGCCTGGATCAGGCGCTCATGATGGGGATGTTGCTCGATCAGGCTGCGGGTGCCATCTGCCAGGGTGCGGCCAGCGTCCTGCTCGGTGTTCCAGGCCTGGGTGCAGATGTTGTCGAGAAACCATTGCCGCTCACGGTCGTCGGCAATCAGCTTGCGATACAGGTGATGCGGGTTCCAATCGAACAGGACACCGCCGAAATCAAAAACTACTGCACGAATCGTCATCAGATCCTCCGTTAGCGTGAGTGATAGCGGATGAAGTCTGGCAGATTCTGGTCGGCAGGGGTCACGCGTTGACGCGTAGGAGGGCTCTGAATAACAAACAGATCAACTGGCGGAAAGGGTGGGTGTGGGAGCTGGCTTGCCTGCGATGACATCACCGAGGTGTATCAGCTACACCTCGGTGCCTGCATCGCGGGCAAGCCCGGCTCTCGCAGCAAGCCAGTTGCTACAGGTTCGGCCGTGTTCAGGCCTGGATCAGGCCATTGATCTTGACGGTCGGGTTTACATCCGCTTCGTAATCGACGCCAGCGACTTCAAAACCGAACAAACGCAGGAATTCCGCCTTGTAGCCGGCAAAATCGCTGATCTCGTTGACGTTGTCGTCGGTGACCTGGTTCCACAGTGCTGCCACGGCGTCCTGGACTTTGGGTTCCAGCTCGGCCAGGTCGGCACGCAGGCGGCCGTCGGCGTCGAGCTTAGGCTCTTTGCCGTACAGGCTGTCCTTGAACAGGCCGTAGACTTGCTCGATGCAACCTTCGTGGGTGCCCTGCTCTTTCATCACCTTGAACAGCAGCGACAGGTACAGCGGCATGATCGGGATCGCCGAGCTGGCCTGGGTGACCACGGCCTTGAGTACCGACACACGGGCGTCGCCCTTGAGTGCCGCGAGGTTGTCGCGCAGGGTCAGGACTTTCTTGTCGAGGTCTTTCTTGGCTTCGCCGATGGAGCCGTTCCAGTAGATGTCCTGGGTCAGCTTTTCACCGAGGTAGGTGAACGCGGTGGTCTTGGCGCCTTCGGCCAGGACGTCGGCGTCACGCAGGGCGTCGATCCACAGCTGCCAGTCTTCGCCGCCCATGACTTTCACGGTGCCGTCGATTTCTTCCTGGGTGGCGGGCTCAAGGGTGGTGTCGACCACAACGCCTTTGTCGGTGTTGATGCCGCGCAGGGTCACGGCCTTGCCGATCGGCTTGAGGGTGGAGTTGTGCACCACGCCTTGCGGGTCGGTACGGCGTGGCGCGGCCAGGCTGTAGACAACCAGGTCGATCTTGCCCAGGTCTTTCTTGATGGTTTCGATGGTCAGGCGCTTGATCTCGTCGGAGAACGCGTCGCCGTTGATGCTCTTGGCGTATAGGCCTTTCTCGACGGCAAACTTCTCGAACGCGGCGCTGTTGTACCAGCCGGCGGAGCTCAGCTTGCCTTCTTCGCCTTCTTTCTCAAAAAACACGCCCAGGGTGTCGGCGCCGCAGCCAAAGGCAGCACTGATGCGCGCGGCCAGGCCGTAACCGGTGGATGCACCGAGGACCAGGACCTTTTTCGGGCCGCCTTCGATAACGCCGTGCTGAGTGACGTAGTCGATCTGCTCTTTGACGTTCGCTTCACAGCCAACAGGGTGAGCGGTCACACAGATGAAGCCACGAACCCGCGGTTTGATGATCATAAAATTTCTGCCTCTTCCAAGGTGCCGAAGGCCAGTGGTGGCCATTCAACTTCAATCGTACCGGTCTATGACGTCCAAAAAACCGAAGCGTCACGATAGTCGCAAATCTTCCGTTTACAAAATCCAATCCACTCAGTGCTACAAGGGTTAAAAACTGTGTAAAGCCTTCACAATTTCGCAATATTTAAAACGCCTATCCAGCCTCGAACGCCTTATCATGACGCAGTTGTTTCAACATGTTTCAAAAACCCCACCACTCGCAGCCAGGGATCCGGACTTGTCGAATGGCGTCCTGCTGGAGCTGAGTTACATGAATAAGCCTGCTTTGCGTAAAAAAGCGGTATCGATCGCCTGGGTACTCGGCGTGCTGCTGATCATTGATGTGTTCCCCGAAACCACGCTGGTGTTTCTCGGCCTGGTCGTGGTGTGCGGCGTCTACGACTTCCTGCGTAATGGCCTGTATGACGCGCCCACCCTCAAGAAATACTTCATCGGCAGCGGTCGCAACACCTGGCTGCTGGCGCCGTTCAACACCCTGTTCGACCTGATGAGCTCGCGTAACCGTCACGTCTACACGATGGCCGACCTGCCACCGGCCTGGCGCGAGGACCTGCAACAGGTGATCGATAACGCCATGGCCCACAAGGACGAAATCATCGGTTACCTGGACGAACGCATGGCCGAGAAGAAGCGCGGCATGCTGTTTTTCCAGTGGTACGGCCAAGCCATCGAAACCACCCTGGATATTCCGCAACTGCGCGAAAAACTGCCGTTCGTGAAGACCATTGGCGTGTCGGTGTTCAATGAAAACCGCTCGACGTCCTTCCACTTCGGCCCGCTGCGCATGATGTTCCGCGTGCTCTACAACATGGCTCCGGCGCCCCATCACGAGGGCGTCTACATCCAGGTGGGTAAGCACAAGCATTACTGGCACGACGACCCGTTGTTTATTTTCGATGACACCTTGATGCATGCGTCTTTCAACAAAAACGATGCCAAGCGTTACTGCCTGTTCATCGATATCGTGCGGCCGACCCCGGTGCCCCTGGTTCTCAACGCCGTGATCGCTGGGTTTGCCGGCATGGCCTTTACCCTGCGTCGGGTTTTCTACAAAAACTGGAAGCTGATTCAGTAAGTTCTGCGGCATGATGGTACTGGACGGTGTTTGCGCTCGGCCTTGCGCCTGAGGTAAATAACTGTCTCGTGCGACCGAAATCGGCGCCCATCATTCTCAAGCCATCGCGGCCCCTTAGGGGTGCGGTGGCTGCGCTTTCAAGGAATCAGAATGCCCCAACGTCAAGTCATCAATGCCTCCGTCAGCCCCAAGGGCAGCCTCGAAACCCTGTCACAACGTGAAGTCCAGCAACTGAGCGAAGCCGGTTCCGGCAGCATCTACACCCTGTTCCGCCAATGCGCCCTGGCGATCCTCAACACCGGCGCGCACATCGACAACGCCAAGACCATCCTCGACGCCTACAAAGACTTTGAAGTGCGCATCCACCAGCAGGACCGCGGTGTGCGCCTGGAATTGCTGAACGCCCCGGCCGATGCCTTCGTCGATGGCGAAATGATCGCCAGCACCCGCGAAATGCTGTTCAGCGCCTTGCGTGACATCGTCTACACCGAAAACGAGTTGGACAGCCAGCGCATCGACCTGAGCAATTCCCAGGGCATCACCGACTACGTGTTCCACCTGCTACGCAACGCCCGGACGCTGCGCCCCGGTGTCGAGCCGAAGATCGTGGTGTGCTGGGGCGGGCACTCGATCAACACCGAAGAATACAAATACACCAAGAAAGTCGGCCATGAACTGGGCCTGCGCAGCCTCGACGTATGCACCGGCTGCGGCCCTGGCGTGATGAAAGGTCCGATGAAAGGCGCGACCATTTCCCACGCCAAACAACGGATCACCGGCGGGCGTTACCTGGGCCTGACCGAGCCGGGCATCATTGCGGCCGAAGCGCCGAACCCGATCGTCAACGAGCTGGTGATCTTGCCGGACATCGAAAAACGCCTGGAAGCCTTCGTCCGCGTCGGCCATGGCATCATCATCTTCCCAGGCGGTGCCGGTACGGCAGAGGAGTTCCTGTACCTGCTGGGTATCTTGATGCACCCGGACAACCGCGACTTGCCGTTCCCGGTCATTCTCACCGGGCCGAAACATGCCGCGCCGTACCTGCAACAACTGCACGCCTTCGTCGGCGCCACATTGGGCGAAGCGGCCCAGGCGCACTACCAGATCATCATTGATGACCCGGCCGAAGTAGCCCGCCAGATGACTGCTGGCCTCAAGGCGGTGAAGCAGTTCCGCCGCGAACGCAACGACGCGTTCCACTTCAACTGGCTGTTGAAGATCGACGAGGGCTTCCAGCGCCCGTTCGACCCGACCCACGAGAACATGGCCAGCCTGCAGTTGAACCACGCGCTGGCGCCTCACGAACTCGCGGCCAACCTGCGCCGTGCGTTCTCGGGGATCGTGGCGGGTAACGTCAAGGACAAAGGCATCCGCCTGATCGAGCAGAACGGCCCGTATGAAATCCACGGCGACCCGGCCATCATGAAACCGCTGGACGAACTGCTACAGGCCTTCGTCGCCCAGCACCGCATGAAATTGCCAGGCGGCGCGGCGTATGTGCCGTGCTACCGCGTGGTGCAATGACTTAGCGCTGTACCGCCACGCATTTGATTTCCACCAGTAGACCGGGGTGCGCCAGTTCGGACACCCCGATCGTGGTCCAGGCGCAATGCCCGCGTGGGAACAAGCGGTTTTTCACCTCGCGAAATACCGCCATGTGCTGGCTCATGTCGACGTGATAGGTGGTCATGTCCACCACGTCGTCGAAGGTGCAGTCGCCCTCCTCCAGAACCTCCCGCAGATTTTCCCAGGCCGCGACGAATTGCGCCTCGGGGTCCTCGATCACCGCCAATGCAGCCGTCCGCCCGACCTGGCCTGCGCAGTACAACGTCTTGCCGACCTTTACCCCGGGCACGTAGCCGGCGCGCTCGACGATGGGGTGCATGGAAGGGGGAATGATGAGGTGGCGGTCGGTCATGGTTCGTATCTCTTTAAACCCTGTGGGCGGGGACAGTTCGGGCTAGTGTTTTACCTGTTCCGCCTGACCCACGCCAGATGAGCGACCTATGGACCAACGGATATTGTCCTCGGTCACTCCTTACCCCAGGGTAAGGAATATAACGATGCAGATCTTCACTATGGCGACCGCCACACTGACCTCGAAAGGTCAAATCACCATTCCTGTCCAAGTCAGGACCGCCCTTGGCCTGGAAGCAGGCGACCGGGTCGAGTAAGACCGATGTGGTGACGGTACTGGAAACCCTGTTACGGACCCGCGAATTGACCGTGGAGCATGGTGAGATCATCTGGCAGGCACTGCGCAAGTTTATGGCGAACAAGGCCGACTTTGCAGACTGCCTGGTCGAACGCTGCGCCCATGCCGCCGGTTGCACGTACACAGCGACCTTCGACCTCAACGCGATCAAGACAACGGGCATGAAGCGCCTGGCCTGAACCGCAGCGTTGCGACTGCGGGCGGGCTTTGGTACAAACCGCTTTTACCTTGATCGAGAGAAGACTGACGTGCGCACGTTTCTACTCGCAGCCCTTGCCATGGCCTCCACCACCGCACTGGCTGACGCCATCACCTGGCCCGACCTGCCAAAAACCTGCTTCGTCAGCGGCCGTTCCGCCACCAGTGCGGATCTTGAGACCGGTTGCGCCGCTTTCCTGATCAATGTGAAAGGCCAGGCGGCGGGTACGCCGATCAAGCTGGATATTCCCCAGTACGCCATGCACATCGACGAAGCCACCGGCAAGGAAACCCCGGTGATCCTCATCCAGGCGGAGGAGAATGGCGAGGTCAAGGCGGTGGGTTACAGGGAGCTGGGCTCCGATCAACTCGGTGCCGCGCTGCTGCGGGAAGTTCGGCTCCTGGGCACCCAGAAGCCGATTTAGCCGGGGCTCAGCGAACCCAGCCACCACCCTGCCAGTGGTACCCATCATTACGCTGCACCCAATGCGGATGCACGTAGCGGTACCCCTCCCGCACCGGCTCCCAGTGGCCGTGCACCGCGACATAGCGCCCACCTTCCCAACGCCAGTAACCGCGTGACCAAATATAGCCATAGCGCACCGGCGGCTCGACTTCGATCACCTGCACCGGCGGCGGCTGCGGGGCGACGACTTCGACATACTCACGTTGCACCGGCCTGCGCTCATGCACAACGCGTTCTTGCACACACCCGGATGCCGCGACCACCATGGCCGCCAATGCCGCATAACGTAGCAACATAAAAAACCCTCGGGCGCTGACGCCCACAACCTGCACGGCTAAAAAATGCCCCCTTGTTACAGCCTCGCTCCTGCTTGGCCTTGGGTATTTTTAACAGGTGATGTCTGTCGGCTTGCTGAACCCAAAGCCCTCAAGAGGCGCACGCGACGGTCGGTCGCTTCAGGCGTATCAACAGCAGCCCGCCGACGACCACGGCGATGCCGGCGTAGGTCGAGGCCTGGATCACATCGCCAAACATCAACGCCGCCCATACCAGGGTGACCGGTGGTTCGAGGTAGACCAGCGCCGCCACCTGGGTCGCGGTCATCACGCGCAGCAACATCCACAGGCTCAAATAGGCGACGAAGGTCGAGAACAAGGTGAGCCAGACAATTGAGATCAATACGTCAGGGTCGTGGGGAATACTCAGCGTGTCGGTGTAGAGCACCGCGCCGGTAAAGCCGATCAAGGTCAGCAGCGATTGGATGAACAACGGCAGCACCAAGCCTGCGTCCTGGCGCTGCTTAGTGCGGCGCTCATAGAGGGTCGCCAGCGTCAGCCCCAGCGCTGCGGCCAGTGGCAACAGGTACATAACCAGGCCGACACCCTTCCCGCCACTGCCGTACTGCCCGGCGATCACGATGGAAACGCCCACGAAGCTGATCATCAGCCCGCTCCACTGCCAGCCACCACTGCGTTCAGTCGCGCTGCCGGTCGATAGCGCTGCCGTCATCAAGGGCTGCAGCGCCGCGATGATCGCAGCTATGCCGGGAGACAAACCATTCTGGATCGCCACATAGAGGCAGCTCAGGTACAGGAACTGCGAGAGAAATCCGATGACGGCGTAATGGCGAACCTGCGCCCAAGTAACCTTCAGCAACCTGACATTCAGGAACAGCCCCAGGCACACCGAGACCAGCAGGAAGCGCCAGAACAGCAGATTAAAGGCGCCGCCGCCTTGCGTACCCAGTTTGGCGCCGATGTAGCCAGAGCTCCATGAGAGTACAAATGCCACCTGCAACAGCAGCCGCTTTAAGGTTGATCGCGTCATAAAGCCTGCCCGTCAGTTCACGTTGACCGAAAGGCTAAGGGCCGCGCATGCTTCTGTATATTTGAATAAGCCGCACCATCAATTCGAAATAGTGGAATCATGGCCAAACAACTGAATATCGACCTGCTGCGCACCTTCCACGCGGTGGCGCGTTTCGGGCGCTTCAACGAAGCGGCCGAGCATGTGCATCGCAGCGCCTCCACCGTGACGACACAGATACAGAAGCTGGAAGATCAGGTCGGCCAGCGCCTGTTCAGCCGCAGCAACCAAGGCGTGGAGTTGACGCTTTACGGCAAGAAACTGCTGGGTGAAACCACCGAGTTTCTCAAGAGCCATGACCGCCTGCTGATCTCGCTGATGCCACAGCGTATGGAGGGCAAGATCCGCCTGGGCGTTCCGGACACCTATGCGCCGGCGTTCATACAGGAGTTTCTGCCTCGACTGATCGCTGACAATCCGCTGCTGGAATTGGAAATCGAAGCGCGCACCAGTGGCGAATTGCTGAACCTGTTCATGGCCGACCAACTGGACCTGGCGATCACCGTCAGCGCCCAGCCGCTGGCACAGGGCGAACGCTTGGGGCCCGTGCAGCCGCTGTGGGTCGCGAGCGAGCGCTTCAATTGCCCACCCCATGCGCCGCTGCCCATCACCGTACCTATCGCGGGTTGCCCGTATCGCGCAGCCGCGTTGCGAGCATTACAGGATTACGGGCTTTACCACCGCTTGCTGCTGGAAAGCCCCAACTCATCCGCGGTTGAAGCCTGTGTTCGCAGTGGCGTTGCGGTGGGCCTGATGGAAGAGAGCCGCATGGGCGAAGGGCTTGTGCACATGACAGAACTGCCACCGCTGCCTGCACAACACCTGTACTTGTTGTGCGATTCCGGCAACGCGCTAGCCTTGCACCTGAATGAGCAAATCAGGCACTTCAGGGTTTGAAGACCAGCCACAAAAAAGCCCGCTGACCGTCACCGGTTCAGCGGGCTTTTCACATCGGCTGGGTACTTGGCTTACAGCGCCAGGTCAGAGGCCGGCTTGCTCGGCTCAGCCGCAGGCTTGGCCGCCTCGGTAGCCTTTGGCGCAGTCACTTGCGGGATCGCAGGTGGTGGCGTCAGTTGCAGGATACCGGCGGTGTAGGCCCATTCCTTGGCAACAGCTTCAGGGCTGTCGTTCAGCTTGGTGCCGTAGCTCGGTACGATCTGGTGCAGCTTGGACTGCCACTCAGGGGTCGCCACCTTGTCCTTGAACACTTTCTGCAGCACGGTCAGCATAATCGGAGCCGCAGTGGACGCGCCTGGCGATGCACCCAACAGGCCTGCAATCGTGTTGTCGGCGGAGCTGACCACTTCGGTACCGAGTTTCAGGACGCCGCCCTGCTCTTCGTCACGCTTGATGATCTGCACGCGCTGACCGGCTTGCCACAGGCGCCAGTCGGATTGCTTGGCGTTCGGGAAGTACTCTTGCAGCGCCTTGAAGCGGTCGTCATCCGACAGCATCAGTTGGCCGGCGAGGTACTCGACCAGTGGGTATTCACGAATACCGACTTTGGTCATTGGCCAGATGTTGTGGGTGGTGGTGCTGGTCAGCAGGTCCAGGTACGAGCCTTCTTTCAGGAACTTGGTCGAGAAGGTGGCGAATGGGCCAAACAGGATTACGCGCTTGCCATCCAGCACACGGGTGTCCAGGTGCGGAACCGACATCGGTGGCGCGCCAACCGAAGCTTTACCGTAGGCCTTGGCCAAGTGCTGCTCGGCGATGGTTGGGTTATCGGTCACCAGGAACGAGCCGCCAACCGGGAAGCCAGCGTATTCCTTGGCTTCAGGAATGCCCGACTTTTGCAGCAGGTGCAGTGCACCGCCGCCGGCACCGATGAACACGAACTTGGCGTCGGTTTCAGTCTTGGTGCCGTCTTTCAGGTTTTTGTAGCTCACGCGCCACGAACCGTCGGCGTTCTTGGTGATGTCCTGCACTTCGCTCGACAGTTTCAGGTCGAACTTAGGCGTGGTTTGCAGGTGAGCGACGAACTGGCGGGTGATCTCGCCGAAGTTCACGTCGGTGCCGATCGGGGTCCAGGTGGCCGCGATTTTCTGGTTCGGGTCACGCCCTTCCATCATCAGCGGAACCCACTTGGCGATCTGCGCCGGGTCTTCGGAGTACTGCATGCCGGCGAACAGCGGGCTCGCTTGCAGCGCTTCGTAGCGTTTTTTCAGGAACTTGATGTTGTCATCGCCCCACACGAAGCTCATGTGCGGCGTGGAGTTGATGAACGAACGCGGGTTCTTCAGCACGCCCTGCTGGACCTGCCAGGACCAGAACTGACGGGAGATCTGGAACGCTTCGTTGATCTCGACCGCTTTCGGGATCTCAACGTTGCCGTTCTTGTCTTCCGGGGTGTAGTTCAGCTCAGCCAGGGCCGAGTGACCGGTACCGGCGTTGTTCCAGCCGTTGGAGCTTTCTTCGGCCACGCCATCGAGGCGCTCGACCATTTCCATCGACCAGCCCGGCTCCAGCTCATTGAGCCATACACCCAGGGTCGCACTCATGATGCCGCCGCCGATCAGCAGCACATCGACTTTCTTTGCCTCTTCCGCTTGAACGGACGTGATCCCCAGCGACAAAGCCAGCCCCAGCAGGGCAGTGTTTACTTTTTTAAACATCAGTAGCACCTATGATAAAACGCCATCCGCCCTACCGCCCCTGATCATGGGCAACCCTCAATCACGCTGCGCCAGGCAACGCACCGCGGGGTTCGCACATTCACTCAAGGACCGCAGGGTGGGCACACAAGGCCGACGTATCGACCTCACTTTTATGTCCCTTCTGCGCTGACTTCTTATCATTATTGGCTTCAGCTACCTGGGCGACAGCCAACTGCCGGGACGTATACGGATGTACGTACCAGAGAGAGACTAGACCAAGATGGCGCGCAGAATATCACGCCCGGCGTCGGATATGGACTTGCCAGTCGCAAGGCCATCAGTTCGCCAGTTTTAAGATCTGTCTCATGGGCCTATAAATCGCAGCATTGCACTATGGATTGGCTCACCCAACGGGTAGCAGACAACCTTCCATCCTTTAAAAGAGGCATTGCAATGCTGAACAAACTGAGCCAACTCACCCTTGCCTGCGGCGCTTGCTGGCTGCTGGCTGGCACTGCACAGGCTGCGGACGGGCAGATCGAATTCACCGGTTCGGTCACCGACAACGCGTGCACCATCACCACCGGCGACGTGAATAAATCCGTGACCCTGGACGCGGTACGTATTGCCGACTTCGCACCCACCGTGGGTTCCACCGCCAAGCCCAAAGCGTTCTCCATCAGCCTGGACAACTGCAGCACCGCGACCCGCAAGAACGCCGCCATTACCTTCAGTGGTCAGCAGGACGCCACCGATTCGACCCTGCTCGGTCTGACCGGGGAAAATCAAGTGCGCGGCATCGCGATTCAGATCGCCGACTCGCGTACCGGCAAAAAGCTGCCACTGAACACGGCGACCGCCGATTACGACCTGCGTACGCAGTCCAACACCTTCGACTTCACCGCCGCCTACGTGCGTACCGTCGCCGACACGACTACCGGCGAAGGCGACGATGCCGTGACCACGTCCGGTATCGGCACCGGTCAGGTGCACGCGCTGGCCAGCTTCGACGTTACCTACAAGTAATTGCTCGTCAATACCGTGGGCCGCTCGCCGGCCCACGGACTTTCAAAGGTCTCTCATCATGCGTTTGAACCTGTGTTTTTTGCTCGCCCTGTTGCCGCTCTGGCACAGCGCGGCAGCCAATGCCGCCGTCACGGTCGGCGCCACGCGGCTGATCTACGACGGGGCTTCCAGTGAAGCCAACCTCACCGTCAGCAATCGCGAAGACACCTCGCCCTACCTGGTGCAATCCTGGGTCAGCCGCTTTGGCACGGGCAATGACGAAAGTGTCGACAGCTTTATCGTCACCCCGCCGCTGTTCCGACTCGATGCGAACAAGGAAAACATCCTGCGCGTCATCTTTACCGGGGGCGCCGATGTACCCCAGGACCGCGAAAGCCTGTTCCTGATGAACGTCAAGGCGATTCCGGCCATGAGCGACGACCAGAAAGGCAAGAACGTGCTGCAGATTGCTCTCAAGACCACCATCAAGCTGTTCTACCGTCCCGCAGGCGTCAAAGGCTCGCTCAAGGACGCAGTGGCACAGGTGGGCTGGACGTCAACCGCGGGGGCATTGCAATTTAATAACGCCTCCAAGCTGCACGTCGTGGTCAGCGAACTCACACTCAACGGCCTGCCGATCACCCAGGCGCCGGATGTGCTACGCCCTGGGGAACAGCGCGAACTACCGATCCAGGCCAAGGCGGGCGATGACGTGTCGCTCAGCTACATCGACGACTACGGCAGCATCGTGACCGCCCCCCTTATCCGCATTCATTGATACACGCGCACGCCCCCATCAGGAACGCCCATGCACCGTTCATTCCCATTCACGCGCCGTCGCGCCGTGAAGGCTTTCGGCTGTCCGCTCGTGGCTGCCGTTGCCTTGCACCTGGCCCCCGCACAAGCCGGCTACGAGTTCGATGCCTCGTTCCTCGAGATCGGCGGTGGGCAGAGTTCGGCGGCGGTGAAACAACAGGTCAGCGCCATGAGCGAAGGCCAGTTGCCGGGAATCTACCGGGTCGATGTGCTAGTCAACCAACACGCTGTCGACCAGCGCGACGTGCGCTTCGTGCGCGCCACCGGCACGGCGGATCGCTCGGCCACGGGGCTGTTCCCGTGCCTGGATGCGGATTTTTTGCGCGCCCAGGGCGTGGCCGAAACGGCCCTGCAAAACCGAAGCGATGCGGACCCGACCTGCGTGGCCTTCGACCAAGGCCTGGCCGGAGTGGTCTACGACTACGACTTCAACCGCCAGTTGCTGTCGATCGACATTCCCCAGGCGTACCTGGGCAGTATTGCGTTTGAGGTGCGCCGTCGGCAGTGGAGCACCGGTGAGAACGTGGCGTTCACCAACTACAGCTTCAGCGGCAGCACAACAGAGTCCGACAGCGGCCGTCGCCAGAACCAGTTCGGTAGCCTTCGCAGTGGCATCAATGCCGGGGCCTGGCGCCTGCGCAATTTCTCGACCTGGCAGAAAGGCACGGGCGACACCGGGCGCTGGGAGTCGATGGAAACCTATGCCCAACGGGACATGGGCAACATGATGGCGATTGCTACCCTGGGCGACGCTACCACTGAGGGCGACCTGTTCGACGCGATTCCCTATCGCGGCGTGGGCATCGCTTCGGACCTGGACATGCTGCCCGACCAGTCCCGTGAATTCGCACCGGTGGTGCGCGGCATCGCCAATGGCCGCTCGCGGGTGATCATCCGCCAGCGTGGCTACGTGATCCATGAGCAATGGGTGCCATCGGGGCCGTTTGCCTTGACGGATCTGTATCCCACCGCCAGCAATGGTGACATCGAGGTCACCGTGGAAGGCCCGGACGGCCAGCGCCAGGTCTACACCCAGTCGTTCTCGTCGGTGCCCTACATGCTGCGCGAGGGGCAGCAAAGCTATTCGTTGTTCGCCGGCCAGTACCGCCCGGCGCAGTCGGCCTTTGCACAAGAAACCCCGGCCTTCCTCCAGGCCTCCCTGCGCCGAGGTTTGAGTGGCAGTACCACGCTATTCGGCGCCAGCCTGCTCAGCGACCAATACAACGCCGGCCTGCTGGGTTTCGCCCACGACTTCGCCGGCTTCGGCGCGATTTCAGTGGATGTGACCCACGCCCGCAGCGACGCCATGGGCCATGAAAAAACCAGCGCCAGCGGCCAGTCGTTCCGCTTTCGCTATTCAAAATCCCTGGCGGCCACCGACACCAATTTCAGCCTGATCGGCTACCGCTATTCCACTGGCAGCTACTACTCGTTCAACGAAGCGCTCAACAGCCGCAATGCCGGGCAAACCCTGGACACCTACCGCCGCGGCCATATGAAAAGCAACTTCACCGCCAACGTGTCCCAGCAACTGGGCGGCTACGGCGGGGTGTACGCCAACGTGTCGAAAACCGCGTATTGGGACAGGGGCCATGCCGACACCTCGATCCAATTGGGTTATAGCGTGAGCGCCGGGAGTGTTTCCTACTCCCTCGGGTTGGGCCTGAACAAAGGTGCTGACAGCAACGATCGCAGCCTGTCCCTGAGTGTCAGCATGCCCCTGGGCAGCCCGCGCAACCAACGTGTCACCGCGAGCATGAACCAGAGCGCGCGCGGCGCGGCGTCACGCACCGCGACCCTCAGTGGTAACGCTTTTGACGATGACACCCTGGCTTACAGCGCGGGCGTGGCGCAGCAAGTCAACGGCGCCCAACGCCAGACGGGCGGCACGTTCGCCGCCCAGTACGACGCGCCGAGTGCGATTGTGCGCGGCGCTTACAACGAGTCCACCGGCAACCGCCAATTGGACCTGGGCGTAGAAGGCTCAGTGGTGGCGTACGGCAGCAACCTGATGTTCAGCCAGCCGCTGGGCGAAACCAACGTGATCGTGGCCACGCCAGGAGCCGCCGATGTGGCGATCACCAACAAGCGTGGGGTGCGCACCAACGCCAATGGCTACACGGTGGTGCCGTCCGCCCTGCCCTATCGTAAGAACCGCGTGTCCCTGGACACCCAGTCGATGTCCGCTGACATCGACATCGCCGAGCCGGTGCAGGAAGTCACGCCCAATCGCGGCGCCTTTGTGCTGGCGGACTTCGACACTCGGCGCGGCAAACGCATTCTGTTCCGCATCAGCGACACCCAGGGCGAAGCCGCGCCCTTTGCCGCCCGCGCCGAGCTCTTTGCGATAGACGGGCGTTCGCTGGGCAACACCCTGGTGGCGGACAAAGGTCGCCTGTTCCTGACCGGCGTGCCGCCAGAGGCGCGACTGATGATCAGCGTGGACGGGCAACCGTGGTGCAGCCGCGACTTGAAACTGAACGACGACGGGCCCGCCGAGGGCGGGATTACGCAGATCAACCTTCAATGTGAGCGCGCGGCCGGTGGGTCGGGCGCCAAGGATTCGTGACCATGATCGTGAATATACGCAACCGCGTGACACTGGCGCTGTGGGCCGGCGTGCTTTGCTGCCTGTCATTTCAGGCGCAGGCACTGATCGGCGGCAACGTCGAATGCGGAACGCCGGGCTACCCGACCTATGGCTACCGTTTCCAGCCGGGTGAAGCGATCAATGTCGAGTACAGCGCCACGTGCACGATTCGCCGTGCCTTTCCCTACGCGGCAGGCGTGAACACCAGCATTACCTACGGGACGGGCTACAACCATGCCGCACTGCAGTTTGTAGACCCCTCCAGCTGGACCGTTCTGCCGCAACTTGATATTGGTAAATTCAGTGGAATCTGCCTGGGTGGTACGTGCCAGCGATTGCCCCTCAACACAGTGGTGCGCTATCGCTACAACCTGGTGGGCACCGCGCCCAGAACCACCGGCACGCGCAACGTGCAAGTACGTATTGGCGTGACCTCACTTAACTACCTGGCATGGGCCGAATGGTTCCTGGATATGCCTTTTGTGTACACCGTCTACACACCGGCATGCACGCTGAGCTCGCCCAGTGCCGTCAACCTGCGCTTCGGCAACATCAGCAACGCCGACCTCAGCAGCCAGGTGCAATCCACCACGGTGTCGGTCAAGTGTGCGACCGCCGTGCAAGCCACGGCCACCCTGAGGCCGAGCCAGGCCGTGGTCAACGCCACAACCGGGGTATCACGCACCACGCTGGCCGGCTTGAACATGCAGGCGATCTGGACCGACTCCTACAACCCGGTGGACTTCAGCGGCGTGCGCAACCTGCAACTGAAGACTGGCAGCAACAACGTCAATCTCAGTTTCAAACCGCAACTGGTCGCCGGCCAGTCGCCCACCGGTGCATTCCAAAGCCAATACACCCTGACCATCGATTACCGCTGAGGCCCTCGTCATGAAAACTTCGCTGTTCGCCCTGGCGTTGTTCAGCGCCACCGCCCAGGCCGCCGACACGGTGAATATCACCGTCAGCGGCACCCTCACCCGCCCACCCTGTGCGCTGAACACCGGCACCACCCTCACGGCTGCGTTCGGCAATGTGCGCACCGACCAGGTGGCAACCACCGAAACCGTAGCGTTGCCGGTACGCATGACGTGCCCGGCGGGCTCATCGCTGAACGTCAGCTTCACCGCCAACAACGGCACCTACACCGCCACCGTGGCCAAGACCACCGCCGACAATCTCGGTGTGTCGTTACTCTGGGCGGACGACACTGCAGCGAACCTCACCGGCACCACCAAGACGTACAGCAACCTCAGCGGCACCGTGGACATCAGCCTCAAGGCAAAGCTGGTCGAGCGTGGCACGCTGGCGCCTGGCGCATTTACGTCGTCCATGGTCATGACCCTCAATTACCTATGAAGGCGCTCACCTGGATTCTGCTGATCGTGGCCGGCACCGCCCTCGCGCAACCGGCGGAGCAAGCGCAGATCGACGTCACCGGCAAGCTGATCACCCCACCCTGTACGGCGCGCTTTCCAAGCACGCAACAGGTGGAGCTGGGCAAGGTCAACCTCAACCAGTTAGCCGACGACAGCGCCGGCGCCACCGACGTGCCGCTGGTGTTCGATTGCCAAGCCAACAGCCACGTCAGCCTTACGCTCTCTGCCGGGCTGGGAAGCGTCGACAGCCACACCCTGCTCACCAGCCGCCCGGCGCTGGGGTTGCAGCTTGGTTTGCTGAATAAAGGCGCGAAGGCTGATTTCAGCCTGGGTAAAACCGGCACCTGGCCGATAATCGACGAACCCTTGGAACTGACCCTGCGGGTCAAGCCCGTGTCCCTGGGTGAACTGCCCGACGCGGGCAGCTACAGCGCGCTGTTGTTGATGCAGGTCACCTACCGCTGACTACTGGAACTGCCGGGCCTCGATGCAATAGGTCAGCAATGCCTGGTCGCTGTCGACTTCCAGCTTGCGCATGGCCGAGATTTTCTGCGCGCTGACGGTCTTGTTGCTACGGCTCAACTGCCGCGCGATGTCACTGACGCTCATGCCCGTCACGAATAAACGCAACACTTCCATTTCCCGCGGCGACAGGCTCTGGAAACGCTCCTGCACCTGGTACGCGCTGCCCAACACCGACGTTGCCGCAGGCGCAGGCGCCTGGTAATTGCGCTGGGCACTGATGGCGCCCAGGGCTTTTTCGATTTCGCCGTGCAGGTGGTTTTTCTGGATCACGCCTGCCACCCCCAGTTCCTGTAGACGGGTGAGGATCAGGCTGTTGGAGATCATGGTCAGCACCAGCACCTGGGTGTCGGCGAAGTGCCGCAGGATGTACTCGATCAGTTTCAAGCCATCGCCGTAGGTGTCGTCGCCCGGCATGTTGAAATCAGTGATCAGCACTTGCGGCCGGTGCGCGCGTAACAGTTCGATCAACTGGCTGGAACTGACGGCCTCGCCCACCAGGCGATAACGTGAATCACGTTGCACAATCTCGCGCACGCCCACCAGTACGATCGGGTGGTCGTCGGCAATGACGACATTCATTTCTCGCATTATTTATCTTCCTTGTAGTGAGCTTTCGACTCTGCCAGCAAGCAGTGCGCCACCGCCGTCAGCCGCGCACACAACGCCCTGATCTGCGTGGTCGCGTAGTGATCCAGGGGGCCTTCGTACAGCGTGTTTTCCCAGGTCTGACACGCATTGGAGAGCAACCCGGCACGTACACTGGCCAGCGCACCGTTGAGGCTATGCAGGCGCTGGCGCACCCGGTCGGCATCGCCGGCGGCCAGGCCCTGTTCGATGTGCTGCACATCCTCCAGCAAGGTATCGCCCATCAATTGGCGCATGGACGGGGACAACTCGATCCAGCCGTCGCGGTCACGCTCCGCCGGAGGCACCGCCAGGGCGCTGGCGCGGCGACAGTGCGCCATCAAGGCCTGACGCAGCGTGCTCATGCTCAGCGGCTTGACCACCCAGGCGTTCATGCCGACCGCCAGGCAACGCTCGCCTTCCTCGCGCAGGGCGTTGGCGGTCACGCCAATAATCGGCACCTGCACCCCCTGCTCACGCAGTGCGCGGGCCAGGTCATAGCCGTTGAGGCGCGGCATGTTGATATCGGTGATCACCAGGTCGAACGGCTGCGAGCCCCAGATTTGCAAGGCGTGCTCGCCGTCCCGCGCTACGGTGGCCTGGGCGCCGAGGGCTTCAAGCTGCTCTTGCAGCACGGCCTGGCTGACCGGGTTGTCTTCGGCCACCAGCACCCGCACGTTCAGGCAAGGCGCATCCAGGCACGGCGGCACCAGTTCGGGGCTGGCCACCAAGGGGGCACCGTCAACGATTGGCAAGGTGATGAACAGCGAAAAGCTGCTGCCCAACCCTGGCTCACTGACCACGCGCATGCTGCCGCCCATCAACTCACTCAAGCGCGAGCAGATCGACAGTCCCAGCCCTGCCCCGTTGCCATCCTGGCCGCCCGCCACTTGGTAGAACGGCTTGAACAATTGATCCAGGGCCTTTTCCGGAATGCCCACGCCGGTATCGGTGACTTGCCATTGCAGGGCGACTTCATTGGCGAGCAGTGCCTGCACGGTCAGCCGCAAACGCACGCGCCCCGACTCGGTGAACTTGATCGCATTGCCCAGCAGGTTATGCAGGATCTGGCGGATACGCCCCGCATCGCCCAGCAGTTGGTGGGGCACTTGCGGGTCGATTTCCGCATCGATCTGCAAACCCTTGTTGCGTGCCGTGGCGGTAAAGCCCAGCACGGCCTCCTCCACCAGTTGCCGCGGATTGAACGGCGCCGCTTCCACGGCCATTTGCCCGGACTCGATCTTCGACACGTCGAGTATGTTGCTGATCAGTTGAAACAGCACGGTGGACGAGCCTTGGATAATTTCCAGGTACTGGCGCTGGCGCTCGCTCATGGCGGTCAGGGCCATCAGTTCCAGGTTGCCCAGCACGCCGTACAGGGGCGTGCGGATCTCATGGCTCATGGTGGCCAGGAACACGGTCTTGGCTTCATTGGCGGCCGTGGCTTCCTGGCGGGCCTGGTTCAACTGCAAGGTTTCGTCCACATGGCGGGTGATGTCGTTGCAGCCGCACAGAAACACGTCTTCGCCTTCGTAGCGCGCGGCCACCACCACAATTTGCAGGTAGCGGCCCTGCACGGCCAGGCACATCTCGCCGGGGGTTTCCGGGCCGTCGTTGGCCTTGAGCACGGCCACCAGCGGTGCGGTGCCCCCCAGGAGCAAGGCACGCTGGTTTTCCAGCAACAACTGGCAGTCGCTGCGCCGCACCACACACAGGCCCGCCGGGGCGTTGTGCAGCATGATGCGGTTGAACGCCTCGCTATCGAACAGACGCTCCTGGGCACGTTGGGCCGGGCTGACAATGCGGGTCTTGTACCAATGGTTGATCCACCAGCCCAGCAGCACGGCCGCCAGAAACGTCAGGCCCAGGCCCAACAGCGGCCACTTGGCGTAGCGCAGGAAATCCTGATAGCTGATGGCGTACAGGCCAGTCCAGTGCTCGCCGCCCTCGCTGAGCATCTTGAAGCGCAACCCCTGGCTGTTGAAGCTCAGGCCCAGGGGCGCCATGTGTTCATCACCCAGGCTGCCGAGCAAGACATCGCCTTGGGGTGAGATCAGGGTGAACTGGTTGTAGACCGAGCGCTGGAGCACCCGCTCGAACTCATCGACCTGGGAGGTATCCACCACGGCCGCCAAAGTCAGCAGGCCCTGGGGTTGATTGGCCGGGAGCACGGCGGCGGGCGCATCGAGGCCGATCATCGCGACCACGCTGCGGCTGCGTGGATACAGCTGCAAGGGCGCACGCATCCAGCGTACGCGGCTGTCGGTGAGCAACAGGCTTTGGCTTTGTTGTAACTGGTGCAGGCGGCTCACCACCTCGCGGTAGTGTTCGCGCAACAACGGCTGATGCTGGCGCAGGCCGCCAATGCCCGGTACGGCCAGGCTGGCGACGTCATTGGGCGTAAACACGAACACCTGCGGCGAGGCATAAAAGGAACTGGCCCAGTAGCCGCCGTAGTAGTCGGTCAATTGCACGCCAAACGCCAGCGCGCGGCGCGTGTCATCCGCCGAGAACCCCACCGCGTGGGACAAGGTAAATGGCAACGACAAGGCAAAGCCCTTGGCTTGCACCACCACGTGCCCGGCGTCGCGCTGCAGCTCCACCACCTGGGTGGATTGCACCGACGGCAGCGGCGGCGCATTGCTGCGGCTGTAGCCAACCGCGACGTTGCGCAGGAACGCCTCGTGCTCGTGAATGATCTCCACCACGCGGGCGAAGTGAAACTCGACCTTTTCCTGCTCGGCATCGAGCAACCGCGAGACCGCCCAGTAGCAACTGCTGGACAGCAACAGGACGAGCCCGGTGAGCAGCAACAGGGCGGTGTTCAAGCGCTGGGAACTCTGTGCCAGCTTATCCAGGCGCAGGCTTGCATGTTTCATCGTCAGTACCGCAGAAGCCTGAATCAGGACGTGGAGCCTATGCATGATCCCGGCATTGGCCAATAACGCCCGGCTGACCGGGCGACCCTTCCTTCGGGCTTCTTGAGTGTGTGACCCTGGCCGCTCAGATAAGTGCTGGCGCAGGGCCATCTTCTATCAGCAACGCACTGAATTTATCCGCGGCAACCCCTTGAGAAATCAGGAAGCCTTGCACCTGGTCGCAGCGAATTCGCCGCAATACCGCCAGTTCCGCCTGGGTTTCGGCGCCTTCGGCAATGGTGGTCAGCCCCAGCTTGCGGCCCAGTTCGACGATGCTTTGCAAGGCGGAGGCCAGGCTTTCATTTTCTGCACAGCCATGCACCAGCGAGCGGTCGATCTTCACTTCATTGAACGGCGTGGAGACCAGGTTGAAGTAGGAACTGAAACCCTTGCCAAAATCGTCCTGCGCCAAGCCGAAACCCATCATGCGCAAGCGGCATGCTCCAGCGTAGTAGTTACTGGACAACTGTGTGGTGGAGCTTTCCATCAATTCGAAGGTGATTTGCCGGGGCTCGGCATCCCGGTGCTGAACCTGGGCCAGCAGACGGTCGACCAGGTCGCACTGGTCGAGCAGATGGGTAGGCAGGTTGATCGATACCGGCAGCCGGTAGCCGAGTTGCGCCCACTGGGCCTGGGCCGTCAGGGTCTGGGCGAGGATGCAGGTCAGCAGTTGGGTTTCCAGGCCCAGGCGTTCGATTTCGCCCAGGAACTCACCCGGCATCAACAGCCCCTCCACCGGGTGGACCCAACGCGCCAGGGCTTCGGCGCCGACGATGCGCCCGTCCTGCAACGACTTTTTTGGCTGGAACCAGGCCTGGATCTCTCCGTTGGCCAAGGCGCGCACCAGGTTCTCCCGTGGCAGGTTGACGCCGCGATGACAGCACGGCGCGCGCGCCTGTTCGGCGAGTTTGTCGAGGCAATCGCGCAGGGTGCGCACCTGGGGCTCGCGCACCGGTTTGGAGATCAACCCGGCGACGGTCAGGCCCAGGTTCCCCGCGACCTGGCCGGCACCAACGAGCATGCGTCGCGAGGCCACGCTCATCAGCGCCAGGGCCGGTGGGGCTTTAAGGTGCGCCAGTTGCTGGATCAATTGCACGCCGTCCATCCCCGGCATCATCAAGTCGCTGAGCAGCAGGTCGTAGCGCTGGCGGGCCAGGCGCTGCAACGCGCTCGCGCCGTCCCACACCACGTCGACGTCAAAGCCGCCGATGGCCTGGAACACGTTGATCAGGTACTCATGTTGAAAGGGATGGTCCTCCACGATGAGCACGCGATAGGCACTCAAACCACGCTCCTCTGGTAAGGCTGCAGGCACTGGTAGAGCGCGCGCAGGGTGAAGGGCTTGACCAGGCAGTGGTCCATGCCCGCATTGAGACAGCGCTCGGCTTCATCGAGCATGGCATTGGCGGTAGCGCCGATGATCGGCAGCGAGCATCCCAGGCGGCGCAGTTGCTCGGTGAGTTCGTAGCCATTCATGCGCGGCATGTTGACGTCGGTGAGGATCATGTCGAACGCGGTTTCGCCCCACAGCGAGAGGGCTTCAATGCCGTCGCCGGCGAGCACCACCGTGCAGCCGAGTTCTTCGAGTTGATCACGCAGGATCAACTGGTTGATCAGGTTGTCTTCGGCCACCAGCAGGCGCAGGTTGAGGTTGATCTCGGCCGGTGCCTCGCAGGGGATGGGCGAACGGTTTTCCTCGATGCCCTGCGCCCGGCTGACCGCGCGATTGAGGGCCTGCAGGTTGTTCAAGCCGATCTGCCAGCAGGCCACGAGCCCTGGGTAGACGCCATGCTCATCGGTGCCCACTATCACCCGCGGGCCACCCCAATGCAGCCGTTGGCCCGAATCGACCGGGCCGGGATAGAGCTCAACCAGCACCGCGCCGGGATCGGCCTCGGCCGAGTGTGGTACACCCAATTGCGCCCGTGCGCCCCAGCGTCGCAACCAGCCGCCCATGCTCTCGGCCAACTCGCGCACCGGCGACACCACGTAGACCCGCTCGCCCAGCAACGGCAACGCCCACGGCTCATCGGCGTACTCGTCAACCTGTTCCAACGGCAGGGTGAAGGTAAAACTGCTGCCCAGCCCTGGCTCGCTGACCACGCGCAGCGTGCCGTTCATCAAGTGCACCAGGCGCTTGCAGATCGACAGCCCAAGGCCGGTGCCCGCGACCACATTGGCATTGCCACTGGCCTGGAAAAAAGGCTCGAACAGGTACTGCTGGTCGTGCGCGGCAATCCCCTTGCCGGTGTCGACCACTTGCCACTGCAACAGGGCGCGCTCGCCTTCGCGGCTTTCCAGGCGCAAGCGCAATACGATGCGCCCGCTCTCGGTGAACTTCAGCGCGTTGTTGAGCAGGTTATTGAGAATCTGGCGGATACGCGTGACGTCGCCTCGCACATGGTCCGGCAGTTGCGGGTCGAGGCAGGCAAACAACTGCAAGCCCTTGCTCTGGGCCGCTCCCGCATACCCTTGAATCACCTCTTGCACCAACTCCAGCGGGGAAAACACGCTGAGTTCGAGGGACAGTTGCCCCGCCTCGATTTTCGACACATCCAACACATCGCAGATCAATTGCAGCAGATTCGCCGACGAGCCCTCGATGGCATTCAGGTAGCCACGCTGCTGGCTGTTTAGGTCGGTGCGGGCGAGCAATTCCAGGGTGCCCAATACACCGTACAAGGGCGTGCGGATTTCATGGCTCATGGTGGCCAGGAACAAGGTCTTGGCCTCATTGGCCGCATCCGCCAGGGTGCGTGCCTGCTGCAAGGCCAGCTCCACCTGCTTGCGCTCGCTGATATCGCTGAACGCGCAAATCAACACTTCTTCACGCTGGTAGCGGGTGGGTGCGAAACTCAGGAACAAGTGGCGGCCGTCGGCCATTTGCAGTTCTTCGGTGTTGCTTTGTTCGGCGGCGTGAAAGGCCCGGCGAATCCAGTCGTGACACAGTTGCTCGCGTTCCCGAGCATTGCCCAGCCATTGGCGCGACAGGGGGTTTTCCAGCACCACCTCGCCGTCACTGCGGCGCAGTACGCACAGGGCAACAGGCGCGATACGAATCACTGCGCTGCTGAATGCCTCGCTTTCCACCAGGGCTTCAATGCGATTGGCCGCCGGGATGATCAATCGCTGATCGATACGTCGTACCAGGCGCACCATCAACACGCTCACCAGCACGCACAGCAGCAGGCACACCAGCATCGGCACGGCCAGGCTGGGCAACAACGAACCCAGCTCGAGGCTGTAGACGATCTGCCATTGGGAAAAACCCAAGTGTTTGCGGATGGCCAGGCGGTCCGGCAACCAGCGACTGCCCTCCCAGCCGAAACAGGCCGTGGCGTGATACTGGTGCAGCGCCGTCGCCGCCGATGGTCGCTGGGGCGTACTGCTGAAAATCAGTTGGCCCGTGCCGTCGAGCAACATGAAGTCCCCGGCTTTTTCATGCTGCAGGGCGTTGATCAGGTCGGGGGCGTCCACTTCCAGGCCGAGCCAACCCGAGGCAGGGCTGCGCTCGTCCAGACGCGTAAAGATATACAGCGGCGAATCCTGCCGGCTTTGCTCGGTGAGCCACAGCTCATCGCTGAGCGACTCGTTGCCGGTATCCACCGCCATCAGCCGCTGCAACACCGTCTGTGGCACAGCCTGCGGTGCAGGGCCGACGGCATACAAGCGTTCCACCCCAGGCTCGGCACGCTGGGCCACATAAATCAGATTGACCTGGTTGGCCTCCAGATAGTCGAGCATGCGCCGGGTCAGCCACAGGCTCCAGATATTGCCCGCCTCGCCCAGCGTAATATGCACCTCTTCGGCGGGCACGTTATTGAGGTTGCCCACGGGCGCCGTCACATGCCGCACCGTCGACAGGCCCAGGCTTTTCAGCAGCGTCTGGCGGCTGACAAAGAAACTCTGGGCATCGGAAACCGCCTCATTCATATAGCTGCGCCGCAACGAAATCTCCTCGCTGAGCGCGGCGCGCAAATAGCTGTAGGCGCCCGCGTACACACCCAGCACCAACGCCAGGGCGAACAGGCGCAACAGCTTGCGGGCCGCTTTGGGCGTGGAGAAGGACGAGTCGAGAGGTTGCAGGAAATGTTTGAGTTTCATCATCGCAAGCGTACGGCGCGCATGCGAGCCGGAGAATAAGACGGATCTCAAAGCGCCGTTGAACTCTGCCGTAAATCGCTGTTCTAGACAGGTTCGCCGCTGCGTGCGTAGCATCGGCGGCTCTCCTTCGTGTTATCCATCTCAACAGAGCGATCCATGTCTATCCACCAAACTCCCGGGCACGTGCTGCCCGCGCGCAGTGCCGCCAAAATGGAAGCGGCCATGGCCGTGGGTGCTTTCGCTATCGGCACTGGCGAATTCGCCATCATGGGCTTGATGCCCGACATTGCCCAAAACCTCGGCTTAAGCGAACCCCAGGTCGGCCACGCTATCAGCGCCTACGCCCTGGGCGTGATGGTCGGCGCGCCACTGCTGGCGATCCTCGGCGCCAAGCTGCTGCGCAAACACATGCTGTTGTTACTGATGGGGCTGTATGCCCTGGGTAACCTGGCCACTGCGTTCACGCCGACCTTCGGCTCGCTGGTGGCGTTCCGCTTTATCAGCGGCCTGCCCCACGGTGCCTACTTCGGTATTGCTGCGGTGGTCGCCTCCAGCATGGTGCCCAACGATAAACGCGCCGGCGCCGTAGCACGGGTGATGATGGGACTGACGTTAGCCATGCTACTCGGCAACCCTATCGCCACTTTCCTGGGCCAGCACCTGGGCTGGCGCTCGGCGTTCGCGTTGGTGAGCTTGATTGCCCTGTGCACCATCGCCTTGGTCTGGCAGTTCGTGCCCCACCGCCAAGACGAACAGCGCAGCGACCCGCGCAAGGAACTGCAGGCTTTTACCAAGCCGCAGGTGTGGATGGCCCTGGCCATTGGTGCCATCGGCTTTGCGGGCATGTTCTGCGTATTCAGCTACCTGGCGCCGACCATGCTCGAAGTGACCAAAGTGTCGCCCCAGTGGATTCCGTTTGGCCTGGCCGCGTTTGGCGTCGGTGGGATTATCGGCAATATCGCCGGGGGCAAGCTGTTTGACCGTATGCAATTCCGCGCAGTCGGCTTGATCCTGGTGTGGTCGATGGCGGTGCTGGTGTTCTTCCCGTTTGCCGCAGGGTCGCTGTGGAGCGTGCTACTTGGCATCGGGCTGGTCGGCACCATGGTGTCGTTGGCAGCGCCGTTGCAGATCCGCTTGATGGATATCGCCCACGAAGCCCCTAGCCTGGCGGCGGCTTCCAACCATGCCGCGTTCAACTTGGCGAACGCGCTGGGCCCGTGGTTTGGCGGGATGGCGATCACGGCTGGGTTGGGATGGACGAGTACCGGATACATCGGTGCGGTGACGGCGTTGGTGGGGCTCGGCATTTATCTCATCGCACGGAGAATGCACGGCGGGCATTGAGCGGCGGTATCTGAATGAATGCATCGCAGGAATGATCCTACGGCAGGTGGAGTGGGTCGGCGCAACTCTATAAGAGAGGCCCGCCGAACCCACCAGGCAAAAACTATTTGCATCTAATACAAAGCGTACTTTTACATGGGCGCATTGTGTTTTTTCTCTACAATTTGAGAATGCAAATAAAGGAATTTTTTGTGAGCAGTCCAACGAATTCAAACGTCCGTTCCAATGATGATGATGAAATCGATCTGATACCACTTGTTCAAGCTCTGTGGCATAGCAAGATTACAGTTATTGTAACCACCGCAGTGGGCACTGTTGCTTCTCTGGCCCTTTCTGCAACTTCGCCTGAACAGTGGACTGCCAGCACTTACATCACCAAACCGTCGCTCTACAGCTTATATAAAGAAATCAATGAAAAGGATGCGCCAGCCAAAGCCAGTCCACTGTCATTGGAAACCAAGCTGTACAGCACCATACAGAATGATATTTTCTACTCTGCCATGGGTGTGATGGCAGCCAAATCCGTTACCTTGAAAGACGCTCCACCTAAATCGGGTGGGAATTAGCCAGTCCTGTATGTTGCATCAACCACCGCAACGACGGCAGCGGCGGCGTCTGCCCAGCTGAAATCCGCCATGGATATTGCCAACACCGAAGCGATAGCGCTTAACCTGCCAGCATTGGCCGCAGGCAATACGCTAAAAGCATTCAACACGCTTGATGATGGAAATACCTCCACGAATAAAAGCACCAAAAAGTTTGCCTTTATGGGTGCCTTTTTAGGACTGGTTTTAGGCAGTGTCTTCGTACTCGACAGGTTCTTCATTCGACAATACAAACAGTCACACTGAGCATGAACAACGCTACGGAAACTCATAGATAAGAAAATAAACAACGCAGACCAGCAGGGAAGCAATAAAAACAATAAACAATTTCGCGAAAAAGGTTGTTTTCATCAAGAGTACTTACGAAAGTAACATAATAGCCCTAAGCCATTAGGGCACCATGCCTGATATCTTTCACGGTAATTTTTTGCTGAAAATGACCCACACGCCATTCGCCCACAATCGAAATGGCTCAGGACGCTCAAGCCGAATCAAGAAAAAAAAGGCGATTGACGCCCTTATTTAATTTCCGTTCAGGAAAGGTTCAGGTTGGATCCAATGCCGCCAACCTGTAACATATTTGTCATATTTATGAATGACAAGGATGTGTTTTGAGCTTTCCCGACAGCTGCGTGCTAAAGAGCTTCCCATCGACACTCACCCATCGCAACGCTACGGTCTTCACTACGCAAGGCGCTGACGACAGCACCCAGCAAGCGATTCAGAACCTGATCGACACGCGCTACCAACTGACAGACCGCGTCAGCGCCCCGCTGAAAGGGATGGAGAACGACCTGTTCGCCAAATCCCAACCACTCGATAGCCTCCGGCCCAAACTGCGCGTCACGTTCGGCCGCTCCAAGCGCGACGGCACGTTCGACTGGCCGGTCGAAGAAGTTCTCAACACCTACACCGCACACAAACGCGGCGCTCCTGTCGCCAGCCTGTATGGTTTCGGCTACAGAAAGTCGGTGTTTGGCCTGATCCAGGAATTCTTCATCTTCACCGAGCTGCTCGACGGCTACCTCAACGGACTGGAATGGCTCAAGCAAAAGCGCGACATCCGCAGCCTGATCACCGTGTCATTCAAATTACTGCATGCCCTGCACGGCAAGGGTGTCGTGCACATGGATTTCTGGGCCAACAATGTGATGGTCAACCTGGCGCACCCCGAGCACACCAAAGCCATCGACCTGGAAAACTGCTTCCTCAGCCCGACCGAACACTTGAGCGAGGTGCTGGCCTTTCAGTTTGGTTTTTTCTATCGGCGGGAGATTTTCCGGTTCGTGATCGAGCAGGATTACGATCAGATGGTCATGGACGCATTGGGCAACTATGAAGGGATTGATCGCAGTCGTTTTGATGAACTCTATGCGCTGAGCAAACACGAAAACATCAGCCGCCGCGCTCGACGCGAGATCTTCCATAGAGGCACGGTCACTGCCCGCTAACCCCCCACTGGCGAGATCCATCATGGCGTGAGCTTGGGCATCTACCTGTGCTTGCCCAGGCCAAAGCCTAAACCCCCCTCCCCTTTGTGGTGAGCGGGCTGCCCCGCGTTGGGCTGCGCAGTAGCCCCATGCTTAATCAGTCATCATGCAACAACCCCGACCCATACTCCCCATAACTGCTGCCCAACCCACTGCCACCAAAACTCATCTTGGCCGCCTTGCCAGGGCTATGGTCGCCGAACGCCTGGCATCCCCCAGTGAAACAAGGGTCGCTGCTCACACCCGACGACCCCGACGAACACGCACTCAACAGCAACGCGCCGGCGATCATCACGACTTTGACGAGATTCGAGATCATTGTTCAATTCCCTGTGGGCTGGAGGCGCGAGGGGCCCCTATTAAGAGTGATCGTAGGCCTCAGGGCCGTTGGGAATCATGAAATTTTGCTGAGTGACAGGATTGGTTCAGGTTGACGCTTGGGGAAGGCGTCTGGGCGGAATGCTCGGCAACGACGGGCGAAGAGGTGAGAAACGCAGCGCACCCCCCCGGCACCCAACACCCATCCCTGATAAACTGCGCCCCATTCGCCTCGCTAACTCAGATCCCCCATGCCCCTACACACCGCCCCACTCTCCCGCCGCTTCTCCGTTGCTCCGATGATGGATTGGAATTACTAATCCTGTAGGCCACGTATTCCTTGCTCTACAGAGCCGACCTGAAAGCCGCGTACCACTTTCGTACCAACACTACTTTTCAAGCAGTCACGCCCTGCGCCTCAAGACAGGCGGCAATCGGCCAAAAGCGACCATTCGCGAGAACTTCTCCAATGCGTGGATACGCACGCCAGTCTGTTTCTGACCACTGGCATTGCTTCAATTGATTGGATCGCCGAACAAATGGGGCATACCAACACATGATCCGTCAGCACTATGGCACGTGGATCAACCAGGACGGGCCAGACATGGTGGGGATGCTGCAACTGGCGTTGAAGCTATCACCGGTCACAGCTCAACACTGATCCTATTGAGACCCACCGCTTCGGCGAACCGGCCTACGGCCGTGAGACTCGCCCAGGTGCGTAACGGCTCACGTCGCGAACGCACTGGTATCAGGCGCGCCGTAGGACCACCCAAGCGGATGGATAAAGTCCACTGGCTGTTATCGCCGGCAACGCGGCCCACCACGGCCTCACGCACCGCGTTTTGGCTGACCAATGCTATCAGGGTGTCTGACTGTATCGCTTCGCCGATCATGGCGTCAGCTCCAGGCGGCGCGCCAACGCCGCTTCCTCAACCGCAATAAGCAGCGCCTCGATGGTGGCCGGAGTCAACGCACGCGCCGCCTCCACGCCTTCTATAAAGCCTTCCGCGCGATCCCGGGCTAGCTCCAGGGCGCGCAAATCCTCAACTCGGGCAAAGCGCTCCAGGTGGTTGGCCAACTTGGTGCGTATCAGGTCAGGCAGGCTGATTCCGTTCAGCGTAAAAATCAAACTCATGGCGTCACCGGACGGAGCGCGTCCAAGGCGGCGCGCAACTCCAACAATGGAAATTGTTCCCTACGATTCAAAGCTGGGCATTGGGCTAGATGCGCACGGAAAGGCAACTGCGAACTACCGCCACGGTAACTCTGCAGGCCTTTGCAGTGCCGGCATACCAACCAACTCTTGCCCAGTTCCCAGTCACGGGCCCATTCCTCCAAGGGAGCCGTCACGCTTCCCTCGTTATCGTCAAGCACGCTCATGGTCGACCTCTTTAGGCCCATCCAGAAACGCTACGTTTGCGGAACACGCGCCGAGGGACCTCAGGCGCTCCGCAAAGTACGGCGTAACGGGTAACGGCATGGCGCGATTCCTTATCGAGTAGGTGTCAGGTGTTGCGTGACAGCACTTTAGGGGGAGTCGGTCTACCAGTCTAGGGGGTTCTGGTTTGCGTGAGCACACAAAAAGGCCCCCGTACTTGGCTAAAGTGTGGGGGCCTTTTGAACATAAGCGGCGTTATGTCGATTCAGGCAATGCGCAAATCTTAAAAATTCGCAATTTCAAAGAGACGCTTTTCAAGCGCCACTTTGCTCAGGATTCGTAGGTTTTCAGCGTCGAGTCCGGAAATTGTCTCTTCCTCATGAAGATTCAATATCAACTCACGCGTGAGAATCTCACAATCCCGTGCTTCAAATCCGGTGACTGCGTGCGCAATCCTGGCGAGTGAATGAGCAGAACGGCTCTCTGCGGGATGACTCTTGTTACTGGCGCCAAACATGACTTCCTACCCAAGCTTTCAAACAGTTGAAGACGGGGCACACGAATTGGCCCCCTTCTGTAACGAGTGGTGGGTTTAACATTAAGTTCACAGAGAGAGCAATTGCCCCCTATCTGGCGACCCAAAAGCGCACCAAAAAGAAGTGCCAGTCTCATGGTGGTCCCATGGGGCTATATTTTTGACGTAAAAAACCACAAATTCCCGACTTTCTCTAGGAAAATCAGTTGTTTGTTTTTTTTGAGTTTGGCGGTGAAGGGGAGGTTCGAACCCACATCACACCAGACGCTCACCGCTTCCCATTCAGCATCCGCGCAGTGACTGCTTTTGGCCGACTGCTGCCGGTCATGAGCGAAAAACATCAGCCTTTTCGGTGATGGATTGGAACAGCTAATTCTGCAGGCCACATCAAACGTGATGTTCCAAGCATCTCAGAAAATTCCGTACCACTTTCGTACCAACACCACCCCCATGCACTGACGCTCCGCCCTTTTTTTCGACCTTCGCAACTATGAGATTTGCCACTGCTATGCTTGAGCTCTTTGAGAACGAGTCGCATACCATGACAAGCGAATACTCATTGGCAGATGTGCTGGAAAGACTTTATCAAAATCAACTGGCGCTCGAAGCGGCTGTGATGGAGCTGACTATTTGGGCTGAGCAGCAAAACAATTTTGAAATAGGAGAGAACGTGCGGGGGGCACTTCACACACTCGATGATAACGCCGGCCACATAAAGCAGGGCCTAGCGAGGTTGAAAAGGTTGGGCCGCCCCTGAGCTGGTCGTGCCCAAAGCAGAAAGGACCTGACTAGTAAAAAGGCAGTACGCTCTTCATTGATCGTCAAAATATTAGATCGCAACTTATTGATTCAAAAGACAAATGAATAGATTTTGGTTTCTGGCGCATGCAGATCTTCTATCAAACCACCATGATATTGCCTGCCTATGCAGGCGAGAAAACTTAAGCAAAATCGAGGTCCCCCACGGACGCTTCTCTTTGCTGGAAGCCCCGCCTGTATCATCGAACGAAATCTCGCCTTTGAGGTGATGGCATTTTGATTGATCTGACTGCTATCCTCTAAGAGCATACGAATGGAGTCGATGACGTGCCCACCGAATATCCCCAATCCGACGTACTCTCCAGAATCCAGGAAAAACATCCGTATATCGAAGAAGCTTCGATGGGCCTTGTCTCGACTGTAGAAGATAGAGGTACAACTAATTTTGGAGTGGCACCTCTGAAACGCTGGCGACTTTTCGCAGAGACGCGAGATATTTCAAGAAAAAATTGTGCTCAGAACTGAAAATAATTCTATAACACCCTCTACAAAGAAGGTCGCAAAATGGATTTCGAAGAATTTGAATTGCAAAAACTGTTCGGCCATGAAGCTGCCGAAGATGAAGATCCAGAACGCCTAAGGGAATATTACTTCAAAGGCAAAACTTACGCTCAAGTTGTTAACGACCTGCCACTAAGAATAGTCGTCGGACATAAGGGTGTAGGAAAATCAGCACTGTTTCAAGTCGCTATAAACGAAGAATCATTAAAAAACCGCCTTACCCTTTTAATTAGGCCCAATGATATTGTCGACATCGGAGAAGATAGCGACGACTTTTTGAAAATGATTAGAGATTGGAAGACTGGAATAAACGAGATTATAGCTAAGAAAGCCTTAACATCATTCGGGATGTTATACGATGGTTGGAGAGGAAAACTAAACCAATACGGTGGTGCGGCCTTAGACTTCCTCTCATCAACTATCAAACAGGACAAAGCAGATCTTACTCCGGCAAAACAAGCAATCTTGAAAGACTTTCTTCAACATCAAAAAATTTCGGTCTACATTGATGATCTTGACCGTGGATGGCAAGGACGCAAACACGACATCCAACGAATTTCTGCACTTTTGAATGCCATCCGAGATATTTCTACTGAGAATCGCGGCATTTATTTCCGAATCAGCCTGCGTTCAGATGTTTATTACCTAGCACGGACATCTGATGAATCTACCGATAAAACCGAAGGCTCGGTAATCTGGTTCTCTTGGAGTAATCATGAGATCCTAGCGTTACTATCAAAAAGAATTGATAGCTATTTTGGTGGAAAAGTTACCGAAGCCGAATTCTTAGAAAAACATCAGTCACAGATGATGCACTACTTAAGCCCGATCATCGAAGAAAAATTCTCCGGCAAAGGTCATTGGCAAGATGCACCCATGTATCGAGTGCTAATGTCCCTTATTCGAAAAAGACCCCGGGACTTGGTAAAGCTTTTGACTCTAGCTGGCCGCGAAGCAAAGTCAAAGAACTCCACAGTAATTACAACGCGCAATCTAGAAGCTGTTTTCGAAGAGTACTCTCAGGGCAGACTTCAAGACACCATAAATGAATACAGATCTGAGCTTCCGACTATCGAGAGATTGATTTTGGGAATGCGTCCTACTAAGGCCCAAAGAAAACTGGGACAGGGTTATATCTATACAACCGACCTATTACTGAAAAAACTTAAGGGCATCGAAGAACAAGGCAAATTCCGCTGGGCTAACAGCGGATTAATACAAACCCAAGAACTCGCCGCCTTTTTATTCAAAATAAATTTCATCACCGCTCGCAAGGCAACTGCTGCCGGTATTGATCGTAAGTATTTCGAAGAAAATAGGTATCTCTCTAATAAATTTGTAGACTTCGGTTACGACTGGGAGGTTCATCCCGCTTATAGGTGGGCTCTCCAACCAGAAGACCCTATGCAGATCTTCAACGAGTTGGAATTGAGTGCACCATAAGTATAAAGTCGCTGCCTCTACTTAATGTAGACGGCAGCGATCCTGCTTATGCATGATGTACGTGCTTTACCACAAGTCTCTCTCACTCCAATCCCAATGCCCTCTGCAAACACCCACATCCTAAGCTTGTAGGTGATAACGCGTGTGCGTGAACGTAAGGGATGTGAGCACTCCGCAATGCAATACGCAGCTTCAAAAGCCACCGCCCTAGGCGCATCTCGCGTTTTCATGTTGACCCACGGCAAAGAGGTTAGGAGGGTTAGTTTTTTACTGGATGCTATGAAAGCCTTGTCTGGTACGGGTTTGCGAAGGACTGGCAAAGTTAGCTTCTGGTTAGCACTGGTAATTACCTAACCGTTATTGATGTTAAATACTCAACACATTATTTCCTTTAAAAACATATAGTTACAGACTCCTAACTTTTAATCTAACCCAACCTAACCCATCAAAGTTAGGTCTCAAGCCCAATAAATACGGGGCTTCCAGCCGAACACGCCCCACTCAAAAAAAACCTAACCCTTTTCCCGAGGCAGCAACTGGATCCGGCTGCTCTCACACGGTTGTGAGCTTTGCGCCCCCCCCACCTTCGCAGGGTTCCGCAGGCTTCCCCCCCCCCACAACGACGATCAGAGCCCCAAGCTGGGCCGCTGCGAATGGTCCGAAGGTGCGCAGAAAAAACGACCCATTTAGCCCGCAGGCGAGGTGGGGGGACGACGGCGCGCGCCGGGTGGTGAAGCACGCCAATGCCCCCGGTGTAGCACGCCTGTGGCCCTAAATGTGGCACGCCAACTCCCCACGCAGCCGGCAGCTCGCTGGGTTCCTCCAGCGCAGCCCCCGAAGCCCCGTGTTTATTGGTCCTCGCGGCCGCTTTGGCTTGCCGTGACACCCTGCAAATGCTATATTGAGCTGGGTTTTTTCATGCTACTGAAAGGCAAACCTTCATCTATCCCAGCTGATTTTTTCTGACCCCAAGCCCCCCTCACTCCTACAGTTCGTCGCCTCAAATCGCGTCATGAGCTAACCTCGACTACTGTATGCGCATACAGTATTGGATTCGCACCCATGAATAACGATGAAGACACCCTCGGCTGGCTTGGCCTCCCTACCCCATTGCAAATGTACCGGCAGCACTGCCGCCTCCTGGAGAACGAGATCCAGGACCTGAACGTGCAACTGCGCAAAGCACGGGAGGATGTCTTTGGAATCAGCCAGATGCTGCTGGCTACCCAGGCCAAGAACGCCGAGTTCGCTGGATACCTCCGTCAGAGAGGCGGTGAAGCGGCTGAGATGCGCAAGCAGATCGACACCCTAACGACGTCACTGACCGTAAGTCAGCGTGAAGCCGAAGGCCTGAAGCGAATCGTCAACGAGATGAGACCTCGACCGACCACGATTGTCTAAGATCAAACGGAAGGAGGGCTTGGCTATGTGCGGAAGGCTGTCGCAGTACAGGGGAATCCATGACTTCGTTGCGGCGCTGAGCATGCCCAACGCCCTGGCAAACTCGGTGGGCGACCAACCTATCGAGCGGTACAACATTGCTCCGACGACCCAGGTGGCATTGCTGCACCTGCAAGGTGAAATGCTGCACGCTGATCCAGTTCGCTGGGGGTGGCGACCGCATTGGGCGAAAGACCGCGCCGCACCGATCAACGCACGCGTCGAAAAGGTCGCCCACGGCCCTTTCTTCCGGGCGATCTGGCCGCACCGGGCAATCACGCCTATCGACAATTGGTTTGAGTGGGTGGATGAAGGTGGGCCGAAAAAACAGCCCTACCTGATCCGCAGGAGGGACGGCGCGCCGATCTTCTGCGCGGCCATCGGCCAACTACCAGACCCCTATGAAGGCCCAGGCGAGCATGACGGCTTTGTGATCATCACCGCCGACAGCGCTGGCGGAATGGTGGACATTCACGACAGAAGGCCCGTGGTTCTGACGCCGGACCTTGCCCGCGAATGGCTGGACCCGGCAACGCCAAAAGAACGTGCCGAGCAGATGGTGTTGCACCAGGGCGAGCCGGCCGAGGCCTTTGAATGGTTCAAGGTCAGCACCGCCGTGGGCAACGTGAGAAACAAGGGCGCCAGTTTGATCGAGCCAGTGCTCTAGAACAGCCCACCCAGTGCTGCTGGCTCCCAATTCATGATCACCAACTCGCCGCTCACCTCGGTTTTACCCTGCCGTTGGTTCGCCGTGCTGTAACGGATGTCCACCGTTTCAAAGTGAAACCCATCAAACACACGGCGAATATCGGGGTGGTCGTTGATGCTGACCATTACCTTCCCCTTGCAGCGCCGCATGAACTCGGCCATCCGCTCGTAGTTTTCAAAGGCAAAGTCCACTCCGTAACCGGCGGTCTGCCAGTAAGGCGGGTCCATGTAGTGGAAGGTGTGTGGCCGGTCGTAGCGCTCAGCACATTCCAACCAGCCCAGGTTTTCAACATAGGTCCCGGAGAGCCGCTGCCAGGCAGCGGATAGGTTCTCCTCAATCCGCAGCAGGTTTATCGCCGGCCCGGTGGTGGCCGTGCCAAAGGTCTGCCCGCTGACTTTCCCCGCGAACGCATGGTGCTGCAGGTAGAAAAATCGCGCAGCCCGTTGGATGTCGGTGAGCGTTTCCGGCCTGGTCATCTTCTGCCATTCGAACACCTGGCGGGAGCTGAGTGCCCACTTAAACTGGCGCACGAACTCTTCCAGGTGGTTCTGCACCACGCGGTACAACGTCACCAAGTCGCCATTGATGTCGTTAAGGACTTCAACCGGCGCAGCCTGGGGCCGCATGAAGTAAAGCGCTGCGCCGCCGGCAAAGACCTCGACGTAACATTCATGTGGTGGGAACAGCGGAATAAGGCGATCTGCCAGGCGACGCTTGCCGCCCATCCACGGGATTATCGGTGTGCTCATAAGTGATCCTTGTTTCGACAATTGGATTCGCTTAGGCTTCGCACCCCCTGCGCAGTGGGGCGAGGCCTTGGTTGGAGCACTCGGCGTGTTCGAGTGTTTCAGCGTCGAACCGGCGTTGACGCACCGGTTCGTCGCCTCGTTTGCTGCGCAGGGGGTTTTAGCCCCCCACGGGAATTTCATAGGGCTTGAAGCGCACGACCTCTTCCCCGAGCCAGTCATTCACCTGCGCCATACGCGCCTGAATCGGCTCCAGTTCATTGGCCGCATAGATCTGCGCCGCCTCCCTGATCGACCCAAAACCACCCGCGTTTTGCGGCACGATGCCCATCAACTGCGGCGGAATGCGCAAGCTGGCCAGCACGTCGTCGCGGGTCTGGTTTTTGATCGAGTTGAATTCGTCCTTGGCCGTCACTTCACTGACCGGGATGATCTGCAACCCGTCCTTTTTACCGTTCGGCGAATACACGAACAGGTTGCGGAAGTTACCTGGCCCCTTGGAATCCTTGAGCGCCTTACGCAGTGAATCGACATCCGCTTCGTTCTGCGCGGCATCGGTCATGTAGAGGATGAAGCCAGCATGACTGCCGTTCTCGTAATACTTGCGGCGAAACAACGTGGCCGACTCATTCAGCAACGCCGACTGCAACGCGCTGATCCACTCAGGCAGCCCGTACACCTCCTGGTGTAGATCCGCCTCTCGCAGATGAAAGACCGTACCCGGTTGAAATTCATGCTCCTCCTTCCAGCCCTGGACCATGAACTGCCGCCCGTCCTTGCCCGTACGCATGTACTTCGCCAGCGGCGGTACCAGCTCGCGCACCAGGCCGAGCATCGAGCGCCGTCCTTCCAGATAGCCGTTACCCAGGCATAGGAAGTCCAGGGCGAACTGTTCGAATGCAGCGCGCGACAACAGCCGGTGCGGGATAAACGTCTTGCTCAACAGGTTGCGCTTGAACATCAGCCCCGAATGCAGATGCACGCTAGAACCCACCGAGCGCGCCAGCCCATCCAGCGACAGCGGCGGCTCATACCACCGCCCGTTAAACCAGCACTCCAGGTAATCAAACACCTCCCGGCTGCTCAGCACCGGTGATGGATCACCAAAGCTGAACGCCTCCATCTTGCTGTCACTGCGCGGAATAAACTCCTGCGTTGAAACCGTAGCGGGCTGGGCCAACTGCTTGGTATTTCTGCGGCGGTTCGACATCAAAAAATCTCCATCCGCCCGGTGTTGGCAGTGGTCTGCCCCTCCAGCGGTTCGTTGTGCAATGCATGAAAGAGCGCCCACGCCAGGTCAGCGTGGCCGGTGTTGTCGTTGCGGCCGGCGGTGTAGGTGAATTGGCGACCGCCTGCGGTGATGGTCTTGCGGATCGCCATCAGAGACTGCGCCATGTCGGTCCAGCCAGCATCGAACTCCAGCCGGCCACGGTGGATCACGTCGTAAGCCTTCAGCACCAGACGGGTCTTGACCTCGGGCGAGTAGCTGAAGGTGGTCACGTTGGGGAAGAATTGGCGCACCAGCTGCGCCACGCCGCTACCCAGGCCGGTGACGTCGATCCCGATGTACGTCACCCAGTAGCGATCGCATACGGCTTTGATCACGCTGGCCTGGGCCGCGAAGTCCATGCCTCGGAACTGGTGACGCTCCAACACCCGGAACTTGCCCCCTGGCACCATCGGGGGTGCGACCACCACCAGGCCCGAGCAGTCGCCGGTTTCCGCCGGGTCATAACCCACCCACACTTGGCGGTCGCCGAACGGCCGCATGGCAAACGGCTTGTAGTCCTCGGCCCATTCAACCCAGCTATCAACCATGCATGGCTGCAACACCGTGAGCGGGAAGATGCTCGCCCCGTCGTCGACGAACTCGCACATGAGCAGGTTAGCGAACGCCTCGGGGCTGTACTCCCGCCGCAATTCCTCAATGTCGAAGAGGTCGCAACCGCCCTCCTCCGCGTCGAGGATGGTGACGATCTGGCGCCACAACCGGTCCTCGCAGAAACGGCCCTGCTGAAGCGCACCGTGGGAAACATCGACCTTGGTGTGTTGCGCTGCCGGCTTGCCCTTATTGAAGCGCTCGCCCGTCCAGAAGGTGTAGGCCTCGTGGGCCATGGTCGAAGGCGTCGAGAAGTAGGTTTTGCGCCACTTCTTGTGCATTGCCATACCCGACGCAACCTTGTTCAGCTCCTCAAACTTGAACGTCCAAAAGAATTCGTCGAAGTAGAAATTGCCGTGGTAGCCCTGGGCGGTACGCGCATTGGTGCCGAGGAAGAACAGTTCGGCGCCGTTCGGCAGCACGATGGGATCACCTGTCAACTCGACACCGACAACCTCGCGGGCAAACGCCTGGATGTACCCCCGGAACAGGTAGGCCTGGTTCTTCGAAGCCGACAGAAAGATTTGATTGCGCCCAGTCTCCAGCGCATCAATAAACGCCTCGCGGGCAAAGTAGTAGGTAGCGCCGATCTGCCGACTCTTGAGAATGACGCGGGTGCGCTGATTGCCGGCCCGGTGCCAGTCTTTCTGGTAGTCGAAGCAGCCATCGATAAACGCTTCGCGCAGCAGCTCGATCTGCTCTTCGCTGATGTCGTTTTTCGGGGTCTTTTTCTTCGGGCCTTCGTTGCGTTTGGCAAGGTTGGGATTAAGTTCGGTTTCCGTGCCACCGCCCTGAAAACGCTCAATACGCGCCTGCCGCTCCAACTGGCGGTGCAGCAGGTCAATCTCTTTGAAGTCGCCGCCGCTCTTGCCTTCCTTGAGGATCAACTGCACCAACCGTGCTTCCAACGCCCCGCCAATGCGCTCGACGTTATCCGCCCGGTCCCACTCGTCGCGGGCCTTCCAGCTGTGTAGCGTTTTTTCCTTTTCGCCCGTAGCCTCGGCAATCTCGCAGATACGCCAACCCATCCAATACAGAAACTTGGATTGGCGTCGGGGATCGATCGGGAGCAGTTCAGTCGTAGTCATGGCCGCGATGCTGCCGCCCGCGCCGGCGAGTCAGTAGCGCTGCCCCTTGTAGTCCCGCTCCCTACAATCCCGCCCCGTTGCCGCAACTCGCGCGCGTCACGACCATGCCCCTCATTGCAACGCATCAAGCGCCCTATGCATTGAGGATTCCCGACATGAAGAAATTTCGCAGCAACTGGTTCCGCGTCGCCGTCGAGGGCGCTACTTCCGACAAGCGCACCATCAAACGCAGCTGGCTGGAACAGTCCGCGAAGAACTTCAACCCATCCACTTACGGCGCCCGTATTTGGCTGGAGCACTTCCGTAGTGTGATGCCGGACAGTCCGTTCAAAGCCTACGGTGATGTGCTCGCGGTCAAGACCGAAGAAGTAGAAATCCACGGCCTGAAAAAGCTAGCCCTGTTCGCCCAGGTCGAACCGACGCCTGAGCTGATCGCCATGAACAAGGCCAAACAGAAGATCTACACCTCGATCGAGATCGACGACAGCTTCGCCGATACCGGCGAAGCCTACATCGTCGGCCTGGCCGTGACCGATTCACCGGCCAGCCTGGGCACCGACGTGCTGGCGTTCTCCGCGCAAAAGCCTGAATCCAGCCCGTTCAAGGATCGCCACTACTCCAGCACTTCGATGTTCACCGAAGCCGTGGAAACCGAGCTGCAATTTGAAGAAATCGAAGACAAGCCCGGTCTCGGCGCCCAGCTCTTCAGCAAAGTACAGGCGCTACTGGGCGGCAAGCAGGCAAAGGACGATGCCGAGTTCGCCCAGATCGGCCAGGCCGTCGAAGCGATCGCCGACCACGTCAAGGATCTGCCCGAGCAACTGGCTGCCGAGAAGAAGTTTTCCGGCGATTTGAACACCAAGGTTGAGCAGCTCAGCAAAGACCTGACCGACCTGAAAACCACCCTCGGTAAAACCCAAGACCACTCCCAAACCCAGCGCCCACCGGTAACCGGCGGCGGCAACCAAGCCCTGGCTGAGTTCTGACCTGCGGCCTACACCGCCCAGCCCACTATCGGAGACACCCATGCGTAACGACACTCGAAAACTCTTTGCCGGCTACCTCAGCCAGGTCGCGCAGCTCAACGGCGTCGAATCGGCCACCGCCACGTTCAGCGTTGATCCAACTATCCAGCAGCGCCTGGAAACCAAGATTCAGGAATCCAGCGAGTTCCTGACCAAGGTCAACGTCATCGGCGTCGATGAACAGGAAGGCGAAAAGGTCGGCCTGGGCGTGGGCGGCACCGTTGCCAGCCGAACCAACACCAACCTCAAGAAGCGTGAGCCGCGCAGCATTGGCACTCTGTCGAGCGACAAGTACAAGGCCGAACAGACCGACTTCGACACCTTCGTCAGCTACAAGCAGCTCGATGCCTGGGCAAAGTTCCCGGACTTCCAGACCCGCCTGTCCAGCGCCATTGCTCAACGCCAGGCGCTCGACCGCATCCAGATCGGTTTCTATGGCGTTTCGGCCGCAGAGCAAACCGACCGCACCGCGCACCCGTTGCTGGAAGACGTCAACATCGGCTGGCTCCAGCAGTACCGCACCCACGCCCCAGACCGCGTGCTGAAGGAAGGTGCTGTCGCCGGAAAAATCACCATCGGCAAAACCGGGGACTTCAAGAACATCGACGCCCTAGTCTACGACGCTATCCAGTTGCTCGACCCTTGGTTTCGCCGCAACCCTGGCCTGGTCGTGCTGACCGGCCGCGAACTGGTCCACGACAAGTTCCTGGCCCTGGTCAACAAGGACCAGGACGCGACCAACACCCTGGCGAGCGACCTGATCATCTCGCAACGCCGCGTCGGTGGCCTGCCGCTGTACGAGGTGCCGTACATCCCCGAAGGCACGATCCTCATCACCACCTTCGCCAACCTGTCCGTGTACTGGCAGATCGGCGGGCGCCGCCGCTACCTCAAGGAAGAGCCGGAGTGGAACCGAGTCAGCAACTTCGAATCGTCGAACGAGGCGTACGTGGTCGAGGAATACGGCCTGGGTTGCCTGCTGGAAAACATCACCCCAGTCGAAGACGCCGGCGGCGAGGGTTAATCCCATGGCACTCAGCATTGCCCAAGCCCACCAACGCCGCGCTCGCGCGGCCATGGAAGCAGCGAAAACCGCACCGCAGCAATCCATGGCCGGTGCGACCGCTTACGAGCACCAGTTGAATCAGCTGCTACAGGATCGGCTACGCCTGAAGGCGATCCAGTCCACTGCTGCCAAGGAAGCGCTCAAGCCGCAGCTATTGCCTCAGTACGTGCCTTATGTCGAGGGCGTACTTGCGGGCGGCAACGGCGCTCAGGATGACGTCCTCACCACCATCATGGTTTGGCGGATCGACGCCGGTGAATACGCCGGTGCGTTGGACATCGCCGACTACGTGCTCAAGCACAAGCTGATCATGCCCGACCGTTTCGAGCGCACCACCGGCTGCCTGGTCGCGGAAGAAATCGCCACCGCAGCACTGAAGGCGCAAAAAACCAACGGCACGTTCGACCTGAGCATCTTGCATCGCACCATTGAGCTGACCGACGACGAAGACATGCCCGACCAAGCCCGCGCCAAGCTCTACCTGGCAACGGGCCGTGCCACGGTGCATGGTATCACGGCAGAGGAACCCGGCCAGCCGGGGCAAATTCAGGCCGGTATCGACCTGCTCAAGCGCGCCATCGAGCTGCACGACAGCTGCGGCGGCAAGAAGGACTTGGACGGCGCCGAACGCCTCCTGAAAAAATACGCTGCACCTTCTACCTAGAAGCATGCAGCTAACAGAGCGTCCCCACGCACCCCGCCGGCTCGGGGCGGATCGGCCAGGCCGCTCCTCCTGAACGTGAAGCCCCGACCACCGGCGACCTATTTTCGAGTGCAGTCATGAGCGCATTTGTAGCCAGCGGCACAGTCGACAGCGGCCACATCAACACCGACCCATTCTGGCCGTCGATTGATCTGGACGGCTTGCGCGCCACTCTGCGCATTGACCCCAGCGTCACCCCTGCGCGACTTGAAACCGCAGTGATCGCCGCCGCGATCAACCTCAACAACGAGCTGAGCGAGTGGCGCACCGCGCAACAGGCCGCAGGCTACGTCACCCTCGCCGACGTGCCGGGCGACCGCATCAAGGACGTGTCGGTCAAGGTCCACCTCTACCGCCGCGCGATCGAGGCCGGCACCGGCGCCGAAGTCTGCGAGCGGTACCGCGACTACAGCGTGACCAACACCGGCAGCGACAAAGCCGACGCACTCACCCCCAACATTGACGACTACCGCCGCGACTTGCGCTGGGCCGTGCGTGACTTCCTCGGCCGCACCCGCACCACCGTGGAGTTGATCTGATGCCCGTCGCCGTCCGCACCAACCAAAACGACACCGTTGACGCCCTCTGCTGGCGGTTCTACGGCCGCACCGCCGGTGTTACCGAGGCCGTGCTTGAGGCCAACCCCGGTCTGGCCGACCACGGCCCGATCCTCCCGCAAGGCCTTGTCGTCAACATGCCCGAAGCTCAAACCACCGCGCACCAGCGGCAGATGGTGCAGCTATGGAATTGACCCTGCGGCACCCAGCCCTTGAACCCACCAACCCTGGACAACGGAATGAAGCGCATGCCTGACCGTCCCGACACCTGGGCCTGGCTCGCCGCCTGGCTCGAACAGAACTGGCCGACTCTTTACGCCGGAATCCTGGCCTTGATCATCGCCGCCCTGCGGATCATGTACGGCGGTGGCACCTTCCGCCGGATGGTGGTCGAAGCCCCGCTATGCGGCACGTTGGCCCTGGCCGCGAGCCACGGCTTGGCGCTGCTCGGCATCCCGACGTCCACCGCGCCGTTCTTCGGCGGGGTTATCGGGCTGCTCGGCGTGGAAGGCACCCGCGCGGCGGCGAAGAAGTTTTTCAACCGGAAGGTAGAGCAGCTATGACGACCCTTCGCCACGGCGACCGCTCGCAAGCGGTACTGATCCTGCAAAAAAACCTCAACAAGCACGGCGCCAAATTGGTGCCGGACGGTGACTACGGCGACGCCACTGAAATCGCCGTGCGCGCCTACCAGCTCAAAGTCGGCCTGGTCGCCGATGGTGTCGCCGGTACCAAGACGCAAGCCAGCCTTGCCGGTGGCGACTGCGCCCAGCTGCTGCGCAATGTCGATCTGGTGACCGCTGCCGATCGCCTTGGCGTGCCACTGGCGAGCATCTACGCGGTCAACGAGGTGGAATCCAAGGGCAGGGGCTTTCTCGACAACGGCAAGCCGGTGATTCTGTTCGAACGCCACATCATGTACCGCCAACTCGCCAAGGTCCGCCACCCAGGCGACGACCCGGCCGAACTCAAGCGTCACACCGACCAACTCGCGGTCGCCAACCCTGCCCTGGTCAACCCGAAATCCGGCGGGTACAGCGGCGGTACCGCCGAACACCAACGCCTGGCCATGGCCCGCCTGATCGACGAAACCGCTGCGCTGGAGTCCGCGTCCTGGGGCGCCTTCCAGATCATGGGCTTTCACTGGCAGCGCCTTGGCTACGCCAGCGTGCAGGACTTTGTGGCGGCGATGAGTGCCGGCGAATCGCAGCAGTTCGACGCGTTCACACGCTTCATTGAAACCGACCCGGCGCTGCACAAGGCACTCAAAGCCCGCAAATGGGCCGAGTTCGCCAAGCTCTACAACGGGCCGGATTACCTGCGCAATCTGTACGACACCAAGCTCCAGCGCGCCTACGAACGGCACGCGGGTTGCGAGTGCGGGCGAGGGGTGGCGGCATGATCGACTTCGACGCTTTGGAAAAGCTGCGGGTACAGGACGGCGATGTGCTGGTGGTGCCGCAATCGACAGAGCATGACGATATGCAGCTGTTGGCCGAATCCATCCAGATCATGAACGGCGCCCGGGCGGTGGTCGTGCGCGGACCGATCAAGCAATTCGACACCGTCGCCATGAACAAACTTGGCTGGTATCGCGCATGAGCCCCCTGCGCCAGGCCCTGTACGGCATTGCCCTGCTCGGCGCCCTGGCGCTGTTGATCTGGGGCCAGGAGGCACGCATCAACGTCGCCGAAGGCAAAACCGACCTAGCAAAGGCTGCGGCCAAGACCGCCCGCGACGACGCCGACCGCAATCTTGAAACCGCCAAAACCCTCACCGCCACCCTGAAACAGGAGCGCGATGCACAGAGCCTCCTGCGCAGCCAGCAGGACCAACTGCGCTTGGGCCTGGCGAAACGCGAGCGAACCATAAAGGAGCTGAAACTTGAGAACGACGAACTACGCAAATGGGCTGATCAGCCTTTGCCTGACGCTGCTCGCCGGCTGCGCGAGCGCCCCGCCCTCACCGGCGCCGACGCTTATCGCGACTGGCTGTCCGGCCGTGACGCCGTGCGTGCTGCCGGCGACCAGCCCACTCAATAACGGCGACCAGCTCACCGACCAGGACCGCGCCGAAGCCGCCTGGGCCGAGTGCGCCGCCCAGGTCGATATGGTCTACAAACACCAACAGGCGAACCCATGAACAAGCACGAAAGCCTGCGCGCTCACCTCTTGGCCACCGTCGCCGAGTTGAAGCACGACCCCGACCGCCTGTTGATATTCATCGACAACGGCAAGGTCCGTTGCACCGCCGCACATACGCTGTCGTTTGAATACAGCTTCGATCTGCAGATCATCCTCACCGCATTCGCCGGCCACCCTGACAGCGTGTTCCTGCCCATCCTGGCTTGGCTCAGCGTCAACCAGTCCGAGCTGCTGGAGAACCTGGACAAGGTCAAAAATGGCATCCAGTTCGAAGCCGACATCCTCGACAAGGACAAAGTGGACCTCAGCATTACTTTGTCGCTGACAGAAAAAGTCGTCGTCGGCAAAGATGCCCAGGGCAATACCACCGTCAAGCACCCGAACGAACCGCAGTACGTGGTTGGCTACCTCAATCCAAACTGGAGGCCTGGGGCCCAGGGCAACACCAGTGAATGGCGAGTGCCTGATGGCGAATAACCTGGAAGCGCTGGAGACCTGGGCGGCGGTGCTGCTGGAACGGCTGGAGCCAGGGGAGCGCAGCAAGCTTGCCAGAAGCATTGGGCAGGAACTGCGCCGCAGTCAGCAGAAGCGGGTGATGGCCCAGGAGAATCCGGACGGGAGCAAGTTTGCGCCGCGTAAGCAGCGGAACCTGCGGGGGAAGCAGGGGCGGGTTAAGCGGAAGCTGGCGATGTTCAAGAAGCTGCGGACCGCGTCGTATCTGAAGGTTCGTGGGGATAGCAATACTGTGACGGTAGGCTTCACCGGGCGGATTGCCCGTATTGCCAGGGTTCACCAATATGGTTTGAAGGATCGTGCGGAACGTGGCGCCCCTTATACTCGTTATGAACAGCGGGAGACTCTAGGATTTACTGACGCGGATCTAGATATGATCCGCGACAGTCTTTTATCGCATCTCACTGCGACCTAGTTATTGACAACAGATCCCGGGGGCAGAACGCGCAATCGAGGGAACATCCCAGTCTCCAGCCCGTGATTGAAAACTTTCATAAATGCTTCAAAAAACGCTGCGTCCCCATGAATATACTGACAGTACTGATGCAACTCGCTGTAGGACAAAGGAATGCAAGCAATTCCAGTTTGATGATAAAGCTCAAGCATTGGCGGCGTGTATTCATCGTAATCATCGTCAAAAAGCTCCTTTACCACTATAACTGAATAAACCCTTTTCCCTTGCAGAACTATCTCAACCTCTTTTCCATCCATAAGCACAACAAAATCATCCGACCGCTTTAGATAACCTATTGCTCCCTTGACCTGAGCAATAGCTTTTTTCAAAGCTTTATTTGTAGCCGTTCTTTTTTTCTCAATTGTTTTATTCAGAATCCCCTCAAGATTTTGATTGTCTTTCGCCTGAATCAAGATAACGCTCTCATCGCTAACCACAAGAATATCTACCACCTCTTCTTTATCATAAGTTTTTTTGGGGGCAAGATAGATACTATTCGAGTCAAACGTTCTTTCAAGTAAAGCAATAATTTCTTTTTCCTGCGGAGGGCCTGGCATTTCTCTTTCGAGAGTAAATGAACTGAATCCCTCACTACCATGATAGCGGTGGTTCTCTGGACGCATATCAAAATATACAATATCTTCGGGCATCAGCGGTTCTAGAAATTTTACGCTGATCGCGGCTTCATCATCTGCCGGGCCACTTATCATATGCCAATCTGACATCTCACTCAGTATTGCGCTCTGATTCAAACCATGAACGCTCGGGATAACTGCACCACGCAGCATATCTCTATGTTTTTTTGTGGATTTAAACTCAGCTCTATAAGCAAGCATTTCCCTACCAAGCTCATCAAAAAAATGAACATCAACTTGAGGGGACAAAAACAGCTTAGACAACTCCCTCCCCGCCAACTCCTTAATTAGTGCCCCACCTGTAGTGTACGGGTGTCGCTCATCATCAAAAAATGCCGCTAAGAAGCCTACAGACTTAACGCCGGGAATTTCATAAGGAATAAGATGAATCTTGAAGGACTGCCGCATTTTCGCGGTCAAAATAGCTTCCTTTGATATTTTAACAATCAACTTAGGAATTGAATCACCCCTGACTAATACGGGTAATAGACCAACCGAAAGTTCGTATACCTTTCGCATAACGCTCGGATGAAGTATTGATAGCATTAAGCTCACTCCTTTGAAGGTTTTTATTCGAGCACTCATTTTGGCAAGGCTGACACTAGCCTAGAAACCGCCTCTTGTAACGTGCGCCCTTACAACGCGAAGCTGCTGCGCTCTCGCACGCGCAACGCCACCATCGGCGCCATGAACGACTTCGCCGCCCTCTCCCGCATGCTCGAAAACCTCATCCGCTTCGGCGTCATCGCCGCCGTGCAGATGGAGCCCCCGCGCGTTCAGGTAAAAACTGGTTCACTGACCACCGCCTGGCTGCCATGGCTCGCCCTGCGCGCCGGTGCCGATCGGGAGTGGGATCCGCCCACCGTTGACGAACAGGTCATCCTGTTCAGCCCATCCGGCCAGCTCGCCAATGGCGTCGTCATCACCGGCCTGCCCAGCGACCACATACCCGCCAACGGCAACCGCGCCGGCCTGCACCGTCGCACCTACGCCGATGGCGCGGTAATCGAGTACGACAGCGTCCAACATCACCTGAGCGCCACCCTACCCGACAGTGGCACCACCAGCTTGGTGAGTAAGGGCGGGATCAACATCATCGGGCCGATTAATCATCTGGGCGATTACAACCAAACGGGCAATCAGAACGTGGTCGGCCGTGTAGACGTTTCGGAAGACGTAGTCGCAGCGGGCATCAGCCTGGTCAATCACCTGACCAAGGGCGTCAAGCAAGGCGACGATCTATCAGGTAAGCCAACATGAACCGAGAAACCGGCGGCGCCATCGGCGACCTGGCTCACATCGGCCAGAGCATTACGGACATCCTCACCACCCGCATCGGCACCCGAGTGATGCGCCGCGAATACGGCAGCCTGCTGCCCGAGCTGGTAGACCATCCCTTCAACGACGCTACACGTCTGCGTGTCTACGCGGGCACCGTCATGGCGTTGATGCGCTGGGAAACCCGCATCAGCCTCAGCCGTGTGCAGTTTCTCGGCGCGAACCTTCAAGGTCAGTCCGTGCTGGAGCTGGAAGGCACCATCGTCGACACCAACGAGCCGTTGAGCATGAGCCTGCCGCTGCAACTGGGGGGCAGTGTATGAACTCCTTTGCCGCGATTGACCTCAGCCAACTCCCGGCGCCGCAGATCGTCGAGCAGATCGACTTCGAAGTGATCCTGGCCGAGCGCAAGGCCTACATGATCAGCCTGTGGCCGATTGAGGAACAGCCGCAGATTGCCGCTCGCCTCGAAATGGAAGCCGAGCCCCTGACCAAGCTGCTGCAAGAGAACGCCTACCGCGAAACCATCTGGCGTCAGCGGGTCAATGAAGCGTCGATGGCAAACCTGCTGGCCCTGGCCAAAGGCCCCGACCTGGACCAACTGGCGGGCAACTTCAATGTCCAGCGTCTGGTGGTTCAGGAAGCCAAGCTCCTGGCGGTCCCACCTGTCGCAAGAATCATGGAGAGCGACGACAGCTTGCGCGAGCGTGCGCAAATGTCCTGGGAAGGGCTGAGCACCGCCGGCCCGCGTAACAGCTACATCTTCCATGCCCGAGGCGCTGACGGTCGGGTGGCCGATGCCACGGCTGAAAGCCCATCACCTGCGGTGGCAGTAGTCACCGTGCAATCGCTGCTTGGCGATGGGACGGCACCGCCGGACCTGATCACTGCCGTCAAAAACTACCTGAGCGACGATGACCGCCGGCCGGTGGGTGATCGCCTGACGGTGCAAGGCGCGCAGATCATCCGCTACCAGGTCAAAGCCAAGCTTTATCTGCTGACCAGCGGCCCCGAGTCGGAACCGATTATTGCCGCCGCCGAACAGCGCTTGCTGGCATACGTCAACCGACGTCGGCGCCTGGCGATGGAGGTGTCGGAATCGGCCTTGCACGCCGCGCTGTTTGTCGAAGGTGTCCGCAAGGTCGTACTGGAAAACTGGGTCGATATCGTCGCCACCAAAGCCCAGGCGCCCTACTGCACCGGTGTGACTGTCACGCGGGGTGCCGAGTAATGGGCGCCCAGCAGCTGCTGCCGGGAAACTCCACACCGCTTGAGCGACAAGCAGCGCAAGCACTGGCGCAGATTCAGCGAGTGCCGATCCCGCTGCGTCAACTGTGCAACCCGAACGACTGCCCAGTGAATGTGCTGCCTTACCTGGCCTGGGCCTTCTCCGTCGACCGGTGGGACAGCAACTGGACCGAAGCCACGAAGCGCGCGGCCATTCGTTCATCCCGCTACATCCACGCCCACAAAGGCACCATCGGCGCTCTGCGCCGCGTGGTCGAACCATTGGGCTACCTGATCGAGGTGATGGAATGGTGGGAGACTGTGCCGGAAGGCGTGCCCGCCACCTTTGCCTTGAAGGTTGGCGTGCTGGACACCGGTATTACCGAAGAAATGTACCAGGAGCTGACCTGGCTGATCGATGACGCCAAGCCCCTCACCCGCCACCTGACCGGCTTGGCGATCAGCCTGGAAAGCACCGGCACCGTATTCATCGGGGGCTGCGTGTACGAAGGCGACGAACTCAGCGTTTACCCACCGACCCAGCGCGATATCGACATCAGCGGCGTGTACCGCATCGGTGGCCGCGAACATCATATCGACACGATGGACATCTACTCATGACCGACCAAAACAGCCAGTTCTTCGCGATTCTCACCGCCGTGGGTGAAGCCAAGCAGGCCAACGCCGCCGCCCTTGGTACGCCCTGGACCTTTGCCCAGATGGGCGTGGGGGATGCCAACGGTACGGACCCAATCCCCAGCCGCACGCAGACCAAGCTGATCAACGAGCGCCGCCGCGCGCCGCTTAACCAGGTAAAAGTGGACCCAACCAACGCCAGCGTGATCATCGCCGAGCAGATCATCCCGGAAAGCATCGGCGGTTGGTGGGTTCGTGAACTTGCGTTGTACGACGCGGATGGGGACATGGTTGCGGTCGCCAACTGCGCACCGACGTTCAAACCACTGCTCGCCCAAGGTTCCGGCCGAACCCAGGTGATTCGGATCAACCTGATCGTCAGCAGCACAGCCAATATCGAGTTGAAGATTGACCCCAGCGTTGTGCTCGCAACCCGCGAGTATGTCGACACCGTAGTCGTCGATGCGCTCTCCAAGCTGGACTTCAAGCACTCGGTGTTGGTGGCCACCACGGCGAACATCGCGCTGAACGGCCTGCAAACAATCGACGGTGTGCCGTTACCCGCAGACGTAAGGGTTCTGGTGAAAAATCAGGCAGCACCCAAGGAAAACGGTTTGTACACCGTGTCATCTGCAGGGGTCTGGAGGCGGACGCAAGACGCGGATACCAGCGTCGAGGTAACGCCTGGCCTGTTCGTCAGTGTTGAAATGGGTACGGCGAATGGCGACAGCGTCTGGCAGTTGGTCACAGATGCCCCGATTGTGCTCGGGACCACTGCACTGGTCTTCGAAATGGTCGCGGGGCGAACGGGCATCAATGCCGGCACCTATTCAGTTTTGACCGTAGACAAGTACGGGCGTGTTATTGCTGGTACCAACCCGACTACGCTCGCCGGGCACGGCATTACCAATGCGCTGCGCGTCGATGTAGTGAGCCAGCAGTTGCCAGCATTGGCGGCGCCATTGCCGGGAGGGATCGATGGCACCGGAAGCGGCGGAGCCTTGCAGATCCGCGAGGCACAGGAAGTCGGCGCAGCTCAAACGACTCTGGATTACGCCCCCCGTATTTTGTTCCACTGGCAAGGTTTGAAAGCTCGCGATTTGGCGATGTCGAACCTGGGGGACCTGCTTTGGGGCAGTAACTTGGTGTACCACGGCGGAAACTTCAGTCCTGCGTCCAAGGCCAACTTGGCAAGCCCCGCACTCACGGGCACCCCCACGGCTCCAACGGCTACCGCCGGCACCAACACCACACAGTTGGCCACCACCGCCTTTGTTTGGTCGGCGGTAAACACCTATGCAACGACCGTCACAGCATCACTCAATCTGAAAGCCGATGTGGCAACCTCTCTTCGGATTGGAACGGTCAGTCGTCAGCGACCGATCCTGGCGGGTCCTATCCCGGCCGGTGCAGACAATGGCGGAGATGGTGCAGGTGGCGCGGCCGAAATCAGGGAAGTTCAAGAAGTTGGCGGCACACAGACTGATATGAAGTACGCGCCAGCGTTGCTATTCAATTGGTCGAGCAAGTTTGCGCGCTACCTGAAGATGTCGTCTGTGGGCGATCTGGTCTGGGGTGACAAGAAGATCTTCACCGAAGGCAATATCACGGACGTGCTAGCGACCGTCGCGTTGCAGCCGAATGGTCGCGCGCTGATTCCAACCAAGGACGGCACACCACTTTACCTTCAGTGGTACGAGGGGCCAATCAGCGGTGCTGAAACTGTCGCCTATCCGGCAATCAACCACCCCGTTCCTTTTCCTAACCTATGCCTTTTTGCCGGCGTTTTTACGCGTTCAACCACAGGCAGCACGCTGTCGGACCAGATGTTTCAGGTTGAATACTGGGACCGCCTGGGCATAAAGGTTTTCCCGCAATGGTTTGGCACGGGCAACCAATCGCTCGTTAAACCGCTGATCTTCGCCATCGGATATTGAACATGGATAACCAAGCTGACACGCCAGTGCCCGAATCATTTGAGGTGTTCTACGAAACACCGGAACCGCCGCAGCCCGAGGTCATTTACTACAGCGCCCGTGATTGTGGCTTTCTCTTCCTGTCCGAGCGCCCAGCCTATGACGCGGCGGGTACCTGGCCGGAAGATGCTGTCGAAGTAACCGCTGAAGACTGGCAGGCATTCGGCCAGACAGCGCCGCCGCCCGGTATGCGCCGTGGCAGCGATGACCAGGGGCGTCCCGCATGGATCACGCCCGAGGTGACGCCTGAGGACGCGCGACAGCAGGAACGCTCCTGGCGTGACCGTCAGTTATCGGCCACTGATAGCCTGGTCACGCGTCACCGCGACGAACTGGAAGCAGATCGGCCTACAACGCTGACTGTCGAGCAGTATCAGGAATTGCAGCGCTATCGCCTCGACCTGCGCGACTGGCCCGCGTCCGATTCATTCCCTAACACTGAGCAGCGACCCACCGCCCCCGCCTGGTTGGTAGACGCCAACCTGTAAACCCCACGACAACAACCCGCCGCGCTCGCCCAACCGGCGCGCGCGCGGCAGCCTGTGCACTGTCATTCCATCACAGCGCAGGCAACCACCCATGGCCGGTTCAGACTATCTCCACGGCGTGCGGGTTCTCGAACTCAACGACGGCACCCGCCCCATTCGCACCATCGCAACCGCAGTCATCGGCCTGGTATGTACGGCTGAAGATGCAGACCCGCTCGCTTTCCCGCTGGACACCCCTGTTCTGCTGACCAATGTGCAAACCGCCATCGCCAAAGCCGGCGTGAAAGGCACCCTGGCGAAGAGCCTGCAGGCCATCGCGGACCAGACCAAGCCCTACACCATCGTGGTGCGGGTCAAGGAAGGCGCAGACGAAGCCGCCACCACCAGCGCCCTGATCGGCACCACCACCGCCGACGGCAAGTACACCGGCATGAAAGCCCTGCTCGCCGCCAAGGCCCGTGTGGGCATGACGCCGCGCATCCTCGGTGTGCCAGGCCTCGACAGCCAGCCGGTGGCCACCGCTCTGGTATCGATCGCCAAGGACCTGCGCGCCTTCGCCTACGTGAGTGCGTGGGACTGCAAAACCAAGGAAGAGGTAGTCGCCTACCGCGAAAACTTCGGCGCCCGTGAAGTCATGGTGGTCTGGCCGGAGTTCCAGAACTGGGACACGGTCACCAGCGCGACCGTCACCGCGTCGGCAGTGGCCCGTGCGCTGGGCCTGCGGGCGCTGATCGACAAAGACATCGGCTGGCACAAAACCATCTCCAACTTCGCCGTCAACGGCGTGACCGGCATCAGCGCCGACGTGTTCTGGGACCTGCAAAACCCGGCCACCGACGCCAACTACCTCAACAGCAACGAGGTCACCACCCTGATCAACGAGGGTGGCTTCCGCTTCTGGGGCAGCCGCACGTGCAGCGACGATCCGCTGTTTGCCTTCGAAAACTACACCCGCACTGCGCAGATCATCGCCGACACCATGGCCGAGGCCCACATGTGGGCCATGGACAAGCCCATGCACGCCTCCCTGGTGAAAGACATCATCAACGGGATCAACGCCAAATTCCGCGAGCTGATCGCCCAGGGCTACCTGATCGGCGGGCAGTGCTGGTACCCGGAGGAGATCAATGACAAGGACACCCTCAAGGCCGGCAAATTGACCCTGGACTACGACTACACCCCAGTGCCGCCCCTGGAAGACCTCACCCTGCGTCAGCGCATCACTGACCGCTACCTGATGCAGTTCGCAGCCGCCATCAACGCTTAAACCGGGCCTCCCCGCGACGGGAGCTAACCCTGTGCCATAACCCCGGAGAACCCCGCCATGGCCCTGCCTCATAAACTGAAACACCTGAACCTGTTCAACGACGGTGGCAGCTACACCGGCAAAGTGAAGACCGTCACCCTCCCCGCCCTGGGCCGCAAAATGGAAGCGTATCGCGGCGGCGGCATGAGCGGCCCGGTCAAGGCTGACCTGGGCTTCTCCGACGACGGCATCCAGCTGGAGTGGAAGCTCGGTGGGCTCGACCTGGTCGTACTCAAGCAGTTCGGCGCGGTCAATGCGTCGGGCGTGGCATTGCGTTTCGCCGGCTCATTTGAGCAGGACGACACCGGTGAAGTCAGTGCGGTGGAGATCACCGTGCGTGGCCGTCACGAAACCATCGAAATGGGCGACGCCCAGCCCGGTGAAGACACTGAACACTCCATCACCACCACCTGCACCTACTACAAGCTGACCGTCGACAACGAAGACATCATCGAGATCGACCTGCTCAACTTCATCGAGAAAGTCGGCGGTGTCGACATGCTGGAAAAACATCGCAACGCCATCGGCCTTTGATTGCCGGCATCGATCGCTACTCCCCCTTCATCACCAGGAGCTTTACCCATGAAAACCGAAACCACCGAACAGCCCGACGTCAAACCACTGGCCGACGACAACACGGTCATCCTCGACACGCCGATCCGCCGTGGCACCACCAGTATCGACAGCATCACCTTGCGCAAACCCAACTCGGGCGAGTTGCGCGGTGTGAGCCTGGCAGAGCTACTGCAAATCGATGTCAACAGCTTGGTTAAAGTCTTGCCGCGCATCAGTAGCCCGACCCTCACCGCCATCGAGGTCACGTCGATGGACCCAGCGGATCTGTTCGCGCTGGGTACCAAGGTGTGCGGTTTTTTGCTACAGAAATCGATGAAGATGGACTCATCCCTCGTTGCGTAGACGACGCCATGGCCGACCTGGCCGTGGTTTTTCACTGGGCACCGGCTGACATGGACCAGTTGGGCCTGCAAGAGCTGATGGAGTGGCGCGAACGCGCCAGAGTGCGGAGTTCTACTGATGGGAAATGATCTGCGACTACAGGTGCTGCTCAGTACCATCGACAAGGCTACCCGCCCGCTAAAACACATCAGCGAAGGGGGTATCGAGACAGCACGTGCCCTCAAAGCAGCCCGCGACAGCCTGAAAGAACTCAACAGCCAACAGAAAGACATCAGCGCCTGGCGGACGCAACGCGCCGCCGCTGAGCAGACCGGTGCCGCCCTGACCGCTGCCCGTGATCGCGTTAAAACCCTCAGTCAGGAATTTGCCGCGACGGGTGCGCCGACCAGGGCGATGACCCGCAGCTTTCAGTCAGCCGTACGTGAGGCCCAGCGGCTCAAGCAGCAGCACCAACAGCAGAGCGAGCAGCTGCAAGGCTTGCGTTCGAAACTCTACGACGCCGGCATCAGCACCAAAAACCTGGGCACCCACGAACGCCAGCTGTGCGAGCAAATCAACGCTACCAACACCAGTATCAGCTTGCAGGGCAAGCGCATGGCCGAGCTGAGCGCCCAGCATAAGCGAGCTGCAGTGGCTCGCAGTCAGATGGAGAAATCCCAGCGAGCGGCCGGCAATCTTGCTGTGAACGGTGCCGCCGGTTTGGGCGTTGGCTACGCAGCAAGTCGCCCCATTGCCGCTGCAGTGAAAGCCTTTGCGCCCAACGAAGATTCCGCCACACAGCTCAAGGTGTCGATGATGGACGACGCCGGTAAGGTCTCAGAAGACTTCCAGAAAATCACAGACCTGGCGACCAAACTGGGCGACCGATTGCCAGGAACCACGGCTGATTTCCAGAACATGATGACGATGCTGCGGCGCCAGGGTATCAGCGCTCAAAGCATCCTCGGGGGAACTGGTGAAGCCGCTGCGTACCTGGGCGTCCAATTGAACATGGGCGCAACAGAGGCGGCGGAGTTTGCTGCCAAGATGCAGGACGCGACTCGCACCAGCGAGAAAGACATGATGGGCCTTATGGACACCATCCAGCGAGGGTTCTACGCCGGCGTGGATCCTACCAATATGCTTCAGGGCTTTAGCAAGATCGCCCCCGTAATGGACGTGATCAAAAAATCAGGGATCGATGCAGCCAAGGAACTGGCGCCGCTGCTGATCATGATGGACCAGGCGGCGATGGAGGGTGGTTCGGCAGGTAACGCTTTCCGCAAGATTTTTCAGGCAGGTCTGAATCAAGAAAAAGTCGAAAAAGCCAACAAATTGCTGGAGGAATCAAACAAGGGCGTCTCGTTCAAATTTACAGATGAGAAAGGCAACTTTGCTGGTCTAGAGAACCTCTACGCGCAGATTGAGAAGCTGAAAGCACTGAATGATGTTGATCGTACAGCCGTGAAGCAGGCGCTGTTCGGGGATGATGCAGAGACAATGTCTACCCTCGACGCCATGATGAACAAGGGGCTAGCGGGATATAAGGAAGTCCAACAAAAGCTACAAGTTCAGGCTGATCTACGTACTCGTGTCAATGAACAACTCGGCACACTCACCAACGTTATGGAAGCCGCCGAGGGTAGTTTTACCAACGCAATGGCAGAGTTCGGAGCAGCTGTAGCCCCCGATCTGAAGGACTTGATCAACACTCTGGGAGATATCGCAAACAGCATCGGCACCTGGGCCAGGGAGAATCCGAAGTTGGCCGGTGGCCTGGTCAAAGTTGTGGCTGCGGTCGCCGGACTGGCATTCGTATTCGGCGGCTTGGCGTTGACCATGGCAAGCATGCTGGGTCCGTTCGCAGTGTTGCGCTATGGCATGACAATGTTTGGCCTTCAAGGCGGCGGCATCACCAAGATGCTCGGCCGGTTGCTCCCCACGTTGACGGGACTGGCCCGCAATGCGTTCCCCATGTTCGCCCAGGGCGTTCGAATGCTCGCAATGGCAATGGGCGGCGCACTGCTTACCGCGCTACGCACCGTCGGCGCGGCAATGTGGGGCCTGGCAGCCAATCCAATCGTCCTGATCATCGCTGCTGTCGTCGCCGCATTGGTTGGGGGTGCCTACCTGATCTACAAGAACTGGGACGCGGTGAAGAACTACTTCGCCAATGCCTGGACAGAAATCAAAGCGGGTTTCGACGGCGGAATTGGCGGCATCATCACCACGTTGGTCAACTTCAGCCCGCTCGGCCTGCTGTACCAGGCCTTTGCCGGAGTGCTGAGCTACCTGGGCATTGAGCTGCCCAGCCGGTTCACTGAGTTCGGCGGCATGATCGTCAACGGCCTGGTCAACGGCCTGACGGCTGGGCTCGGCGCGGTGAAAAACGCCATCGGCTCGATCGGCGACTCCAGCATCGGATGGTTCAAGGAAAAGCTCGGCATCCACAGCCCGTCACGTGTTTTCGCCGAGCTTGGCGGGTTCACCATGGCCGGCCTGACACAGGGGCTGGAGGTTGGACAAAAAGGCCCGCTGGACGCCCTGACCAGTATGACCAAGCAAATGACCGCCGCCGGCACGCTTGCCCTGGGCGCCACTGCCATGCCGGCGTTTGCCGTCGACACCAAGCCGCCGATCAGTAGCGCAGCGCCGACAGTCGTTTACGACAGCCACGACGTGTACCAAATCGACGTCACGGCTGGGCCTGGCACAGACATGCAAAGCCTGGAAAAGAGCCTGCGCGCCATCCTTGCCCGCATCGAAAACGAAAAGAAAGCGCGCCAGCGCAGCAAACTCTCTGACCTGGAATAACCACCATGATGATGGCCCTCGGCATGTTCGTGTTCAGCCTCAGAACCGCCGCCTACCAGGAACTACAGCGCCAGACCGATTGGCGCCACGCCAGCAACAACCGGATCGGCGCGGCGCCCGCGCGGCAGTTCGTGGGCCGTGGCGACGACGCCATCACCCTCCCCGGCATCATCCTCCCCGAACTGGCCGGCAGCGCGCTCAGCCTGGACGCCATTCGCCTGATGGCAAACACCGGCAAGGCCTGGCCCATGGTCGAGGGCACCGGGCGGATCTACGGGCTGTGGGTAATCGAAAGCCTGAGCGAGACCAAGACCCTTTTTTTCAGCGACGGCACCCCACGGCGCATCGAATTCACCCTGAGCCTGAAACGCACCGACGACGACCGAATCGACCTGCTCGGCGCCGGTACCAGCATCGGCGTCAACATCCTGCGAGGCCTGTTGTGATCGAGTCCATCATCTCCAAGGCCACCGGCTACCTGGGCAACACCGCCAAACGCTACGTCCGCGACGCAGCCTACCCGGTGCCGGCGTTCCGGCTCACCGTCGACGGCCTGGACATCGCCCAGTTGATCAGCCCGCGGCTGATGAGCCTGGAGCTGACCGACAACCGCGGCGTGGAGGCCGACCAGCTCAGCATCACCCTCAGCGACCACGACGGCCTGCTGACCATACCGCCCAAGGGCGCGGTGTTGCGGTTGTGGTTGGGCTGGAGCGACACCGGCCTGGTGGACAAAGGTACCTACACCGTCGACGAAACCGAACACAGCGGCGCGCCGGACATGCTCAGCATCCGCGCGCGATCGGCAGACCTGCGCAAGGGCCTCAAAACCAAACGCGAACGCAGCTGGAGCAACACCACCCTCGGCGACGTGCTGGGCGATATCGCCATCGGCAACGGCCTCACCGCCACCATCGCCGGTGCGCTCGACGGTTTGCCCATCCTGCAGCTCGACCAGGCCAACGAGTCCGACGCCAACTTGATCAGCCGACTGGGCGAAGAATTCGATGCGGTGGCCAGCGTCAAGGCCGGGTGCCTGCTGTGCCTGCCGGCGGGCGGCGGCAAGACGGCCAGCGGCATGGACCTACCCCACATCGTCCTCACCCGCGCGGACGGCGACCAGCACCGCTACTTGCAAGCCGACCGCGACAGCTACGACGGCGTGCGCGCCTATTACTACGACGTGAATAGCGCCAAGAAACAGGAGGCCATTGCCGGCGGCGGTGACAACCTCAAAGATCTGCGCCACACGTACAGCGACCAACAGTCGGCTCTGCGTGCGGCCCGTGCGGAGTTTCGGCGTCTGCAACGCGGTAGTGCAACGCTCAGCTATACCCTGGCAATGGGGCGACCGGATCTGATCCCCGAGCTGACGTACACGCTCCAGGGCGTGAAGGCGGAAATCGACGAGATCATTTGGTATGGCGGGAATGTGCAGCACAGCCTTAGTGCGGATGGCGGCTACACCGTCAGCCTGGAGCTGGAGAGCAAGCTGCCGGAGGACAACGTTGAGGATCTGGCGGAAGAGAACAAGGGCGATTACACGGGGATCATCGCGTACTACCGCGACCAGAAAACTGGGAAAGAAAAGACGATTACGGCGGGGGATCAGGCGAAGCCGAGGCGGTTGCGGTGGTTGTACGCCAGTGAGAAAACGGCCAAGCGGGCGGTAGTTCGTGAACAAAGCAAGCTGGGAAATTAACTAATAATCACCAGCTTACTTATCGCCACCCTCTCTTAAGGAAGGATCACAGAACAGTGAGACAGCTCTGAACACGACATAAGATAGAATGCCGATGGATGTCCAAGTAATCGCACACCATGGCACAGCACCCTTTTCAGAATAATAAAAGAACATAACGAGTGCCACACCAAAGGAGATAAGCACTACCAGACCAACGACCTCCAACAATATCGACTGATATCTATACCGAACACGCAGCAACTTATAAGGCGCGTCAAATTTTAATTTTACCGCATTATGCTTACCCTTAATTAAATCCCACTCTGCGGTCATTTCAAAAAAAATAGTGGATAAGGTATTTTTTTGATTCAATATTAAAAACAACATAAAAACTGCAAAAACAAGTGACCCTACCAGAATAAAAAAATTCTTCAAAGAGAATCCGTCAACCACTTCCATCTGACCGCAAACAACTATCAGTGCAACTGGGACTGCTAAAAGCTGGTTCTGTATATCAGAAAAAACCTTGTTGATTTTAGTCAGCGCCTCAAACTTACTCTTTTCAACCTCTGCCTTTATTTTCTGAAAAGAAAATTCCGAAACATACAACTGATAACTGGACGATACACGCCTCGCAAACTCTTCAAATCGAGACATAATCAACCCAACATGAAACCTTCCCTCACCAACCTCCTTCTTCATCTCCAAAAGTATAGACTTAACAATAGTACGCTTCTGCTCCACGTGCGTTTCTGTCTTTATATAATCTTGAGCAAAAGCCGAGACACCACTCAAGCAAGACATTTCCTCGCGACTATATTCAAGGAACAACTCGATTTTTTCTCCATGAAAAAAAATCAACTTAGCAGCGCCTTTAGGAACAATGTGATCAGCTAACGGGGGAGAAAACAACCCTACCAAGGTAACAGCATCTACATACGAACATACTTCTGGAGGGGCAGCCTCATAGTCCCCCTCAAATAAATAATTGATATCGGCCAGATAAAATTTGGCAGGCACAGACTGACGCCGCTGGCTGGTAGCCAGCAAATCATCTAATGAAAAAGCAAAAAAAGCGTTCTGCTCCAAAGGTGGCATAAAGAGCACCTCTCTGGTCTCAGCAGACGAACTTTGGAGCATCTCCAACCTATTCAACTTCGTAACGGCTTCTTCGAATACTTCGCCGGGAAGAGTTCCCCTCAAGCGACCTTGCTCGAGGGTGCGGTTCTCCAGCAGCTTGTAAACTTCGACAGCTAACTCAATCTTCGTCGTTGGCAGCATTTTGAGCACCGAGAGCCTTATCCATCTCAGCAAGTAAGTCTGCTGGAGGATTCATTATAACCAAACCTTGCAACTCCGGATCATAATAAACAGTTTCATTCCGAAGATCATTAACATCAAAGCTTACACTAACACTACCAAACCTCCTACTAACCCTCATCAATTTTTTGTAAGTGGCAGGATTTGGCGAAAAAACCTCACTCACCTCATACTCATTATCCCTTATGAAATTAATGAATGACTCAGGAGCTTGATCATTAATAATTGCAGATAGCGCGACCAAATTTACCGGCTCATCATTCGCTTTCTTTTCAACACAATGAGCATATAAACGATCCGTAGCAACTTGCCTTTTGAGTGGTTCCCAGCCTTCGCTCTCGAAGTAATCATTAAGAGCTGTAACCGTTACTTCTGTATTATGTCGAGCATCAGTGTATTCAGTACACGCCAAGGCCACCCTAAAATACTTGGTAACATCAGCATCGGTAGCTCGCCTTTTTATAAATGAAAGGTACGGCTGCTCATCATTCTGCCATTTTTGAATATCAATTCGCGCAGCCTCATACAAGTGGCTAACGTCAAATGACAGGGAGTCATTCAGATCAAGAGTCGCCTCATCAATACCTACGCCTTCCTTAAGCTTCAACATTGCTATAAGAAGCCAATCTCTGCCCTGATTATGATACCGAACAAAAAGTGGCCAAGTCGTAGTAGCCATCCACTGTTCTTGCATAGGAACAGAGATCAACGAACACACCCCTCGACTAAACTCAACGAGATCTATCTCTTGTTCGATATATCTTTTCATTAGAACAGGAAACTGATGAATTAAAGCATCATCACCAAATGTCCCATAGCCGTTACTGAGTCGAGTGTAAAGGGTTAGCACCTCCCCCCCCAAAGTATCAAGACGCGCATCAATAGGCAGCACCACTTCACGGGGTCTTATCGTTACCGCACCTTCACCATTAGTTTCACGAGCCTTGATAACTCCATGAATAATCGACTCAGTAATTTCCATAACTTTTCTGCGCCCTAGCTAATTAATTTAATTATGGATAAAGCACCGATCGTTTTTTCGGGTTTACCATAGAAGGCATGAATGAGATGAGAACACACCGAGAGAGGGGTGGTGCTATGCATAGATCACATCCCTATGACGATTTGGCAGACCCGCAATCCCTGTAAACCGGGCTTGGCGAGTGGATCAGTGCTATCCCTTCACGCTGATCCGTTCTTAATGGGTACAGACTATGCTGGCCGTTTGGTATCGGCAAGGGCTTCAGTCAAATCCTTGAGGCGCTGCTCGATGTCCCTTATGCGTTTCTTTTCTTCAGCAGCGCTTTGTATCTCCCGCCTATCGGTCTCCTCCAAGGACCGGAATAGAGCCAAAATCGCGTCTTCCTGAGGAGTGGTGGCTGGCAAATCAGTGGCAGCGACCGACACACCTCGCAACATTGTTCCTTCCCCGGTGAGCAGCCAATCCAGAGAAACGCCTTCAGCCTCACTTACGTTTACGCATAACGCATAAGGTATGGATTGTCGACTACGCCAACTCCCCAACGTCTGTCGATTCACGTCCAGCTTACGTGCCAGCTCACTATCGCTATCTACGGCAAAGACCGTCATCAAGCGTTCAAGCACGGCGTCGAGAGACTTTTTATGCATATTGAGTAAATACCGCTTGATTTATTTAAATAGAATAAATAGGCTTATGCGCAATGAGTACATCTTAACCAACTAGGAACACATCAACCATGAGCCAAGCCATGGAAAAGCGCCAGATCCAAGCACGGCTGATCGAGCGCGGCAGCAACTTCCGTCAGTTCGCCCTCAGCCACGGCTATGAAGTGCGAACTGTGACGCAAGTGGTTCAGCGTTGGGCCGGGCACAACAAACTGCCTCGTGGCCGGTTGACGTTCCAGATACTTCGGGACCTTTCGCGGGTAATCGGTAAGGAAGTGCTGCCGGGAATCCTCGCGGAGAGCACCGAACAAACATCAGCACAGGCTGTATGAAACGACTGTAGGGGCGATGACTCCAGGGAGAAACCAGAAGATGAAACGCCCAGTTCTAGACAGCAGAAAGAGCGTCGTCATGGCCGTCATCGGCGCCTACCCAGGCGGTCGGGAATACGCCTCGGCAGACCTCGGCATGCCGCTGAAGAAGTTCGACAACCAAGCATACGAAAACGCCGGCAGCCGCCCGCTGACCGACGAACACATCCACCGCCTGGAGCAAGTCGCCGGCACCACGTTCCTGGCTGACTACATCGCTTCAATGTACGGCGGCATGTTCGTACCGCTGAGCCTGCCGGAGAACCTGGACAACGTGGAGTTGTACAGCCGCTCGCTCAAGGCCTCGGCCAAGCGAGGCAAGGTGGATCAGATCATGTCTGCCGCCCTTGACGATGGTGTTATCGAAAGACGCGAAGCCGACGCGATCATCGCCGCCCTGCTCACCTACATGTCCGCCCGCTACGCCGAGGTGTTCGCGACCATCCAGCTGTACAGCCAGGGAGCTGTCTAGTGAGTACTTACAAACTGGTCTGCCCCCACTGTCACAGCCGCATGCGTATTCGCACCAGCGAGGGCCAACACATTTTCCTGCGTATCACCTACATGCAATGCACCAACGAAGCGTGCGGCTGGGCGGTGCGTGCTGAGTTTCAGATGACCCACGAACTGAGCCCCAGCGGCATGCCCAACCCGGCTGTAAAGCTGCCCGTTGCAGATGTGGTCATTCGTCGCCAGGCAATGAAAACAGCCAACAATCAGCCCGATCTGTTGGACCAACTGGAATTGGAGGCCACAACCGCATGAACGCCATCAGTCTGACTACCAACCCCGCCAGTGACTACCGCGCCGCGATGCAACAAGCGGCGGTGGCCTACCTCTACCGCCATCGTTGCCAGCATTTGGCCGGAGACACGCAGTTGGTGGAGAACTGCACGCGCTACCTGACGCTGTCGCTTGAAGTCCCTCAGCACCTTGTGCAACGCATCGCTGAACTGGCCGTCGCCGAGTTCGAAAGCATGACCTGCAAGCGCGTTGCCTGGCTTGGCGTCCACCCGAATAGCGGCCCGTTTCGACCGGTCATCTGGCTGCTCGACAACTGCACCCAACAGCGACACCCCGTTTCTGCACGCTTGCTTCCTACACGCCTGTTGCTGACTCGCAACCTCCCGCACTAACCCGAAACCTTCCCTGATAGATGCCCGCACCGCGTGGGTAGGGGAAATTTGCAACTTACTGGTGGCCGAAATGAGCAAAATCACCATAAAACTGGAGCTGGACGAACAGCAGGCGCAGCACTACCTGCTGTGGTTGACCAGTCAGTACGAAGTCACCATGGCCGATATTTGGTACTCCGACCGCTACCGGAACGTGCCGAGCGGCCAACGGGCGCCAAGGGTGCTTGAGGACTTGCCCTACCTGGCTGGCATCTGCAAGACGCGCAGCGAGCTGAAAAAACAGCTCGTTGTACCTACTGCGGAGCGTCCGCAGTGATACGTAAGCCAATGGAAGATCAGATCCGGGCTGACGTACTTCAGCGTCTGGAGTCCGATTACGGCCTGCAGCACATGAACGGCACGCATTACATGCGCAAGGGCACCTGCCCCCAGTGCAATCAGAAACGCCTGTTCTCGCGTCACGATGAACCATGGTTCATACGCTGCGGCCGCGAGGAAAAATGCCGGTATATGGCACCGACCAAAGAGCTGTACCCGGACCTGTTCGACGACTGGAGCAAGCGCGCGCCGGCTACCCGCGACGAGCCGGCCGCAAGCGCAAGAGCGTATCTGTCGTTCGCGCGGGGCTTTCAAGTCGAGTTGCTTGAGGGGTGGTACACCCAAGAGAGCTACTTCGATCGTGACCTGAATATCGGCTCCGCAACAGTCCGCTTTCCCCTGGAGCACGGCGGGTACTGGGAGCGCTTGATTGATCAGCCTTCCCGCTTCGGCAAGAAGAAAGCCCGCTTCCAGCCCCTCAAGAGTTACAGGGGGCATTGGTGGTGCCCACCGTGCCTGGACCTGCTGGAGGTGAACGAACTATGGATCGTTGAAGGCATTTTCGACGCCATTGCGCTCATTCAAAACGGTATCTCCGCCGTCGCCGCCCTGTCATCAAACGCCTTTCCAGAAGAATCGCTGAAGACCCTCATCACCGCTCGCGGCGGCAAAACTCCCAAGTTGGTTTGGGCCTTGGACAACGAACCAGGCGCTCACAAATACACCCGCACCTGGGTGAAGCGTGCCCGCGAGCTCGGCTATACCTGCGACGCCGCCCAGGTCACACAGCCGGATGCACGCAAGGTTGACTGGAACGATCTGCACCAGCGCTGGGCCTTTATCGACGACGAGAAAGCACGCGCGGAACGCATCGAAAAAGACTTGAAGGAAGCCCGCCACCAGGGCGCCCTGCTGATCGCAGACAGTGCCAGCGACAAGGCGTTGCTCATGTACCAGTGGCGCGAGCGCGAGGAGTTTCACTTCTGCTTCGACTCCCGCCTGTACTGGTGGAAGTTGGACCTTGCGAAATACAACAGCGCCAAGCAGGCATTGGAGAAAAGCGACGACCAGGAAGCCCAGGTACTGAACGAAAAGCAGCTGCGGGAGAAGGCGCTGAACGTGGCCGGCTGCGTCGTAGAAATCGCCAACTGCTACCCCAAAGCCCTCTATTTCCAGCGCAACGAGATTACCGACGAGTCTTGGTACTTCTTCCGCGTCGACTTTCCTCACGACGGTGGCTCAGTGAAAAACACCTTCACAGGCGGTCAGGTCGCTGCCGCCAGCGAATTCAAAAAGAGACTTCTGGGCATGGGCGCGGGGGCCGTATTCACCGGCAGTGGCCAACAGTTGGACAAACTCATGAAAGACCAGCTTTTCGGCATCAAGACCGTACAGACCATCGACTACGTGGGCTACAGCAAGGAATACCACTGTTACGTGTTCAACGACGTCGCCGTCCGCGAAGGCCAGGTGATCCACATTAACGAGGAGGAGTTTTTTGAGATGGGCAAACTCAAGCTCAAGACCCTGCAAAAGGGCGTGAAGATTGATCTGGAGAAAGACGGTAAAACCTATGATCAACAGTGGCTCGGCCTGCTATGGCAATGCTTCGGCGCCCAGGGCATCGTCGCGCTGACCTTTTGGTTTGGTTCACTTTTCGCCGAACAGATCCGCAGCCGCTACCAGTCGTTTCCGTTCCTTGAAGCCACAGGCGAGGCCGGGGCCGGTAAAACCACGTTGCTTACCCTGCTCTGGAAACTGGCAGGCCGGGACGGCTACGAAGGGTTCGACCCGTCCAAGTCCACCAAAGCCGGCCGTAGCCGCCTGATGGGCCAGGTATCGGGCATGCCCATCGTGCTGCTGGAGTCGGACCGCAGCGGCGACGACAAGGCCCACGCCAAGACCTTTGAATGGGACGAACTCAAGGACTACTACGGCGGCGGCACACTCGCGACCAAGGGCGTCAAAACCGCCGGCAACGAAACCTACGAACCGCCGTTTCGCGGCACGATCGCCATCAGCCAGAACGCCCCTGTGGTCGCATCTGAAGCGATCATGACCCGGATTGTGAAACTGCACTTTGTGCGCCCGAACGTGACGCCAGAGAGCCGAGCGGCGGCAGACCGGCTCAATGCTCTGGAAGGCTCGACGCTCAGCAACTTTGTATTACAGGCCGTTCGAAAAGAGCTGGAAGTGCTGGAGCTGTTCGCCCAGCGCATCCCTGGCTACGAGGCGAAGTTACGCAACCTGCATTCGCATTGCTTTGCCTGTGAGACACCGTTTCAGGACGAGCAAGCCGATTGTCAGCACTGCGGCAACAAGCTGCGTGGGTACATCCGGGTCGAGCGGATCAACAAAAACCACGCCCAACTGCTCGCCCTGCTCGACTGCCTGCGCATGGTGGTGCCGCTCACCGAACCGCAGATCAGCCACACCCGCACGCAGATCATCCGCATGGCGATCGAGCGCCAGTCCTCGATCAGCTCCGACCATCCGGTGGTGGCTGAATTCTGGGAAGTCTACGAATACCTGGAAGGCCTCGACGCCGACGGTCCTGTGGTCAACCACAGCAAGAAAGACAACATCATCGCGATCAACCTCAACGACTTTGTAAAGTGCGCGGCCGAGCATCGCCAAAAGATTGCCGACGTCAGCGAGCTGCGCGAGCGCCTGAAAGACTCCCGCTCGCGGAAGTTGATCGACACCAATAAAGCAACGGATAGCGCGGTTCGTGCCCACCAAGCCAAGACCAGCAACGCAGTCATAACTAAACAACCCATCGTGAAGTGCTGGCACTTCCAAGCCTGACCAAACATCCGCAGACGCTGCAACGCCTGCCACCCAAAGGAGAAGCACCATGCACGTACAAGTCATCACCGGTGACGGCCAACAAGGCGAAACCAACCGCCTTCGGCACCTGAAAGAGCTGAAGGAATGGTTTAACGAGTCAGGGAAGATCGTTCACGCCGAAGCATACGACCCAGCCGGCCTGGTCGCGATCCTGGAGGTTCGTGCGGTAAGCGACAAAGAAATTCTGGTGCTGGAGTGCAGCCGGGAACAGATCCAGGCAGTCCTGGAATGGCAGTCAGCAACAGATGAGGTTGTTGAGTTTGAAAACCTGCTTCTGCACCTGGTGCGGAAGCAGAACCCAACCGGCGAAAGCCAGTAAGAAGGTGGTGCCGAGGGGCTGCAACCCCTCGACACCGACCACCCAAAGGAGAAGCACCATGCAAGTGAATCAACCCAAAGGCGGCACCGCAGAGGCTACCACAACCCCGCTGGCTGTCGGCGACAAGGTCAGCTACGTCGAATTGAGCGGCGGTGGTCGTGAATACCGTCTCAGTGCTCGTACCGGCGTTATTGAAGCGATCGGTGGCGGCGTTGCCACCTTGCGCACCGCGAGAGGTCGCACCATCACCCAACCACTCGAAAAGCTGACACCGGACGGCCAGCCCAATGCACTGACGCGCATGCTCATGGGAGTTTAGCGTATGACGGTATTCCTTCTGCTTTACCTATGCGCAGATGCAACCCGAACGGATTGCCAAGTGGTGAAGGCTGATAGCTGGAGTGGCCCTCTCGCCTATGAGCAATGCACCGCCGTCGTGCCTCGCCTTACCGAGGCCCTGACTGCGCCCAACCGAAAGCGGCATCGGTTCGTTTGCGAGCCCCAGGGTAATGACGCAAAACCCGCAGAACACAAAGCGCCGCCGGCGTTCATCCATCAATCGTTTAGGATGTAAGGGGCCATCATGAATACAGCCTTCATTCTCATGGCCCAATACGACGGTCAGGCGATTATCCCGCTGGAGCTGGTGTGCAGGGACTACTTCACGCACCTGACGCCGGAGATGTTCCAGCGCAAGGTGATGAGCGGTCAGATCAAACTGCCGATCACCCGCCTGGAAGGTAGCCAGAAGTCGGCCAAGGGCATCCACCTCACCGACTTTGCGGCCTACCTTGACCTGCAGCGCGCAGCCGCGGTGAAAGAACACAACCAGCTCAACGGGATAAAACACGCCTTTTGAGCCACTTTTCTGATGCGGCGCCCAGTTGGACGGGCGCCCTCAGTATCTTTTCGTGCCATTCCCAGCCCACATAACGGTCACCCTTGCCACGCAGGTGGGTATAGCGCCGCATCGAATTCCAATCCCGGTGGCCGGAGACACTTGCCACGCGTGGGATATCCCAATCCATTTCAAACAGGCGGCTGACGCCTTCATGGCGAAGATCGTGGAAGTGCAGATCCGCAATTTCCAAGAACTTGCAGGCTTTGGCCCAGGAAGTGGATATAGATTCAGGGCTGTAGGGGAAGATGTCTTCGCCGGCCTTCGGCATGGTCTGGAGGATCTGCCACGCCTCGTCCGGCAGGTAGCACCACACGTCGTTGCCGATCTTCTGGCCGGGGTTCTTCATGTCGCGCACCAGCACTCGCTGACCGGGTTCGTCGACGTCGGCCCAGCGGATACGGGTTATTTCATCCAGCCGGCGTGTGGAGAACAAGGCAAAGCCCACGACCTTGAGCATATTGATGACGGTTGGGCGCCGAGCCTGCATGGCTTGGTAGTGCGTCAGCACCTTTGCCAGCTCGTCCAAAGTCGGCCGGCGGTCACGCTCTCGGCTTTTCAGGTTGTAGCCCAGTTTGCGCAGCACGCGGCGGGCGCCGCCCATGGCGAGCGGATCAACCTGATAGCCCCAGGCGTCTTTGGCGATGGCCAGGACGGCGCCGAGGTGCGCTAGATCGTTGCCGGCGGTTTGCGGCTGGACGCCGCCGCCCTCGCGGCTCATCCGAAACAGGGCAAAGTCGACCAGGCATTGGGTGGTGACGTCAGTATCGTTCAGTTGGCCGAAGTCCATCTTGCCGATGGCTTCAAGTGTGGCCTTCTTGGTTTTGCCCAATGGCCGGGCCTTTCCAACTTCCAACAGGTACTGGTCGATCATGTCTTTGACGGTGACGCCCTTCCGACTCGCCCGCTCGATCGCGCCAGGTTGGTCCAGCTCCGATTCGCGCTTGCGCGTCCACGCCTGGGCAGCCTGTTTCCGGGCGAAGGTCTGGCTCTCTTGGTAGACTTGCACTCCGTCGCGTTTGATGCGGATTTGAGCCGTGTAGCTCATAGTCCCATCCGCCAGTTTTCTTGCCCTGATGGTCGCCATATCGAAAAGTGGTACGCGTCAGTTTTGAGGTGGTACATCGTACCACCGAGCCTCCAAAAACGCCTGAAAACGCCCTAAAACTCGCCTAGAACACGTTGAGTAAAATGCTAGATAAACAGAGCTTTAGCCCAGCAGAATCAAGCCCCGCACTGTCTCGGCGCTTTAGCGTTGCACCCATGATGGATTGGACCGACCGCCACTGCCGGTACTTCCTGCGTCTGCTCTCCAAGCACGCCCTGCTCTACACCGAGATGGTCACCACCGGCGCGATCCTGCACGGCGACCACGACCGCTTCTTGCGCCACAACGAAGCCGAGCACCCGCTTGCACTGCAATTGGGCGGTAGTGTCCCCGCCGACCTGGCCGCGTGCGCGCGTATGGCCGAAGCGGCTGGTTACGACGAAGTGAACCTGAACGTCGGCTGCCCCAGCGACCGCGTGCAGAACAATATGATCGGCGCGATCCTGATGGCGCACCCGGCGTTGGTGGCGGAGTGTGTGAAGGCGATGCGCGATGCGGTGTCGATTCCGGTGACGGTGAAGCATCGCATCGGGATCAATGGGCGGGACAGTTATGCCGAGCTGTGTGATTTTGTCGGGACAGTCAAGGACGCGGGTTGCACCAGTTTTACCGTGCATGCGCGGATCGCGATTCTGGAGGGGTTGTCGCCGAAGGAGAATCGCGACATTCCGCCGCTGCGCTATGACGTGGCAGCGCAGTTGAAGCGGGACTTTCCGGAGTTGGAGATAGTGCTTAACGGCGGGATCAAGACGCTGGAGCAGTGCCATGTGCATTTGCAGACGTTTGATGGCGTGATGCTGGGCCGGGAGGCTTATCACAATCCGTATCTGCTGGCGGAGGTGGATCAGCAGCTGTTTGGCAGTGACGCGCCGGTGATCAGTCGGGCGGAGGCGTTGGTGCAATTGCGGCCTTATATTGCCCAGCATTTGGCGACCGGTGGCTCGATGCACCATATCACTCGGCACATCCTGGGGCTGGGCACCGGTTTCCCAGGGGCGCGCAAGTTCAGGCAGTTGTTGTCGGTGGATATTCACAAGGCGAGTGATCCGTTGGCGTTGCTGGACCAAGCTGGGGCGTTGTTGGAAGGGCGGTGAGTTGCGGTTGATGATTGGGTGGGCTTCCTGCGCTCATCGCTGCGTAGATATCTACACGATTCTGAAGCAACCACATTTGGATTGCAGGGCAACAGATAGATAGCGGTCGGCTGTCAGGCCGCCTTCGTAGGCAAGCCAGCTCCCACATTTGGATTGCGGGGCAACAGATAGATAGCGGTCGTGTGTGTCAGGCCGACGGCAGGAAAAAGCTTACTCTCCACAGATCCGGCGCCGTACCCAGAGCTATGTAGGTACCTATGCTCATCGCTGACAAGCCAGCGCCTACAGCAGCTCGAATTGGGTTGAACCTGCTGCCCGTTTTGGCCTCCTATCTAGCACCAAGGCCGGTGATTCAAACGGCTGTTTTCACGTTATTGCCCTCGCAAACGATCGAACGCATTTGCGCCCTTGAGCGCCTGTCGGCGCTCGGGTAATGTCATCAGACCCACAGGACAGAGCACGCCCATGACTTCCAAGCTGGAACAACTCAAGCAATTCACCACTGTCGTAGCCGATACCGGCGATTTTTCTACCCTCGCCAAGCTCAAGCCGCAAGACGCCACCACCAACCCTTCCCTGCTGCTCAAGGCCGCTTCGATCCCAGGCTATGCCAACCTGCTGGACGAAGCCGTAAAGGACTGCAACGGTGACGTAGGCCTGGCCAGCGACCGTTTTGCGGTGGCGGTGGGTCAAGAGATCCTCAAAGTAGTGCCGGGCCGCATTTCCACCGAGGTGGATGCCCGCCTGTCATTCGACGAAGCTGCCATTCTCAAGCGTGCGCACCGTCTGATCGACCTGTACGACAAAGCCGGCGTTGGCCGCGACCGCGTGCTGATCAAGATCGCCTCCACCTGGGAAGGCATCCGCGCGGCGGAGAAGCTGGAAAAAGAAGGCATCCAGACCAACCTGACCCTGCTGTTCTCGTTCGCCCAGGCTGTGGCGTGTGCAGAGGCTGGCGTGTTCCTGATCTCGCCGTTCGTGGGCCGTATCTACGATTGGTACAAAAAGGCCAATGGCAACGACTACACCGGTGCTGAAGACCCGGGCGTGCAGTCGGTGACCCGCATCTACAACTACTACAAGGCCAACGGCTACAAGACCGTGGTGATGGGTGCGAGCTTCCGCAACCTGAGCCAGATCGAAGAGCTGGCTGGCTGCGATCGCCTGACCATCAGCCCCGACTTGCTGGAGAAGCTGGCGGCCGATGAAGGCAAGCTGGAGCGCAAGTTGTCGCCAGGCCATGCCGGTGAAGCGCGTGTGCATTTGACTGAAGCGCAGTTCCGTTGGGAGTCCAACGAGGATGCGATGGCGACTGAGAAGTTGGCGGAGGGGATTCGTCAGTTTGCTCGCGACCAAGAGAAGCTTGAAGCGTTGTTGACTGCCAAGCTGTAAAGCAGGCGGCGACAAAAAGGGCGGTACCCTTGCGGGTGCCGCCCTTTTTTATGCTTGTGTCCCGTACCTCAGGCCGACCTCGGATCAACTGTGGGAGCTGGCTTGCCTGCGATAGCGGTGGGTCAGCAATACATAGGTGGCTGACGTACAGCTATCGCAGGCAAGCCAGCTCCCACATTGGACGGTTTTCCAGCAGCCGAGCAGATCAGTGGCGCTCTAACGCGTTGACGAGGTCGTGGAAGGCTTCGCGGTTGGACTCGTTCAAGCCCATCAGGATCTTGTGCGCTTCCAGCACCTTGACCCGCACGACTTCCTCGGACTGGTCCTGGGACGGCAGGTCGGTCAAGCATTCCGGGCAGGGGATCGGGCGGTCAACGATGTTGAACACCTGATCAAAGCCCATGGACTGCAGCAGCCGAGTGATGTCTTCGTGGGTGGTGACGACAGTCGGCAACAGGCCGACCTTCTGCCGAGACAAAATGGACAGCTTGGCCAACAGGCCCAGCGTGGTGCTATCGATGCTGCGGGTTTCGGTCAGATCGATCACGATCGCCGAGAAATTCAAGGCTGTGAAGATCCGCTCAATCGTCGCATCCAGCGCCGAACACAAGGTCAGGCGCACTTCACCGACAAACTTCAGGACGAAGGTCCCGTCTTGCTCGGCGAACTGGATTCTTCCGGTACTCATCAAAGATTCCTGCTCAACACCAATAGGGCGATATCATCCGGCATCTCCCCTAGCGTGGCCAATCCAAAAACCTGCCGCAGGCCATCCAGGCTGCCGCCCGCCGACTTGACCTTTTGGGGCAAGGCAGCTTCTTTCTCTTTGAGTGTAGGCTCTGGAAGAAGGTCCAGGATGCCATCGGACATCAGCGTAAGGCTGAAAGTCGGCGGCAGTTCCAGGATGTGGTCTTCGTAGGTGGCTTCATTGAACAAGCCCACCGGCAGACCACGCCCTTCCAGATAACGCACACTGTCTGGAGTGTATAAAACCGGCATCGGCAGGTGACCGCCGATGCTGTAGGTCAAAAGACCGGTTTCTTCATCAATAACGCCGCCGACCATCGTCACGTGCTTGCCCAGCTTGCAGCTGATCAGACCTCGGTTGATGTGGCCCAGCACCTCGGAGGGGGTGAACTCCGGCAAGGTGCCATTGCGTTTGGATTCGAACAGCAACCGTGTGGTCATGAACTTCAACAACACGGTGACAAACGCTGAAGAAGCGCCGTGGCCGGACACGTCGGCCAGGTAGAACGCCACCCGGCGCTCATCAACGCGGAAATAGTCGACAAAATCACCCGACAGGTACAGCGACGGGATGATCTGGTGCGCAAACTTGAATTCGTCGATGGTCCACGGGCTGACCGGCAACATGTTCATCTGCACCTGGCGACCGGCATTCTGGTCTTCCTGGAGCAGGTTCAGGCTGGCTTCGAGTTCGCGGTTGGCGGTTTCGAGCTTTTCGCGGTAGCGCTGGTTCTCGACCAGCAGGCGGGCCCGGTCCAGCGCGCGGCGCACCGAGTGCTCCAGCACGGCCAGGTCTTCCAGGGGCTTGATCAGGTAGTCGGCAGCGCCCAGGCGCAGGGCCTCGACGGCATCGTTCATCACGCCGGCACCGGACACGACAATCACCGGCGTCTGTGGCGCACGCTCGGTCACCTGGCGAATCAGCTCCAGGCCGCCCATCTGGGGCATGCGCAGGTCGCAGATCACTAGGTCGGGCTGGTCGCGCTCGAACACCTGGAGACCCTGTTGGCCATTACTGGCCTGCAGGACGCTGAAGCCACTGTCTTCCAAATAGGCCGCGAGGCTCGCGCGCACTACTTCGTCGTCATCGATTATCAGCAGCGTGGCACTGGTTTTTTGCATGTGGGCAAACGGCGCCAGAATTAGGTTGGCGTAGGCGGCTCGGCAATGGCCGGGCTCACGTACTGGATTCGCTTTCTAGCCTCTCTGTCCTACAAAGCATTGGGATTTGGCCCATGCACAAAGGTAAAGCAGAGGTGCCCTTCTAAGGCGCAGACGGTACTCCCATCCGTGAGGGGTTTCAAGCTCATGCCGATGGTCGCCGGGCGTCTTTACACCGCAAATCACCGGGAGTTATAAGAACAGGCACGACCACAACACAAAGTAAGGATGAAGCCCATGAGCGAACACGAGCGCGACTACGCCGAAAAACGCGATTTCATCCGCATGCGTGTGGATGCCGATGTGTCTTTGATCCACGCAGGCCAGGAGATCGCTGGGGTTTGCGTAGACCTGTCCAGCTCCGGCATGCAGGTGCAGGCGCCTCGCCAGTTCAACGTAGGCGACCTGTTGACCGTGCGCATCGATTCGGAGCACGCCGCCCTCAAGGGCCTGGAGGCGGACACCGAGGTGGTCTGGACCAAAGCCAGCGGTGACGACCAGCACCTGGGCCTCAGAATCCTGAAAATGCGCTGAACACCGCGCACAAAAAAGGCGACCGCTGAGGGTCGCCTTTTTTCATTTCAAAAAGTCACGGCTTAAAAGTCGTCGACGACCTTGCCGTCCTTGACCTTGAACTCGCGGTTCTGCAGGTAAGCGTTACGGATAAAGGTGTACTTGTCACCGGTGATCAGCTTCTCGCTGTCGAGCAGGCTGGCACGGGTGTCAACGATGTTCAGGCCGAAGGTGCTGTTGCGCCAGCCGATATCGTTCATGTAGCGATACGGTTGGGTGTAGCTGTCCACGTACTTGGACGGCGCGTCACGCAAGGTGCTCGGGCCCAGCAGTGGCAGCATCACGTAAGGGCCGCTACCGACACCCCAGTAGCCGAGAGTCTGGCCAAAGTCTTCGTCGCTGCGTTGCAGCCCCATTTTGGTGCCTACGTCGATGAAGCCCAGCACGCCGAAGGTGGTGTTGACCAGCAGGCGGGCGGTGTCGACACCGGCATTATGGGGTTTGAGCTGCAGCACGTTGTTGGCCAGGTTGCCGACATCGCCGATGTTGCGGAAGAAGTTGTGCACGCCATCCTGGACGAATTGCGGTGTTACAAACTGATAGCCCTGGGCCAATGGCTTGAGGGCGTAGGTGTCCACGGTATCGTTGAAGGTGAAAATCGGGCGGTTGATGCTTTCCCACGGGTCGTCTTCCGACGCTGCGTGCGCGGCAAACGGGGCCAGCAGGACAGTGGCACACACTGACAACTGAGCGAAGTAGTGGCTCCAGCGCATAGCTTTTGCTCCTTGAATGGTCTGTCATGGGCGCTATGCCCTGAATAAGGCGGTCAGTATATGACGGAAGTCGCCAATTAAGCAGCAACTAGGAAACGTCAGACCTAAAATGGACAAAATTCCTACAATTAACAATCCTGTCATCGGCTTGTCATCCCGACTCGATAGCGTTAACGCTATTTCAGGGATGTCGACATGCCTCACGCCGAGATAGCCATCGCCAGCGCTCCCGCCTTGACCGCCGTTCTGTTTGGCCTGAGTGGCTGCCTGGTGGACTTCGGTTCCCAGGCACGCTCCGATTCCCCTTCTCCCGACTCCCAAGCCACACCGGGGGCGCTGAAGATCCTGCGCAGCCTCAAGGAACAAGGCGTGCCCTGCGCCTGGCTGGATGAACTCCCCCCCGCCGTCACCGCCCCCCTGGCCGCCACGCTGCCCGACTGGATCAAGGCCACGCCGCCCTCCTCCATTCGCTGGCCCGCGCCCCATGCTTGCTGGCAAGCCTTGATGGCACTGAATATCGAACGCTTGGAGGGCTGCGTGTTGGTCAGCGGCGAACCACGCCTGCTGCAATCAGGCCTCAATGCCGGGTTGTGGACCATCGGGCTGGCCTCCTGCGGCTCGCTGTGCGGCATGGCACCCGAGCAATGGCAGGCACTGACCGAACAGGAACGCGAATTCAAGCGCGGCAAGGCCACCCTCGCGCTGTACGGGCTGGGGGTGCACTCGGTGATCGATCACCTGGGCGAACTCGGCACGTGCCTGGCCGACATCAGCCTGCGCCAGCTTAAAGGCGAGAAGCCCTGACACGGATCATGCACGGTCGGCGCCAGTGGATTAATCTACAGGTCAGCCCGTAGACCTTTCTCGGCGTGCCGCGGTCTATGCCAGTGCCTATCGATAAAAGGAAACACGTCATGCCTGATCGCAAAAAACTGGAAGAACAGGTCGAGATCCTGCGCGGGCAGTTGGAACAGGAACCGCCGCTGTCGGAAGAAAAGCGTGAAGCACTGGAAGCCTTGATTGCCAAGTTTGAATTACAACTCGAACTTGAGCCGGCCACTCAAACACCCAGTATTTCCGACGATGTCAATCAAGCGGCCATCGAGTTCGATGCTGAGCACCCGGTTATTTCCGGGACATTGCGCAATATCATGAACACGCTGGGCAGCATGGGGATCTAATACAGTCCCCCGCCCAGCACAGAAGCAAAATGTGGGAGCTGGCTTGCCTGCGATAGCGATCATTAAGTCATCCATCAGGTGACTGATACACCGTCATCGCAGGCAAGCCAGCTCCCACATTAGATTTACGTGATAGCTACTGGCGAGCCAGGCGCACGTTCTGGAACGCCACATCCTCAGTACTGCGGTACGGGTTGATATCCAACCCACCCCGCCGCACATACCGCGCATACACGGTCAATTTTTCCGGCTTCAGCAAGCGCTGCAAGTCCAGGAAGATGCGCTCCACACACTGCTCATGGAAGTCCGAGTGCTGGCGAAAGCTCACGATGTATTCCAGCAGGCTCGCGTGATCCAGCGCCGAACCCCGATATTCCACCACCACACTGCCCCAGTCCGGCTGGCTGGTCACCGGACAGTTGGATTTGAGCAGGTGACTGTGCACGCTTTCCTCGACCACGCGCGAGGCATCGCAGCGCAGCAGTTCCGGGCGCGGATGCTCGTAGTTGCTGACGCTGATATCCAGATCATCAATGCACACACCCGGCAAAGCCATCACCCCTTCTGCCTCGATCTCGGCCAGGCTGCGGATACGCACGCTCACAGGCGCACCGGCAGCGGCGCTGAGGTCGGTGCGCAAGGTCGCTTCAAGGCTTGCCGTATCGGCAAACGCGGTCTGGTTCAACGAGTTGAGGTACAGCTTGAACGACTTCGACTCGATGATATTCGGCGAGTCGGCCGGGATGCTGAATTCGCCGATGGCCACCACCGGCTTGCCCGACGGCAACAGCCAGGACAGTTCGAAGCAGTTCCAGAAATCCACGCCCTTGTAAGGCAGGGTCTCGGCGCTCAGGCCCAGTTCGGCCCATTTGGCGGCACGCGGGATCGGGAACAGCAAAGACGGCGTGTAGGTGGAGATGTATTCACTGGACTTGCCCAGCGGCGAATGTTCGGCTGCGGGATGCATGGCGGAAACCTGGCTAAATAAACCGCGCCAGTCTACCAGCCTTTGCCCTCGCGCCTAAGCGCCAGCGGATCAATCGACGTTAAGCGTGCCGACCATGCCCGCCTGGTAATGCCCTGGAAGGTTGCAGGCAAACTCCAGGCCCGTGGCCTTGGTGAACGTCCAGGTCAGCTCGGCGGTTTTGCCGGGTTCGACCAACACGCTGTTGGGATCGTCGTGTTTCATCGCACCATGGCCCATGGCGCTGTGGTCCATCTTGCCCATGCCAGTGGCGGTAAGCATGCCGCTGGCCTGCATCTGCAGCATTTCCTTCTGGTGCTCGGCATGCATCGCCGCGTCGCCCAGGTTGAATTCGTGCAATAACTGGCCTTTGTTGACGAGCACAAAGCGCACTGTCTCACCGGCTTTCACGTCAATGGACTTGGGCGAAAAGGCAATGTCCTGCAGGGTCACTTCTACGGTCCGCGTGGCCTGGCTGGCGGGCGCAGCTTCGCCGAACGCGTAGGTGTGTGCAGCATCGGCCACGGCATCAAAACTCAACGCCAGCAGGCAACCCGCGAGCAACAGGGGTGTACGCAATGCCATCTCTTCTCTCCAAAAATATCTGACTGACCTGGGGCACACTCTAAGAGTGCGCTGCTGCCAGCCAACTGACTGCTAGATTACAACTTTGTCAGGTTGTCCCCCTGCCCTGGCACCCAAGGTATAAAGCCGTCGTCACCCGTTGCCAAGAGCTGCCCATGAAACTGCTGATCGTCGAAGACCAACTCAAAACCGGCCAATACCTGCGCCAGGGCCTGACGGAGGCGGGTTTTACCGCCGAACTGGTGGCCGACGGCACCAGCGGCCAGCACCTGGCACTGACCGGCGACTACGACCTGTTGATACTCGATGTGATGCTGCCTGGCCGTGATGGCTGGCAGATCCTCCAGGCCGTGCGCACTGCCGGCCTGGACGTCCCGGTGCTGTTCCTGACCGCCCGCGACGCCGTGGAAGACCGTGTACACGGCCTGGAGCTGGGCGCCGACGACTACCTGGTCAAACCCTTCGCCTTCTCCGAGCTCTTGGCGCGTGTGCGCAGCCTGCTGCGCCGTGGCAGCAGCACGCCGCAGGAAACCGCGCTGCAACTGGCCGACCTGCGCCTGGACCTGATCCGTCGCCGTGTCGAGCGGGACGGCCAACGCATCGACCTGACGGCCAAGGAGTTCTCCCTGCTCGAACTGCTGCTGCGCCGCCAGGGTGAAGTGCTGCCCAAATCGCTGATCGCCTCCCAGGTGTGGGACATGAATTTCGACAGCGACACCAACATTATCGAAGTGGCGATCCGCCGCCTGCGCCTGAAAGTCGACGACAACTTCCCGAATAAACTGATCCACACCGTACGCGGCATGGGTTATGTGCTGGAGGAGCGCGTCAATTGATCAAGCGCCTGTCCCTGGCCAGCCGCCTGGCGTTGCTGTTTGCGGCCTGCACGGCGGTGGTCTCGCTGATCGCGGGCGTGCTGTTCAACCGGGCCAGCGAGGCCCACTTCATTGAGTTGGACCAGCAACAACTCGACAGCAAGCTGGTGAACCTGCGCAGCACCTTACAGGGTGTCGACTCGCCACAGGTGTTCGCGCAACGTGAAGCCCAACTGCGCGCCGAGCTCAATCGCCAACCTGACCTGGCGCTGCGCATTACCGCCCAAGGCCAGCGTTGGTTCGACGGTGCGCCCGGCGTCAATCTGCCCACCGCACCCGGCCTGCACAGCCTGCAAAACGCCGGCACCGACTACCGGGTCTACAACGCGCCGTTGCGGGCAAGCCAAGCGGACTCGCCACAGCTGACCCTGGTGCTGGATATCACCCACCACCAGCACTTCCTGCAGCGTATGCAGCATTTGATCTGGCTCACCGTCGGCCTGTCAGCCCTGGCCACCGCCCTGCTCGGCGCCTGGGCCGCCCGCAGTGGCTTGCGACCGTTACGGCGCATGGGGGAAGTGGCCGCGAGTGTGTCGGCCCATTCCTTGACCCAGCGCCTGCCCCAGCAACACATGCCAGTGGAACTGGCCGAACTGGCCCAAACCTTCAACGCCATGCTTGGCCGCCTGGATGATGCCTTCCAACGCCTTTCGGCCTTCTCCGCCGACATCGCCCACGAACTGCGCACGCCGTTGTCGAACCTGCTGACCCAGACCCAGGTGATCCTCACCCAGCCACGCCCGCTGGAGGATTATCGCGAAGCGCTGCACAGCAATCTGGAAGAGTTGCAATGGATGGCGCAGTTGGTCAATGACATGCTCTATCTGGCCAAGGCGGATCATGGGTTGCTGATGCCCAAGCGCGAGCCTTTGGCGCTGGCCGATGAAGTCGATGCGTTGCTGGAGTTTTTTGCGTTATTGGCCGACGACGCCCAAGTCAGCCTGGTGCGCGAAGGCACAGCCCACACGATGGGTGATCGCGGCATGTTGCGCCGCGCATTGTCGAACCTGCTTGATAACGCCCTGCGGTTTACCCCGCCGGGCGGTGAAGTGCGGGTACGCATGCAAGACGGCGTGACCCTCACGATCGAGAACACCGGCGAAGGTATCCCCACGCAGTTGTTACCGAGGTTGTTCGATCGGTTCTACCGGGCGGACCCGGCTCGGCATGAAGGCAGCAGCGAGCATGCGGGGCTGGGGTTGGCAATTACCCAGTCGATTGTGCGGGCGCATGGGGGGAGGATTTATGGTGAATCTGAGGCGGGGTGGACAAGATTTGTAATTGAGTTGCCTACCGGAGATTGATGCAAGGCGGGCCGGCCTCTTCGCGAGCAAGCCCGCTCCCACATTTTGATTTGTGAATACATTCAAATGTGGGAGCGGGCTTGCTCGCGAAAGCGGTGTTGAAGTCTACGAATATCTCAGGGCATGCGCCGGCTCAATCTTCGCCGCCCGATACGCCGGGTAAATCGTCGCCAGAAAGCTCAACACAAACCCGGCCGTGCAGATCAGCAGCACATCCCCACCCTGCAGTTCCGAAGGCAGGTTGCTGACAAAATACACATCCGAACTGAAGATATGCTGCCCGGTGACGCGCTCGACCCAGCCCACCAGCTCACTCACGTTCAGCGCCGCAATCACGCCCAGGATGCCGCCGATCAAGGTGCCAACGACACCAATCACCGTGCCCTGCACCATGAAAATCGCCATGATCTGCCGTGGTGTGGCGCCGATGGTGCGCAGGATCGCGATGTCCGCACCCTTGTCGTTCACCACCATGATCAAGGTCGCGATGATGTTGAACGCGGCCACGGCGACAATCATCAGCAACAGCAGGCCGATCATGGTCTTTTCCATCTTCATCGCGCTGAACAGGCTGCCCTGGGTGTGGGTCCAGTCATCAGGCTTGTAGCCCGTGCCCAGGCTGGCGGCAATGTCCGCCGAGACCTTGGGCGCCGCGTACAGGTCTTTCACCGCCAGGCGCACGCTTTGCACCTGGTTCGGCTGCCAATGCTGGATCTCTGCGGCGTCGGCCATGTGGATCATGGCCATGGAGCCATCCAGCTCGGCACCGACCTTGAAGATGCCGACCACGTTCAAGCGCTGCATGCGCGGGGTGATGCCACCCGGCGCCGTGCTGATTTCCGGCACGATCAGGGTCAGCTTGTCGCCCACATTCAGGCGGAAGCGCCGGGCCGTGATTTCGCCGACCACCACGCCGAACTCGCCGGGCTTCAAGTCATCCAGTTTGCCGCGCACGATGTGCTGGGCCACGATCGACACCTTGCCTTCCTGCGCCGGGTCGATACCGCTGATCTCAATCGGCTGCATGGCGCCCTTGTAGGAGAACATGCCGTCCATCTGCGTGAAAGGTACGGCGGCAGTCACTTCCGGATTCTTCATCGCGGCAGCAGCCACCGGCTGCCAATCGTCAATCGGGTTCACGCCGACGATGGTCGCGTGCGGCACCATGCCAAGAATGCGCGAGCTCATTTCGCGCTGGAAGCCATTCATCACCGACAACACCACGATCATCGCCAACACGCCCAGGGCGAGGCCGATCATCGAAGTCATCGAGATAAACGAGACAAAACGGTTGCGGCGCTTGGCGCGGGTATAGCGCGTGCCGATAAAAATCGATAACGGTCTGAACATTCGCGTGCACCGCCTGAAAAAATGAAAAAACCCGGCGCTTGAAGCACCGGGCTTGAAACGGGTCAGATGGCGACCAGATGACCTTCCTGCAGGTGCAACACGCGGTCCATCTGGCGGGCCATGCTCATGTCATGGGTCACCACCAGGAACGCGGTGCGCATCTGGGTGCTCAGCTCCAGCATCAAATCCTTGATGCCCTGGGCGGTGTGGGAGTCGAGGTTGCCGGTGGGCTCGTCGAGCATCACCAGCCCTGGGTTGTTCACCAGGGCACGGGCAATCGCCACACGCTGGCGCTCGCCGCCGGACAGTTCCGCCGGCTTGTGCTGCAGGCGATGGCCGAGGCCAACGCGCTCCAACAGGGCCTGGGCACGCTGGCGGGCTTCCGGGATCGCGGTCTTGCCGATCAACAGCGGCATGCACACGTTCTCCAGGGCGGTGAACTCTGGCAACAGATGGTGAAACTGGTACACAAAGCCCAGCGAACGGTTGCGCAGTTGGCCACGGGCCTTTTCACCCAAGGCCGACAGTTCTTCACCGGCCAGCCACACGCTGCCCTGGGACGGCGTATCGAGGCCGCCCAACAGGTTCAGCAAGGTACTTTTGCCGGAGCCGGAACTGCCGACGATCGCCACGCGCTCGCCCGGATGCAGTTCAAGCTGCAGGTTGGACAACACCACCACCGATTCCGGGCCTTCCTCGTAGGATTTGCCCAGGTCGCGGCAGCTCAGGATTGCTTTTTCACTCATGCCCGATTCACTCATAACGTAAGGCCTGTGCTGGCTGGGTACGTGCCGCGCGCCAGGCTGGATACAGGGTGGCAAGGAAACTCAGGACCAACGCAGCGCCGCCCACCATCAACACGTCCTGGGCCTGAACCTGGGACGGCAAGTAGTCGATGAAGTAGACGTCGGCGTTGAGAAACTTGTGGCCGATCAGGGTTTCGAGGCCGGCGATGGCGGCACTGACGTTCAGCGCGGCCAGAATGCCCACGGCCGTGCCGATCAAGGTGCCGACTACGCCGATCACGGTACCCTGCACCATGAAGATCGCCATGATCTGCCCCGGCGTGGCGCCGAGGGTACGCAGGATGGCGATATCGCCCTTCTTGTCGTTCACCACCATCACCAGCGTGGAGATGATGTTGAAGGCGGCCACGGCGACGATCAGCAGCAACAGCAGGCCAATCATGGCTTTTTCCATGCGGATGGCCTGGTAGAGGTTGCCGTGGGTACGGGTCCAGTCGCGGGCGTAGTACTGGGACTCGCCCAAGTGCTGGGCGATTTCCCAGGCGCCGCGCGGCGCGTCGAACAGGTCGTTGAACTTCAGGCGCAGCCCCTGCACCTGGTCCGGCTGCCAGCGATGCAGGCGGGCCAGGTCGGTGAGGTTGGTCAGGCCGAGGTAGCCGTCGATCTCGCCGGCGCCCACGTGGAAGGTGCCCACCACGGTGAAGCGCTTCATGCGCGGGAACATGCCGGCCGGGGTCACGGTGACTTCCGGCGCGACGAAGGTCAGCTTGTCGCCGAGGCCCACGCCGAGCTTGGCCGCGGCCTTGTCGCCGATGATGATGCCGAAACTGCCGGGCGCCAGGTCGTCAAGTTTGCCTTGCAGCATGAACTTGTCGATGATCGAGACGTTGCGCTCCTGGGCCGGGTCGATGGCATTGAGCAGGATCTTCTGCACCTTGCCGTCATTGGTCAGCAACCCCTGCATCTGGGTAAAAGGCGCAACGGCCAGCACCTTGGGGTTCTGCTTGACCTTGTCGGCCAGGCTTTGCCAGTCACTGATGGGCGCATCGCCCTCGATGGTCGCGTGGGGCACCATGCCCAGCACGCGGGTGCGCATCTCATGATCGAAGCCATTCATCACCGACAGCACCACGATCATCACGACCACGCCCAAGGCGAGCCCGATCATCGAGGTGAGAGAAATGAACGACACAAAATGATTGCGGCGCTTTGCACGGGTATAACGCGTGCCGATAAATACGAAGAGAGGTCTGAACATGTCGGGGCTTGTTCGGAGGAAAAGAAGACGTCCCGGTGGCGGGGTCTGGTAAGCAGCTTTACACTCAGACCATTACCGTTACCTGGGGTTCGCCATGTCGACATTAGATGAAGAAGAGCGCCGCGAATACTACCGTATCGACGACATGATCGCACTCCAAATCAAAAGCCTGTCTGCCCCCGAAGCAGCGAGCAAGGAAGTGTTGCTGGATGATTCACCGCTGTTCAATCTGCTCAGCGAACTGCACCTGAGCGAATTCGAAGCCCAGCACCTGCTGCGCCAGCTCAGTGAGAAGGACCGCACCCTCGCCGCCTTCCTGCGGGTGCAGAACAAACGCCTGGACCTGCTCAGCCAGATCATGGCGCGCGGCCTGTTGGATGAGGTCGGCGCACCGCAGCCGGTGATCATTTCCGAAGGCGGCATCGATTTCCAACACCCAACACCCCTGCCGGCCGGTGCCCACCTGGCAGTCAAGCTGGTGCTGATGCCCCAGGCACTCGGCCTGCTGCTGCGCGCGCGGGTCACCCATTGCGACCCCAAGGGCGGCGGCTTTGACGTCGGCACCGAATTCGAATCCATGACCGACGCCCAACGCCAACTGCTGGCGCGCTACATCCTGCAGAAACAGGCCCAGGAACGGCGCCTGGCGCGGGAACAGAGCGACGCCCAAGACACTTGAACTCTCGAATTCACCCTGCCGGACGACCTGGCATAAAGGAGCAACTGTGACCCTGATCTACGGCCACCGCGGTGCCAAAGGCGAAGCACCGGAAAACACCCTGACCAGCTTCCAGGAGTGCCTCAAGCACGGCGTACGCCGCTGCGAACTGGATTTGCACCTGTCCATGGACGGCGAGCTGATGGTCATCCACGACCCGACCCTCAAGCGCACCGCCGACCGACGCGGCAAAGTCGTCGAGTACTCGGCGGCCGACCTGGTGAAGATGGACGCGCGCAAAGGCGGCCCGGGCTGGGTCAAGCCGTGCCCGATCCCGCGCCTGGAGGAGCTGTTCGAAACGTGCGATTTCGATCACTGGCAGTTGGAAGTCAAAAGCGCTTCGCGCACCCGGGCCGCCACCACCGTGCTGGCGATCCGCGAAATGGCCGTGCGCTTTGGCCTGATGGACAAAGTCACCGTCACCTCAAGTTCGCGGGAAGTATTGAAAGCAGCGGTTGAGCTCACACCCGACTTGTCACGCGGGCTGGTCGCCGAATACGCCTGGCTCGACCCGCTGAAAGTCGCGCAAAACTATGGCTGTGAGATTCTGGCGTTGAACTGGACGTTGTGCACCCCTGAGCGACTGGAAAAAGCCCAGCGCCAGGGCTTGCACGTGTCCGTGTGGACAGTCAACGAACCCGCGCTGATGCGCAGGCTCGCCGACTTCGGCGTAGATAGCCTGATTACAGACTTTCCCGGTTTGGCCACTGCCACTCTCGGGAATTACTGAAATCGGTCTCCCCGGCCGGCTCAGGCCACCGGCCGGAGCCGCTCAAAAAAGCCGGTTGAGGCCGTCGTAGGCCGCTACCCGATAGGCTTCTGCCATGGTCGGGTAGTTGAACGTGGTGTTGACGAAGTACTTGAGGGTATTGAGCTCACCCGGCTGGTTCATGATCGCCTGGCCGATGTGCACGATCTCCGACGCCTGGTAGCCGAAGCAATGCACGCCAAGGACTTCCAGGGTTTCACGGTGGAACAGGATCTTCAGCATGCCTTGCGGCTCACCGGCGATCTGCGCACGCGCCATGCTCTTGAAGAATGCCTTGCCCACTTCGTAAGGCACCTTGGCCTTGGTCAGTTCGTGCTCGTTCTTGCCGATCGAGCTGATCTCGGGAATGGTGTAGATCCCGGTCGGCACGTCGTTCACGTAGCGCCAGCTGCCATTGTCGACGATGCTGCCAGCGGCTGAACGGCCCTGGTCATGAGCGGCACTGGCCAGGCTCGGCCAGCCGATCACATCACCGGCACCGTAGATGTTGGTCACGCAGGTGCGGTAGTTCTCGTCCACCTCGATCTGGCCACGGCTGTTGACCTTGACCCCGATGTTTTCCATGCCCAGCTTGTCGGTGTTGCCGGTACGGCCGTTGCACCACAGCAAGGCGTCGGCCTTGATCTTCTTGCCGGACTTGAGGTGCAGGATCACTCCGTTGTCCAGGCCTTCGACCCGCTCGTACTCTTCGTTGTGGCGCACGGTGATGTTGTTGTTGCTGAAGTGGTAGCTCAACGCCTGGGAGATTTCCGAGTCGAGGAAGCTCAGCAGCTGGTCGCGGTTGTCCACCAGTTCCACCAGTACACCCAGGCCACTGAAGATCGAGGCGTATTCACAGCCGATCACACCGGCGCCGTAGATGATCAGTTTGCGCGGGGTGTGGCCCAGGCTCAGGATGGTGTCGCTATCGTAGATACGCGGGTGGTGGAAATCGATATCCGCCGGGCGATACGGGCGCGAACCGGTGGCGATGATGATGTGCTTGGCCACCAGCTTCTCGACCACGCCATTGGCGCAGACCACTTCGACGGTTTGCTCGTCGGCGAAGCTGCCAGTGCCGAAGAACAGGTCGACGCGGTTACGGGCGTAGTAGCCGGTGCGCGAGGCGACTTGCTTGGAGATGACTTTCTCGGCGCTTTTGAGCACGTCAGGGAACGAGAACCAGCGCGGCTCACCAATGGCCCGGAACATCGGGTTGGTGTTGAACTGCATGATCTGGCGCACCGAGTGACGCAAGGCCTTGGACGGGATGGTACCCAGGTGGGTGCAGTTACCGCCGACCTGGCGACGGCTATCGACCATCGCCACCTTGCGCCCTGCTTTCGCGGCATTCATCGCCGCACCTTCTCCAGCCGGGCCGGAACCCAGTACCACCACGTCGTAGTTGTAGACAGCCATGCGTACTCCTCAGAACAGGCCAGGCGTACGGTTGGACGCCGGGCTAAATCATGCCGCGGCCAGCGGTCATGAAGGACAATTTGGCTCAAGTGTGTGAACCGGGGCACAGTCTATATAAGGCTCAACGCCGCGAACATTAACCCTTGGTCGCGTCGTAGGCCAGTCTTGCCTTTACTACACCATCAGGAAATTGCAATTACACTGCCAGCAAGCCCCTTTGCAGGACTGGCCATTATGCGACATGTCGCTTTCTGTTTATTGCTGATGCTGTCGATCACGGTGCACGCCAATGAGGCGGATCGTCTGAAACAAGCCGATTTCCCGGCGCAGTCACAGCAACTGACCCTGAAAAACCAGGCGGTGCTCACCTACCTCTGGGCGGATGTCTACGCGGCGGCGCTGTACGCCTCGTCCGACCTGAGCGCCAAGCAGGCTTGGGCGCGACAAAAAGCGTTGCGCCTGACGCTGTACTACTTCCGTGACATCGACCGCAATGATGTGATCAAAGCCGCCACTGCCACGCTGCAGCGCCAGCAGGCCAGCGCCCGGTTGAAGCCCGAGATAGACAAACTGCACGCCAGTTTTCGCGATATCCGCAGCGGCGATCGGTATGCCCTGGATTTTCATCCGGGACGTGGTTTGAACCTGGAGATCAATGGGCAGGTGGTGTTCAGCAGTCGTGACGATGAGCTTGCCAGGACCTACCTGAGCCTCTGGCTGGCGCCTAATGGGCTGTCCGAACGCTTGCGTACCCAGTTGCTCAATTGAAGATTTGCGCTGGCTGAACGACCGCCTTCGCGAGCAAGCCCGCTCCCACATTTAACCGCGCGCGCCCTGAAGACACCCGGTCGAATGTGGAAGCGGGCTTGCTCGCGAAGAGACCCTCACAACCATAAAAAAGCCCCGAACCAGTCGGGGCCTTCTCATTCAACGCTAATGCTTAGCGCGGAAACGCAGGCGGGTTGACCCCGGCCATGTCTTCCATCACGCGAACCACCTGGCAGCTGTAGCCGAACTCGTTGTCGTACCAGACGTACAGCACAACGCGGTTGTCCTGGGTAATGGTCGCTTCGGCGTCCACCACACCGGCGTGGCGCGAGCCAACGAAGTCGGTGGAAACCACTTCCTGGGAATTGACGAAGTCGATTTGCTTGTGCAGATCGGAGTGCAGCGCCATGTAGCGCAGGTACTCGTTCATCTCTTCGCGGGTGGCAGCTTTCTCAAGGTTCAGGTTGAGGATGGCCATCGACACGTTTGGCGTCGGAACACGGATCGCGTTACCGGTCAGCTTGCCGGCCAGCTCAGGCAGGGCCTTGGCAGCGGCAGTGGCAGCACCGGTCTCGGTGATCACCATGTTCAACGCGGCGCTACGACCACGGCGATCACCCTTGTGGAAGTTGTCGATCAGGTTCTGGTCGTTGGTGTACGAGTGAACGGTCTCGACGTGGCCGTTGACGATACCGAACTTGTCATTTACTGCCTTCAGCACCGGCACGATGGCGTTGGTGGTGCAGGAAGCGGCGGACACGATCTTGTCGTCGGCGGTGATTTCAGTGTGGTTGATGCCGTGAACGATGTTCTTCAGCTTGCCCTTGCCAGGCGCGGTGAGGACAACGCGATCAACACCTGGGCAGGCCAAGTGCTGGCCCAGGCCTTCGGCGTCACGCCATACGCCGGTGTTGTCCACCAGCAGGGCGTCCTTGATGCCGTATTGGGTGTAATCCACCTCGGACGGGTTCTTCGCGTAGATCACCTGGATCAGGTTACCGTTGGCGGTGATGGTGTTGTTTTCTTCGTCGATGACGATGGTGCCGTTGAACGGACCGTGTACCGAATCGCGGCGCAGCAGGCTGGCACGCTTGGTCAGGTCGTTCTCGGCGCCTTTGCGCACCACGATGGCACGCAGGCGCAGGCCGTCGCCGCCACCGGTTTTTTCGATCAGGATGCGTGCCAGCAGGCGGCCGATACGACCGAAGCCGTACAGCACCACGTCGGTGCCTTTGCGGGCGGCGGCGTTTTGCTGGCCAACCACATCGGCCATTTCTTCACGCACGAACTGCTCGGCGGTACGGCCGGCGCCTTCCTTGCGGAATTTGTAGGCCAGTTTGCCCAGGTCTACCGACGCCGCGCCGAGCTTGAGCTCGCTCATGGCCTTGAGCAGTGGGAATGTTTCGTGGACGGAGAGTTCGCTGTCGTCGGCAGAGCGATGGCGTGCAAAGCGGTGGGCTTTGAGAATCGCGATGACGGACTGGTTGATCAGGCTGCGGCCATAGATCGAGCTCACCACATTGTTATTGCGGTACAGCTGACCGATAAGCGGGATCATCGCTTCTGCGAGTGCTTCACGGTCGATCCATTCACCAAGACACTGGTCGGGCTTCTGAGTCACGGGAACCTTCCACATGTAGGGGCTGAAAAAAGGGGCTACATTATGCCGCCCGACCGCCCTCGGAGCAATGCGCGTCCTACAACAAAAACCCCTTGCCAAAAAATACCGCCCCGCTACAGCCCAGTAAATACGCGGGTTCCAGAAGGCCACTCGTTGGGGAAGGCTGTCGACTTGTCCGTAACCCTCCTAAACAATCGCGCATTTGGGCACTACATATTGAGTCAAAACACGCCATTGTTTGTCTTAGCCACTACATTTCATACAAACCGTAATAGGCTCAGTCAGAAACTGACAGGCGGCACCTTGGGCCGTTACAATTACCGACTTTGTCGCAACGCTTGGAGCTCAACCTTCCGTGCCCGTTCTGCGTCTACCGCTTCTCCCTGCCGCGGCAGGTAAACAGCACTGGGGCAACCTGCCCGGTGCCGCCCTGAGCCTGGCCATCGCCGAGGCTGCCAGCGCAGCCAAGCGCTTTACCCTGCTGCTCACCGCCGACAGCCAAAGCGCCGAACGGTTGGAGCAGGAGCTGAGCTTCTTCGCCCCCGATTTGCCGGTGCTGCATTTCCCCGATTGGGAAACCCTGCCCTACGACCTGTTCTCGCCACACCAGGACATCATCTCCCAGCGCATCTCCAGTCTGTACCGCTTGCCGGAACTGGCCCACGGCGTGCTGGTGGTGCCGATCACCACGGCCCTGCATCGCCTGGCGCCGACCAAGTTCCTGCTGGGCAGCAGCCTGGTGCTGGATATCGGCCAGAAGCTCGATGTGGAGCAGATGCGCACGCGCCTGGAAGCCAGTGGCTACCGTTGCGTCGACACCGTGTACGAGCACGGCGAGTTTGCCGTGCGCGGTGCGCTGATCGACCTGTTCCCAATGGGCAGCAAATTGCCGTATCGCATCGACCTGTTCGATGACGAAATCGAGACGCTGCGCACCTTCGATCCGGAAAACCAGCGCTCCATCGACAAGGTGGACTCGGTCAAGCTGCTGCCTGCGCGGGAATTCCCGCTGCAAAAAGACGCGGTCACCCGCTTCAAGGCGCGCTTCCGTGAACGCTTCGACGTGGACTTCCGCCGCTGCCCGATCTTCCAGGACCTGAGCAGCGGGATTACACCGGCCGGTATCGAGTACTACCTGCCGCTGTTCTTCGACGAAACCTCCACTCTGTTTGACTACCTGCCCCAGGACACCCAAGTGTTCTCGCTACCGGGTATCGAGCAAGCGGCGGAGAACTTCTGGAACGACGTGCGTAACCGTTATGAAGAACGCCGCGTCGACCCATCCCGTCCTCTATTGCCGCCCGCCGAACTGTTCCTGCCGGTGGAAGACTGCTTCGCACGCCTGAAAAACTGGCCGCGCGTGGTCGCCAGCCAGCAGGATGTCGACACCGGTGTCGGCCGCGAACGCTTCCCCGCGGGCACACTGCCCGACCTGGCGATCCAGGCCAAAGCCACGCAACCGCTGGAAGCGCTATCCAACTTCCTCGGCGACTTCCCAGGCCGCGTGCTGTTTACCGCCGAGTCGGCCGGCCGCCGCGAGGTGCTGCTGGAGCTGCTGGAGCGCCTGAAGCTGCGACCGAAAACCGTCGACAGTTGGCCGGATTTCGTCAAGAGCAAAGAGCGCCTGGCAATCACCATCGCGCCGCTCGATGAAGGCCTGTTGCTGGATGATCCCGCCCTGGCGCTGATCGCCGAGAGCCCGCTGTTCGGCCAGCGCGTGATGCAACGTCGCCGCCGCGAAAAACGCGCCGACGCCAACAACGACGCCGTGATCAAGAACCTCACCGAGCTGCGTGAAGGCGCGCCGGTGGTGCACATCGATCACGGCGTCGGCCGCTACCTGGGCCTGCAGACCCTGGAGATCGACAACCAGGCCGCCGAATTCCTCACCATGGAATACGCCGAGGGCGCCAAGCTCTACGTGCCGGTGGCCAGCCTGCACCTGATCGCGCGCTACACCGGCAGCGACGACGCCCTGGCGCCGTTGCACCGCCTGGGTTCCGAGACCTGGCAGAAAGCCAAGCGCAAAGCCGCCGAGCAGGTGCGCGACGTCGCCGCCGAATTGCTCGACATCTATGCACGTCGCGCCGCCCGTGAGGGTTACGCCTTCGCCGACCCGAAAGCCGACTACGCCACCTTCAGCGCCGGCTTCGCCTTCGAAGAAACCCCGGACCAGCAAAGCACTATCGAAGCGGTGCGTGCCGACATGCTCGCGCCCAAGCCGATGGATCGCCTGGTGTGCGGCGACGTGGGCTTCGGCAAGACCGAAGTGGCGATGCGCGCCGCCTTTATTGCGGTGCACGGCGGCAAGCAAGTCGCGATCCTGGTGCCTACTACCCTGCTCGCCCAGCAGCACTACAACAGCTTCCGCGACCGCTTTGCCGACTGGCCAGTGACCGTGGAAGTCATGAGCCGCTTCAAGTCCGCCAAGGAAGTGAATGCCGCCATCGCCGATTTGGCCGAAGGCAAGATCGATATCGTCATCGGCACGCACAAGCTGCTGTCGGACGATGTGAAGATCAAGAACCTGGGCCTGGTGATCATCGACGAAGAACACCGCTTTGGTGTGCGCCAGAAAGAACAGCTCAAGGCCCTGCGCAGCGAAGTCGACATCCTCACCCTCACCGCCACGCCGATTCCGCGCACGCTGAACATGGCGGTGTCGGGCATGCGCGACCTGTCGATCATCGCCACGCCGCCGGCACGCCGTTTGTCGGTGCGCACGTTTGTGATGGAGCAGAACAAAAGCACGGTCAAGGAAGCACTGCTGCGCGAATTGCTGCGCGGCGGCCAGGTGTATTACCTGCACAACGACGTGAAGACCATCGAGAAATGCGCCGCCGACCTCGCCGAACTGGTGCCGGAAGCGCGTATCGCCATCGGCCATGGGCAGATGCGCGAGCGCGAACTCGAACAGGTGATGAGCGACTTCTACCACAAGCGCTTCAACGTGCTGATTGCCTCGACCATCATCGAGACCGGCATCGACGTGCCGAGCGCCAACACCATCATCATCGAGCGCGCCGACAAGTTCGGCCTGGCGCAGCTGCACCAGTTGCGCGGCCGGGTCGGGCGCAGTCACCACCAAGCGTACGCCTACCTGCTGACGCCGCCGCGCCAGCAGATCACCTCCGACGCGGAAAAGCGCCTGGAAGCCATCGCCAACACCCAGGACCTGGGCGCGGGCTTTGTGCTCGCCACCAATGACCTGGAAATCCGTGGTGCCGGCGAGCTGCTGGGCGACGGCCAGAGCGGGCAGATCCAGGCGGTGGGTTTCACGCTGTATATGGAGATGCTTGAGCGCGCGGTGAAAGCCATCCGCAAAGGCGAGCAGCCGAACCTCGATCAACCGCTGGGCGGCGGGCCAGAAATCAATCTGCGCTTGCCCGCGTTGATTCCCGAGGATTACCTGCCCGACGTGCATGCGCGACTGATCCTGTACAAACGCATCGCCTCGGCCACCGATGAGGAAGGCCTCAAGGACCTGCAGGTGGAGATGATCGACCGCTTCGGCCTGCTGCCGGAACCGACCAAGAACCTGGTGCGTCTGACCCTGCTCAAATTGCAGGCCGAGCAGTTGGGCATCAAGAAGGTCGACGCCGGGCCGCAAGGTGGGCGCATCGAGTTCGAAGCGCAGACACCGGTGGACCCATTGGTGCTGATCAAGCTGATCCAGGGCCAGCCCAACCGCTACAAGTTCGAAGGGGCTACGCTGTTCAAGTTCATGGTGCCGATGGAACGTGCCGAAGAACGCTTTAATACATTGGAGGCGTTGTTCGAGCGCCTCATCCCGAAATCTGCTTGAAGGACGCCCCAATGCGCCTGTTCCGTATTTTGAGCCTGTTGTTGGTGGTAGCGGCACCTGCGGCGTTCGCCGACAGCCCGTACCAGGTTGAAATGATCCTGGTGCGCCAGAATGCGGAGCCGGTGATCAACAGCCGACCCGCCCCGGAAAACTGGGATGCCGGCGCCATGCGCCTGGGCGACAAGTTGAGCCCGCCGCGCCTGAGCAATATCGTCGACAAGCTGCGAGCCGACTCCAGCTACACCGTGCTGGCGCACAAGGCCTGGGAGCAAAACCTCGGCGAGCAACCGGTCAAAGTCGCCATCACCGACGGCCAGGAGCAGTTCGGTCAGTTTCCCATCGAGGGCGTGTTGAGCCTGCAATTGGGGCGCTTTACCGACATTGATGCAAACTTCTGGATCAACCAGTTCGACGCCAATGGCAGCGTGATCGCCAGCGAGCACTTGAGCCAGACCGACGTGCGCACCAAGAACAACCAGCTCAACTACCTGGACGGCGGCCACCTGGCGCTGCTGATCAAGATCACCTCGCTGACCGCCAAGCCCCCCAGCGCACCGCCGCCCGACATTCAGGACTGATCCAGCGCCATGCCCCTGACGTCGTCGCTGACCAAACCCCTGGCCCCTTCATGGGCCAATCGCTTCAAAGAGCAAAGCCTGGAGCGCGGGCGACGTTATGCCCTGGAGAACCGCGTGCGCATCGTCGAGTCCGGCGACAGCACCATCGTCGCCAGTTGCGAAGGCTCGGGCGGCAACGTCTACCGGCAGACCATCTCGCTGCGCGAGTCGGCCAAGGGCACGCTGATCCTGGTGGACAGCCGCTGTACCTGCCCGGTGCACACCAACTGCAAACACATCGCGGCGGTGCTGCTCAAGGTCCAGGAAACCCTGGCTTACCCAGCCGCCGCACAGGATGCCGAGCTGCTGGAAAAACTCCAGGCCGTACTGGAAAACCGCGTGGCGTTGCCGCAGGTGGTCATGGAGGACGTGGTGCCCGTGCCACGCCTGTGGCTCGCCAGTGTCGAGTTCAGTGCATTTGAGCCACGCAACGGCAAGATGCAGCGCTACATCCAGCACCGCGCGGCGTTATCGTTCAACTACTTGGGCAACTATGTCAGCGGGCAGAAAAACGCCGACATCATCGTGCGCCAGGACACCCAAAGCTTGCGCATCAAGCGCCATCCGGAGCTTGAGCAGCCGTACCGAGAACAACTGCGCCTGTTGGGTTTCAAGATCGCCACGCGCCAGAGCAAGGCGCTGCCGGAAAGTGCTGGCGAGTTGTTCGAGATGGTCAATGACAGTGCCTGGCTGAACTTCACCCTCAATGCCTCGCCGACGTTGAGGGCCGAGGGCTGGGAGCTGCAGATCGATGAGGATTTCGGCTTCGACCTGAGCGCCGTCGATGACTGGTACGCCACCGTCGATGAAGGCCCGGAGCGCGACTGGTTCGACCTGGAGCTGGGCATTATCGTCAACGGTGAGCGGCTGAGCCTGTTGCCGATCCTGCTGAACCTGATGCGCTCCCACACTGAGATCCTCAACCCGGAAAAACTCGCACGTCGGCGCGATGATGAACTGATCCTGGTGAACATCCCCGGCCTGCCGAACGGCGGCCATGGTCCGCTGCAAGTCGCCCTGCCCTACGGCCGCCTCAAACCGGTGCTGGCTACCCTTGGCGAGTTCTACCTGCAGGACGCCGGCACCACCACGCTGCGCCTGGCCAAGGCCGATGCAATTCGGTTGAACCCACTCGAAGACCTGCCGCTGCAATGGGAAGGTGGCGAGAAGATTCGCAACTTTGCCCAGCGCCTGCGGGATATCAAGGACTTCACCTGCGTGGCGCCCGAGGGGCTGAACGCAACTTTGCGCCCGTACCAGCTGGAAGGCTTGAGCTGGATGCAGTCACTGCGCCAGCTTGATGTCGGCGGGATTCTCGCGGATGACATGGGCTTGGGTAAAACCCTGCAAACCCTGGCGCATATTCTTACGGAGAAAGCCGCCGGACGCCTGGACCGCCCGTGCATGGTGGTGATGCCCACCAGCCTGATTCCCAACTGGCTCGATGAGGCGGCGCACTTCACCCCGCAACTCAAGGTGTTGGCCCTGTATGGCGCGGCGCGTAAGAAACACTTTGCCAACCTGAACGACTACGACCTGCTGCTGACCACCTACGCGCTGCTGCCCAAGGACATCGAACACCTCGCGGCCGTGCCCCTGCATGTGCTGATCCTCGATGAGGCCCAGTACATCAAGAACCCGTCCAGCAAAGCGGCCCAGGCGGCGCGCGAGCTGAATGCACGGCAGCGCCTGTGCCTGAGTGGCACGCCACTGGAAAACCACTTGGGTGAGCTGTGGTCGTTGTTTCATTTCCTGCTGCCGGGCTGGCTGGGCGACGTGAAAAGCTTCAACCGCGATTACCGCGTGCCCATCGAAAAACGCGCCAGTGACGTGCGTTTGCAGCACCTCAACGGTCGGATCAAACCTTTCCTACTGCGCCGCACCAAGGAACAGGTCGCCACGGAATTGCCGCCCAAGACCGAGATTATTCACTGGGTCGACCTCAATGAAGCCCAGCGCGACGTGTACGAAACCATGCGCCTGGCCATGGACAAGAAAGTGCGCGACGAGATCACCCGCAAGGGTGTCGCACGCAGCCAGATCATCATTCTTGAGGCGCTGCTGAAACTGCGTCAGGTGTGCTGCGACTTACGCCTGGTCAACGAAGCCACCCTGCCCGCCCGTGGCAGCAGCTCGGGCAAACTCGACAGCCTGATGGAAATGCTTGAAGAGCTGTTTGAAGAAGGACGGCGGATCCTGTTGTTTTCGCAGTTCACCTCGATGTTGAGCCTGATCGAAGTCGAGCTTAAAAAACGCGGAATTGCCTACGCGCTGCTGACCGGCCAGACCCGCGATCGGCGCACGCCGGTAAAGGACTTCCAGAGCGGCAAGCTGCAAATTTTTCTGATCAGCCTGAAGGCCGGCGGTGTGGGCTTGAACCTGACCGAAGCCGACACGGTGATCCACTACGACCCATGGTGGAACCCGGCCACGGAAAACCAGGCCACCGACCGTGCGTATCGCATCGGGCAAGAGAAGCCGGTGTTCGTCTACAAGATGATTGCCCGAGGCACGGTGGAGGAGAAAATCCAGCACCTGCAGAAGGAAAAATCCGACTTGGCGGCGGGTGTGCTGGATGGGCGGACGACGGGAGATTGGCAGTTGGGCAATGAGGACATCGAGGCATTGTTTGCGCCGCTGCCGAATAAGCAAGAAAAGCGCTGACTTCCAGACCGCCTTCGCGAGCAAGCCCGCACCCACACTTGACTGCATTCCAAAGTTGGAACTCGGTCGAATGTGGGAGCGGGCTTGCTCGCGAAGGCCGCGCCGCGGTGTTCAGCCAATCAGTTGAGCATCCCGCAACGCCGTCAGCGCCGCCAGCCAACGCGGATCCTGCTTGTAGTCCGTCGAAGCCATTGCCTGCCCACGCATCCGCGCAATGCGCGCCGACGGTGTGACCTTCATCCGCTGTGCCGCACTCAACGCCAACTCAGCCGCCGCACGATCGTTGCACACCAGCCCCATATCGCAACCGGCCGTCAGCGCCGCTTCAATGCGGCTGGCTGCATCACCGACCACATGTGCACCCGCCATGGACAGGTCATCACTGAAAATCACCCCATCGAACTGCAACTCACCGCGCAGGATGTCCTGCAACCAGCGGCGCGAGAAGCCGGCAGGCTGGGCGTCGACTTGCGGGTAGATGACATGGGCAGGCATGACGGCGGCCAGTTGCCGGCTCAAGCGTGCGAAAGGCACCAGGTCGTTGGCACGAATCTCTTCCAGGCTGCGTTCGTCATTGGGAATCGCGACGTGGGAATCGGCCTCGGCCCAACCATGGCCCGGGAAGTGTTTACCGGTGGCGGCCATGCCGGCGCTGTTCATGCCACGGATGAACGCGCCCGCCAGCACGGCAGCACGCTCAGGGTCGCCTTCGAAGGCGCGGGTGCCGACTACGGCGCTGCGTTGATAGTCCAGATCGAGTACCGGGGCGAAGCTCAGGTCCAGGCCCACGGCCAGCACTTCAGTGGCCATGATCCAGCCGCACTGCTCGGCCAGGAATTGCGCGTTGGGGTTATCCGCCAGCGCACGCATGGCCGGCAGACGTACAAAGCCCTGGCGCAGGCGCTGCACGCGACCGCCTTCCTGGTCGACGGCCAACAGCAGGTCCGGGCGCACGGCACGAATCGCCGCGCTCAACTCCCGCACTTGGCGCGGATGCTCGATATTGCGCGCGAAAATGATCAGGCCACCCACTTCAGGCTGGCGCAGCAGGTGGCGATCCTCGGCCGTCAGCCAGGTACCGGCAACGTCGACCATCAAAGAGCCTTGCAGGGCAGCAGTCATAAAACTTCCTTATAGAACGCACACAACCCGTTGCCCTCACCAGGCACAGTGAGCACAACGGGTTGTGAGTAAATAGCTGAATTCGGCATGGGCCGCTAGCTTAGCGGATGCAAGCGGCTGCGCACACCCGGGTCGGTCAAACCTTGGCGGGGACTGGCACGGATTTGCTGCGCGGGCGCAATTGGGCTGCGGCCATGGCCGGGTCGGTCACGCCGGTCTCGGCACGCATGCCAGCCGCCAGGAACGGCACCATCAGGCGCATGACCTGCTCAATGGAGGTGTTCACGCCGAAATCGGTTTCGGCAATGGCCCGCAACGCCTTGATCCCGGACATGCTGAACGCGGCGGCACCGAGCATGAAGTGCACACGCCAGAACAGTTCGATAGGCGGAATACGCGGGGCGGCCTCGTTGACCAGCAACATGTAGCGACGAAATACCTTGCCGTACATGTCTTCCAGGTAACGCCGCAAGTGACCCTGGCTCTGGCTGAACGCCAGGCCTAGCAGGCGCATGAAGATCGACAGGTCGTTGCCGCTGCGGGGCTGAACCACCAACGCTTGTTCGACGAGTATTTCCAGCAGGTCTTCCAGTGTCGGCTTGTGGTCGGCCTTGGCTTGGCGACGCTCGAGCTCACGGTCAAGGCTGGCGCAGAAGGGCCCCAGGAAGCGCGAGAACACCGCCTGGATCAGGGCTTTCTTCGAGCCGAAATGGTAGTTCACGGCAGCCAGGTTGACCCCAGCCTTGCTGGTGATCAGCCGCAATGAAGTTTCAGCAAATCCTTTTTCCGCGAACAACTGCTCGGCAGCATCGAGAATGCGTTCAACGGTTTCCGACTGGGCCATGGCTACTCCGCCTGACAAACACTTGTTTGAAACATACGTTTCAGGTTGTGTCTTGTCAAGCCTGCGGGTCCGCTTTCCGGCTGGGCAGTCATGTATTTCATCGCTATTTAATCACATCACCAGCGGTCTGTAGGCAGCGCTATCTCTACGTTGTAGGAAGCGCGTCCGATGACCGTCCAGCGGAGTCATGGAAAAGGATGATTGCCAAGCGCAGTTCACTGTATATAATCCCAGTCACTGTATAAAAAGACAGAGCGATCAACATGCTAAAACTGACGCCACGCCAAGCTGAGATTCTGGCTTTTATCAAGCGCTGCCTCGATGACAACGGCTACCCGCCGACGCGAGCGGAAATTGCGCTGGAACTGGGGTTCAAGTCCCCCAACGCCGCCGAGGAACACCTCAAGGCCCTCGCTCGCAAAGGCGCGATCGAGATGACCCCCGGTGCTTCTCGCGGTATTCGCATCCCTGGCTTCGAAGCCAAGGCCGACGAATCGACCCTGCCGATCATCGGCCGTGTCGCTGCCGGTGCGCCGATACTGGCGCAGCAGCATGTCGAGGAGTCCTGCAACATCAACCCCACCTTCTTCCACCCTCGCGCCGACTACCTGTTGCGGGTCCATGGCATGAGCATGAAGGACGTGGGCATCTTCGATGGCGACCTGCTGGCCGTCCACACCACCCGCGAAGCCCGTAATGGCCAGATCGTCGTTGCCCGTATCGGCGACGAAGTCACCGTCAAACGCTTCAAGCGCGAAGGCAGCAAGGTCTGGCTCCTGGCCGAGAACCCTGAGTTCGCCCCGATTGAAGTGAACCTGAAAGATCAGGACCTGGTGATCGAAGGCTTGAGCGTCGGCGTCATTCGCCGCTAAAGGAGGCATCATGCAGCTCGTGCACACCCCACAACACACACAACTGTCGCTGTTCGAGGCCTTCATGGCCCAACCTCTTGCGCCCATTCTCAAGGAAACGATCGAAGCGCCCTGGAGCGCCGAGCCTGAGGCGTTCAGTGAATTGTCGTTGCGCGGTGCAGCTGGGAGCTGCCTGAGCCTGCTGGCGCCGATCCTTCGCGAATTGAGCGAAGAGCAGGACGCCCGCTGGCTGACGCTGATCGCCCCACCCGCCAGCCTGACCCAGGCCTGGCTGCGGGACGCCGGCCTCAACCGTGAGCGTATCCTGCTGCTGCAACCACGCGGTGCGCAAAGTGCCCAGCAGTTGACCTGCGAAGCCCTGCGCCTGGGCCGTAGCCATACCGTGGTGAGCTGGTTGAATCCGCTGAACGCTGCGGCCAAGCAACAGCTGATCAGCGCCGCGCGTACGGGCGATGCTCAGAGCTTGAATATTCGATTGGGCTGAGTGCCTGATCGGCCGAAGTCCTGTGACATGCAGGCTTCTGTGGTGAGCGGGCTTGCCCCGCGCTGGGCTGCGAAGCGGCCCCAAAACCAAGCACCGTGGAATACCTGATGTACTGCGTCAATCTATTTAAGGCTGCTGCGCAGCCCAGCGCGGGGCAAGCCCGCTCACTACAAGCAAGCTAGCTCACCAGAGAAGCCTGTCTAAACACCCCAGACTCCTTCACCACAGGGCTCAGTGAAGAACCCGCGGCCCTTCGTCTTTCTCCGGCTCGCCTTCAGCCAGGCGACCTGCCATCTGCACACCTACGCTCAACATGGCTTTGGCCACTTCCACGTGCTGGCCCTGCAGGAACACTTTGGCGTCCTCGGAAAAATCCAGAATGACCAGAGAACCCTCGTCCTCAGCCCGGCGCAGCTCGATTCGGCCGTCAGGCAACTCAACAATTTCCAGAAAGGACGTCGGCATAAAAGTCTGTTCTCCACGAAAGGCCGGGATTATATCAGTCATCCACCCAGCCCCGCAGAGGATCTGAACAGGTTTGTTGACAGCTTGATGAATGGTCGCCGGCTTCGATGGCTACAACGCGTTGCGCCTCACACTCCGAGATACCTGCATCGCCGGCAAGCCGGCTCCTACAAGGAGATCAGCATTCGTTCAGGCCTTCGCGAAAGCGCAGCGCCATCTTTTTCAGTTCCTGACGCCAGCCCTCCAGCTCTTCACGGCTCAACGGCTTGGGTTCTTCCTCTTCCACCGCAACCGCCACGATCAGCGGCTGCGTCACATCGCCCTTGGGCACATGCGGAATACGCGGTGGCTGGAACATATCCGCATGCGCCTTGAGCAAACGCGCCACCCAACTGTCAGGGCTTTGCGCCATTTCGACCAGCTCGGCCAGCTCAGGAATCGCCATCGAATCCAGCACTTCGCGATTCATGATCATTTCCGCACGCGGCGAACCGGCCTGGGGCAGGCGGTAGAACCCGGCGATTTCATGGCACAAGCCCAGCAAGGCGCCGTAAAGGTGGAACAGCGCCGCTTCACGCCCTGCCTGGACCAGCGCGATGGCGTTCATCTCCTTCCCTTCCTCGGCACGGCCAAGGGCTTCCAGGGACAAACCCGCGAAGTAAATTTTCTGATTGGTACGGGTATAGAGTTCGTTGGCCATGACGGCAATCTCCACAACGAATAAGCGTGATGCTGGCTTAACAGTGTCAAGGATCAGCCGAGCGCACTGCAAGCGCAAAAAAAGGCCGCCTATGCAGGCGGCCTTTGTATTTCGCAGATTAGTCGATCAAGCGCCCTGGCGCTTGTCCTCGACCTTCCACTTGCCACCGTCGTAGAACGCTTTCCAGCCAGTCGGCTTGCCGTCTACTTCGGACTGCACGTACTGCTCCTTGGTCTTGCGGCTGTAGCGGATCACGGCCGGGCGACCGTCCGGGTCCTTCTTCGGCGCTTCACACAGGAAGTGGTACTTCGGATCGATCTCGTCCTTGTGCGGCACGATTTCCAGCACCAGCGGTGCGCGGGTCTCGCGGTTTTTCGGGAACTGGCTGGCAGCCAGGAACAGCCCCGAAGCGCCATCACGCAGGATGTAGGTGTCGTTGACCTTCTCGCACTTGAGCTCGGGCATCTTCACCGGGTCCATCTTCGGCGGCGCCGCGTCACCGCTCTTCAGCAGTTTGCGGGTGTTCTTGCACGTCGGGTTGGTGCAGCCGAAGAACTTGCCGAACCGGCCAGTCTTGAGCTGCATCTCGCTGCCGCACTTGTCGCATTCCAGGCTTGGGCCTTCGTAGCCCTTGATGCGGTAGCTGCCTTCTTCGATCTCGTAGCCGTCGCAATCCGGGTTGTTACCGCAGATGTGCAGCTTGTGCTTCTCATCGAGCAGGTAAGCATCCATCGCAGTGCTGCAGATCGGGCAGCGGTGCTTGCCACGCAGTACCAGCGACTCGGATTCACCCTCGTCGTCCGCAGCGATTTCATCGCCCGGCACCAGGTTGACCGTGGCCTTGCAGCGCTCTTTCGGCGGCAGGCTGTAGCCCGAGCAACCGAGGAACACGCCGGTGGACGCGGTACGAATCTGCATCGGACGGCCGCAGGTCAGGCACGGGATGTCAGTCATCACCGGCTGGTTGGCGCGCATGCCGCTCTCTGGGCTTTCGGCCACTTCGAGTTTCTTCTTGAAGTCGCCGTAGAACTCGTCCAGCACATTTTTCCAGTCGCGCTCGCCCTGAGCCACGTCATCGAGGTTCTCTTCCATGCCGGCGGTGAAGCCGTAGTCCATCAGGTTGGAGAAGCTCTCGGACAGTCGCTCTGTGACGATATCGCCCATCTTTTCCGAATAGAAACGACGGTTGTGCAGCGCCACGTAGCCGCGGTCCTGAATGGTCGAGATGATCGCCGCGTAGGTCGAAGGACGACCGATACCGCGCTTTTCCATCTCTTTGACCAGGCTGGCTTCCGAATAACGCGCCGGCGGCTTGGTGAAGTGCTGGGACGGGTCAAGCTTGATCAGCTTCAACGTATCGCCCTGGGCCATGTCCGGCAGCACGTCATCATCGCCTGGCTTGGCAATTTGCGGCATCACGCGGGTGTAGCCGTCGAACTTGAGGATGCGGCCCTTGGCACGCAGCTCGAAGTCGCCAGCGCCCACGCTCACCGTAGTGGACAGGTATTGCGCCGGCAGCATCTGGCAGGCCAGGAACTGGCGCCAGATCAGCTCGTAGAGGCGCTCAGCATCGCGCTCCATGCCGCTCAGCTTGCTTGGCTCGGTGTTGGCGTCGGACGGACGAATCGCTTCGTGAGCCTCCTGTGCGCCTTCCTTGCTGCTGTAGACGTTTGGCTTCTCCGGCAGGTACTTCTTGCCGAACTCGCTTTCAATATAAGTACGCGCCATCGCGACTGCGTCCACCGACAGGTTGGTGGAGTCGGTACGCATATAAGTGATGTAGCCGGCCTCGTACAAGCGCTGGGCCATCATCATGGTTTTCTTCACACCAAAGCCCAGGCGGTTACTCGCGGCCTGTTGCAGGGTGGACGTGATGAACGGCGCCGATGGCTTGCTGCTGGTCGGTTTGTCTTCACGCTTGACGATGCTGTAGCTGGAAGACTTGAGCTTCTCCAGCGCGGCCATGGCCTGGGCTTCGTTCAGCGGCTTGAAGGCCTCGCCTTTCTCGCGGGCCACTTCAAAGCGCACGTTGGCACCCTTGGCGGTGCCGAGGTCGGCGTGGACTTCCCAGTACTCTTCGGGGATGAACGCACGAATCTCGCGCTCACGCTCCACCACCAGCTTCACCGCAACCGATTGCACACGGCCGGCGGACAGGCCACGGGCGATCTTGGCCCACAGCAGTGGCGAAACCATGTAGCCCACGACGCGGTCGAGGAAGCGCCGGGCCTGCTGGGCGTTGACGCGGTCGATGTCCAGTTCGCCCGGTTTGGAGAAGGCTTCCTGGATGGCTTTCTTGGTGATCTCGTTGAACACCACACGCTTGTAGCGGCTGTCATCACCGCCGATGGCTTCCCGCAGGTGCCAGGCAATGGCTTCCCCTTCGCGGTCCAAGTCCGTTGCGAGATAGATGGTGTCGGCATCTTTGGCGAGCCGGCGCAGCTCTTCGATGACCTTTTCCTTGCCTGGAAGGATTTCGTACTTGGCCTTCCAGCCATGATCCGGGTCCACCCCCATGCGCGAGACCAGCTGCTTGCGCGCTTTCTCTTTAGGGGTAAGTACCGGACCTTCGCCCGCAGCCGCCTTGCCGCGCTTGGCGGCTGGCTCCTTGCTGGCGCTAGCCGAACCGCTGGTGGGCAGGTCTCGGATATGGCCGATACTCGACTTCACCACGTACTCGTTGCCCAAGTACTTGTTGATGGTCTTGGCCTTAGCCGGGGATTCCACAATGACCAGCGATTTGCCCATGGATCGGAAAATTCCTGAATTCGAGAAGTGAAAGGCAGTTGGCGCCTGTCGCGGCAACGCTATATATAGTGGCAACAAGGTGAGGTCAAGCGCAGCATTCTGCGCGACCTGCCGTTATTGCCCTGAAAAAAGACTGGGTTCGGCCTGGACCAAAGCAAAGCGCGGGACCTGCTCGCCGTCAACTTCGACGGTCTCCACAAACATGCTCAATGGGCGCACCCAAAAGCCGTAATCGCCATACAGTGCTTGGTAAAACACCACTTCTTCTTCGGTCTCGGAGTGCCGCGCCACATTGAAAACACGGTACTGCGGACCTTTATAATGCTGGTAGAGCCCTGGTTCGACTTTCATGCTCTGGCCCTCTTACAAAATTTATTAAAAAAAAATTCAAATCTGCCCAAAAACAAAAACCGGGGCACTGGGCCCCGGCTTCCGTCAACCCAACGCTTAGACGCGTTCGAAGACGGTGGAAATGCCTTGGCCGAGACCAATGCACATGGTGGCTACCCCGAGGTTGCCGCCATTCTGCTTCATCACGTTAAGCAAAGTGCCAGAAATCCGTGCACCGGAGCAACCGAATGGGTGACCCAGGGCAATCGCACCGCCGTGCAGGTTAACCTTCTCATTCATCTTGTCGAGCACTTTCAAATCTTTCAGCACGGGCAGGGCCTGCGCAGCGAAAGCTTCGTTGAGCTCGAAGAAGTCGATGTCGTTGATGGTCAGGCCTGCGCGCTTCAAAGCTTTTTGTGTGGCCGGTACTGGACCATAGCCCATGATTGCCGGGTCCACACCCGCCACGGCCATCGAACGGATCACGGCCAGCGGCTGGATACCCAGGTCTTGGGCACGCTGCGCCGACATCACGATCATGCACGAGGCACCGTCGGTGATTTGCGACGAAGTACCGGCTGTCACGGTGCCGCCCTTTGGATTGAAGGCCGGCTTGAGCGCCGCCAGGCTTTCCAGGGTGGTGTCCGGACGAATGGTTTCGTCGTAGTCGAACAGTTTCAGGAAACCGTTCTCGTCATAACCGTTCATCGGGATGATTTCATCCTTGAACTTGCCTTCCACGGTCGCCTTGTGGGCGAGCTGGTGGGAACGCAGGCCGAACGCGTCCTGGGCTTCGCGGGTAATGCCGTGCATTTTGCCGAGCATTTCCGCAGTCAGGCCCATCATGCCCGAGGCTTTAGCCGCATACAGCGACATGTGCGGGTTAGGGTCGACGCCGTGCATCATGCTGACGTGGCCCATGTGCTCCACGCCACCGACCACGAACACATCACCGTTGCCGGTCATGATCGCCTGGGCGGCCGTGTGCAGTGCGCTCATCGACGAACCGCACAGACGGCTCACGGTCTGGCCAGCGGCGGTGTGCGGGATCTGGGTCATCAACGACGCCATGCGCGCGATGTTCCAGCCCTGCTCCAGGGTCTGGTTGACGCAGCCCCAGATCACGTCCTCGACTTCGGTCGGGTCGACCTTGACGTTGCGCTCCAGCAACTTGCTGATCAGGTGTGCCGACATGTCTTCGGCACGGGTGTTGCGGTGCATGCCGCCCTTGGAGCGGCCCATCGGTGTGCGACCGAAGTCGACAATCACCACGTCTCTTGGATTCAAGCTCATAAATATTCTCGCTCTAGTCGTCTGGGCGCTTAACCGAAGAAGCTCTGGCCGTTCTTGGCCATTTCACGCAGCTTCGCGGTCGGGTGGTACAGCGGGCCCAAATCAGCGTATTTGTCAGCCAGGGCAACGAACTCAGCCACACCGATCGAGTCGATGTAACGCAGCGCACCACCACGGAATGGAGGGAAACCAATACCGTACACCAGGCCCATATCGGCTTCGGCAGCGGTCTCGACGATGCCGTCTTCCAGGCAGCGTACGGTTTCCAGGCACAGGGCGATCATCATCCAGTTGATGATGTCCTCGTCCGACACCTCACGCTGTTCGTAGATGACCGGCGCCAGTACTTCGTGCACCGAAGGGTCGGCCACTTTCTTCTGCTTGCCCTTCTTGTCCGCCTCGTAGGCGTAGAAGCCCTTGCCGTTCTTCTGGCCCAGGCGCTTGGCCTCGTACAGCGCGTCGATCGCCGAACGGCGGTCGTCTTTCATGCGGTCCGGAAAGCCTTCAGCCATCACGTCACGACCGTGGTGACCGGTGTCGATGCCAACCACGTCCATCAGGTACGCCGGGCCCATCGGCCAGCCGAATTTTTCCATGACCTTGTCGATGCGCACGAAGTCCACACCGGCACTGACCAGCTTGGCGAAACCGCCGAAGTACGGGAACAGCACGCGGTTGACCAGGAAGCCCGGGCAGTCATTGACCACGATCGGGTTCTTGCCCATTTTCTTGGCGTAGGCAACGGTGGTGGCAATGGCCAGCTCGCTGGACTTCTCACCACGGATCACTTCCACCAGCGGCATCATGTGCACCGGGTTGAAGAAGTGCATGCCGACGAAGTTTTCCGGACGCTTGAGGGCCTTGGCCAGCAGCGAGATGGAAATGGTCGAGGTGTTGGAGGCCAGGATGGTGTCGTCTTTGACCTGGGCTTCCACTTCGGCCAGAACGGCTTGCTTGACCTTCGGGTTCTCGACAACCGCTTCGACCACCAGGTCGACGTGGCCGAAATCACCGTAGGACAGCGTAGGACGAATGCCGTTAAGCACTTCAGCCATTTTCGCGGCAGTCATGCGACCTTTGTCCACACGACCGACCAGCAGCTTGGCGGCTTCTGCCAGGCCTTGCTCGATACCGTGCTCGTTGATGTCCTTCATCAGGATCGGCGTGCCTTTGGACGCCGACTGATAGGCGATACCGCCGCCCATGATACCGGCGCCGAGTACGGCAGCCTGTTTCACGTCGCGGGCAATCTCGTCGTAGGCCTTGGCCTTTTTCTTCAGCTCCTGATCGTTCAGGAACAGGCCGATCAGGCTTTGGGCCGCCGAGGTTTTCGCCAGTTTGACGAAGCCAGCAGCTTCTACTTCCAGGGCTTTGTCGCGACCGAAGTTCGCGGCTTTCTGGATGGTCTTGATCGCTTCAACCGGCGCCGGGTAGTTCGGGCCGGCCTGGCCAGCCACGAAACCCTTGGCGGTTTCGAACGACATCATTTGTTCGATGGCGTTGAGCTTGAGTTTTTCCAGCTTCGGCTGACGCTTGGCCTTGTAGTCAAATTCGCCGCTGATGGCGCCCTTGATCAGGTTCAGTGCGGCTTCGGCCAGTTTGTCCGGGGCAACCACAGCGTCGACGGCTCCGACTTTGAGGGCGTCTTCAGCTTTGTTTTCCTTGCCAGCGGCAATCCACTCGATGGCGTTGTCGGCACCGATCAGGCGCGGCAAGCGCACGGTGCCGCCGAAGCCTGGGTAGATGCCCAGCTTGACTTCGGGCAGGCCGATCTTGGCTGTGGCCGACATGACGCGGAAGTCTGCAGCCAGGCACATTTCCAGGCCGCCGCCCAGCGCGATGCCATTGATGGCAGCCACGGTGGGAACATTGAGGTCTTCGAAATCGCTGAAAATCTTGTTGGCTTCGAGGTTGCCAGCCACCAGCTCGGCATCGGGCAGCTTGAAGTTGTCGACGAATTCGGTGATGTCAGCGCCGACGATAAACACGTCCTTGCCGCTGGAAACGATCACGCCCTTGACCGAAGCATCTGCTTTGATGGTGTCTACGGCCTGACGCAATTCATTCAGGGTTAGACGGTTGAACTTGTTGACGGACTCACCCTTGAGGTCGAACTTCAGTTCGACGATGCCACTTTCAAGAGCCTTAACCGTGATGGCTTTACCTTCGTAAATCATCAACTGATCTCCACGATATGGAAGCTGAACAGTACACATTGGACGCTGGCCTCTGGTTGGACACTGACCGTTGCGTCAATGCTCATGCCAATCCGCCAGGCACACCCGCCAATGCGATAGTCGGGGTTCTGTATGAGCAGTCTGACAGACAAACGCTCAATTCATACGCCCGTTTGATTTGGGTACGCCACCTTCATCCAATTCCGGACAATTGTCAATGGCTCGAAAGGCTAGGAAAAACGCGACTTTCCAGTCATTTCAGAACCCCGGCCCTAAGCCCGTGATTCATCAATATTCAAATATTCACGAAATCAATAATAGAAAAGATGCGGGAAAAAGCTGTACAGAAGCGGATATGCCGCTAGGCTAGCGACAACCGTAACGCGCCTGGATGAACATCCGACGCGGGTACCACAGGTTTACCGGCCTGCCTGGCCAACTCCAGCCCGATGATGATGTCGGGCTTTTTATTGCCTGCCGTTTTCCATGATTTGCACGCCCTTTGTAGGAGCCCGGCTTGCCGACGATGGGGCCCGCAAACATTGCGCCAATCTTGAGAACGCCATCGCCGGCAAGCCGGGCTCCTACAGGGGGTTGTCGCAGGCCGCCAGGGTCGGTGTCAGGCCAAGGCCTTGAGCAGCGTATCGATAGCCTTCAACACGCTCGCCTCACCCTTCTCGCCCCAATACAAGGCGATCATCTGCTTGTCGGCCTCGACCTTGTAGACGTTGGCCGGCAGCGTTGCAAAATGCGGCAACAACTTCTCATCCACGCACACTTCGCGCCACTGATTGACCCACACCCCCGGCTCCAACTGCCAGTAACTCCAGATCGCCGGGGTGCTGCCCCGCCGTGGCCGGCAGTACTGAGCGCAGGGGCTCGGCGGCTCTGGCTTGAGCCAGTGCGGCCACTCCTGAGGTGCCAATTGCATAGCCAGGCCGATGCGGCGTGCCTCCATGCGCAGGGCCATGCGCCCGCTCTGGTGGCGCGACGGGCGCAGCCATGCCAGGGGGCTCAGAACCACCACAAGGATTGACACCACTATCCAGACCGTCATATGTGTACTCCCGAATTTCTAGATGAGCGGATTTGACCTGACGCAACCCCATCCGCTTGAAAGCAGCCATACTGAACATATTGCAGTCCCTTGGAGGAACGCCTCATGCCCTACCAACATATTCTGGTCGCTGTCGATCTGACCGAAGAGTGCGATCCGGTGATCAAGCGCGCGCAGGAATCTGCATTGGCCAATGGCGCCACACTGTCGCTGGTGCATATCGTCGAGCCCATGGCCATGGCCTTTGGTGGCGACGTGCCCATGGACCTTTCCCAGTTGCAGCAACAACAATTTGACCAGGCCAAGGAGCGCCTGGACCGTTTGATTCTCAAATACCCGCACCTGAAAAAGGAAGACTGCCACCTGACGTACGGCCAACCGCGCCAGGAAATCCACCATCTGGCCAAGGAAAAGGCTTGCGACTTGATCGTGGTGGGTAGCCATGGTCGTCACGGTTTGGCGTTGTTGCTGGGTTCTACAGCCAATGATGTGCTGCATGGTGCGCCGTGCGATGTGCTGGCCGTCAAACTGATCAAAAACGCATAACCCTTGTAGGAGCTGGCTTGCCAGCGATAGCGGACTGTCAGCCATCAGATGTATGGCCTGACAGAATGCAATCGCGGGCAAGCCGGCTCCTATAGGTTCCTATAAAAAACCCGGTGTTCATCAGATGAACACCGGGTTTTTTAATGCACTGGAATCACTCAGGCATCCAGCTCGGCCCAACGCTCAACCAACGCTTCCAGCTCCTGGTTCAATGTTTCCAGGGAGGCGATGACCTTGGCGGTTTCCGCCGCGGGACGCAGGTAGAAGCCCGCGTCAGCCATTTGCGCCTCTACCGCGGCAATCTGCTGTTCCTTGGCGTCGATATCACCCGGCAAGGCTTCCAGTTCCCGTTGCAGCTTGTAGCTGAGCTTTTTCTTGGCCGCCGGCGCAGCGTCCTGGACCGGTGCAGCCTCGGCAACCACAGGCGCCACGACTGCCGAGGTCAAGTCAGCCTTGCCGGACTTGCTTTCGGTCACACCCAGCAAACGCGGCGAACCACCCTGGCGCAGCCAGTCCTGGTAACCACCGACGTATTCACGCACCTTGCCTTCACCTTCGAAGACCAGGGTGCTGGTGACCACGTTGTCGAGGAATGCCCGGTCGTGGCTGACCATGAGCACAGTGCCGTTGAAGGTCAGCAGCACTTCTTCAAGCAGTTCGAGGGTTTCCACGTCGAGGTCGTTGGTCGGTTCGTCGAGTACCAGCAGGTTGGCCGGCTTGCTGAACAGCTTGGCCAGCAGCAGGCGCGCACGCTCGCCACCGGACAAGGCTTTCACCGGTGTACGCGCACGTTGCGGGCTGAACAGGAAGTCGCCCAGGTAGCTCAGCACGTGGCGGCTCTGGCCGTCGATGTCGATAAAGTCGCGGCCTTCGGCGACGTTGTCGATCACGGTTTTTTCCAGGTCCAGCTGGTGGCGCAGCTGGTCGAAGTAGGCCACGTCGATGCGCGTGCCTTCTTCCACGGTGCCGCTGGTCGGTTGCAGACCGCTGAGCATCAGCTTGAGCAAGGTGGTCTTGCCGGTACCGTTGGCGCCCAGCAGGCCGATACGGTCGCCGCGCTGCAGGACCATGGAGAAGTCCTTGATCAGGAACGGGCCATCCGGGTGGTGGAAGCTGACGTTCTCCAGCACCATCACCTGCTTGCCCGACTTGTCGGCGGTGTCCAGCTGGATATTGGCCTTGCCGGTGCGCTCACGACGCTCGCTGCGCTCTACACGCAGGGCCTTCAGGGCACGCACGCGGCCTTCGTTACGGGTGCGACGGGCCTTGATGCCCTGGCGGATCCAGACTTCTTCCTGGGCCAGCTTCTTGTCGAACAGCGCGTTGGCGGTTTCTTCGGCAGCCAGGGCGGCTTCCTTGTGCACCAGGAAGCTGGCGTAGTCGCCGTTCCAGTCGATCAGGCCGCCACGATCAAGTTCAAGGATGCGGGTCGCCAGGTTCTGCAGGAAGGAACGGTCGTGCGTGATGAACAGCACGGCGCCCTGGAAGTCCTTGAGGGCTTCTTCCAGCCAGGCAATCGCGCCGATATCCAAGTGGTTGGTCGGTTCGTCGAGCAGCAGCAGGTCGGGCTCGGACACCAGGGCCTGGGCCAGCAGCACGCGACGACGCCAACCGCCGGACAACTCGGCGAGGGTCTTGTCGGCCGGCAGTTGCAGGCGGCTCAGGGTGCTGTCGACCAGTTGCTGCAGGCGCCAGCCATCACGGGCTTCGAGGTCCTGCTGGACGTGCATCAGCTTGTCCAGGTCTTCTTCGGTGACGCAGTTCTGCGCCAGGTGATGGTATTGCGCAAGCAGCTCACCCACACCGTCCAGGCCTTCGGCAACCACGTCGAACACTGTCCGTCCGTCGGCCACCGGCAATTCTTGCGGCAATTCGCCAATCTTGAGGCCCGGGGCGCGCCATACAGAGCCGTCGTCGGGCTTCTGGTCGCCTTTTACCAGCTTCATCATGCTGGATTTGCCGGTGCCGTTGCGGCCGATGATGCACACCCGCTCACCACGGGCGATCTGCCAGGACACCTTGTCCAACAACGGCATAGCGCCGAAAGCAAGGGACACATCGCTGAATTTGAGCAGGGTCATACGCTTCTCCAAAAACTGGGCGCGCATTCTACCTGAGTTAGGGGTGGGATGCGGCTGGCATTTTCGCTGTCGACACGTTCTGTAGGACATTTCCAGCGAACTTGAACGAACCGGCCAGCAAAGCTTTCGTAGGCTGCGGGCAAAAGGCTAAGCTAGGGGCAATCAGTGTCGGCGGTGCCGGTGCTAGTCGTGATTTCTCTGCACGGACGTCTCATGCGCAGTCGCCTTTTTAATCTTTTATCTTGTCTGCTTCTCTCTGCCACCGCCGTTCAATCCGCCCAGGCCGTGGACCTCACCACCCAACGTCAATATTACGATGAAGCCAAACGCGCGCTGGCCAAGGGCGATACCGGCCCGTACATGCAATACAGCCAGGCCCTGGCCGATTACCCGCTGACACCGTACCTGGCCTATGACGAACTGACGGCGCGCCTGAAAACCGCGAGCAACCAGGAAATCGAACAGTTCCTCGCCAAAAACGGCGACCTGCCCCAGGCCAACTGGATGAAACTGCGCTGGTTACGCTGGCTGGCCGAGCGTGGCGACTGGCAGACTTTTGAAAAGTACTACGACGCCAAGCTCAATTTCGTCGAGCTGGACTGCCTGCATGGCCAGTACCAACTCACCCACAACTTGAAGGCGGAAGGCTATAAGACCGCCGAAAAACTCTGGATGACTGGCAAGTCCCAACCGGCGGCCTGCGATGTCACCTTCGGCCAGTGGGCGGCAGACGGCCAACTCACCGAACAGAAGATCTGGGACCGCGCCAAGCTCGCCGCCGAAGCGCGCAACTACGCCCTGGCCAACAGCCTGGTGAAAACCCTGCCCACCCTCGGCGCCCAAGGTCGCTTGATGGTGGACGTGGCGCAGAAGCCCGACATGCTCAGCGACCCGTCACGCTTCCTGCCGGCCACTGAGGCCATGTCTGACGCCGTGGGCCTCGGCTTGCGTCGCCTGGCGCGCCAGGATCCGGACAAGGCCATGGCCCTGCTCGACGGCTACGCCAGCAGCATGCACTTCTCGCGTGACGAAAAAGTGTCGATCGCCCGCGAAATCGGCCTCACCCTGGCCAAGCGCTATGACCCGCGCGCCCTCGAGGTGATGACCAAGTACGACCCTGAACTGCGTGACAACACCGTCTCCGAGTGGCGCCTGCGCCTGCTGTTGCGCCTGGCCCGCTGGGAAGATGCCTATCAGTTGACGCGCAAACTCCCACAAGACCTGGCCACCACCAACCGCTGGCGCTACTGGCAGGCCCGCAGCCTGGAACTGGCCGAGCCGAAAAACCCGCAAGCGCTGGTCCTGTACAAGCACCTGTCGCAAGAGCGCGACTTCTACGGCTTCCTCGCGGCGGATCGCTCCAAGGCCCCGTACCAGTTGAAGAACAAACCGCTGCCGATGAGCCAGGCGCTGCTCAACAAGGTGCGCAACACCCCCGGCGTGCGCCGTGCCCTGGAGTTCTACGCCCGAGGCCAGATCGTGGATGGCCGCCGCGAGTGGTACCACGTCAGCCGTCACTTCAACCGCGACGAGATGGTCGCCCAGGCCAAGCTGGCCTACGACATGAAGTGGTACTTCCCGGCGATCCGCACCATCAGCCAGGCGCAGTATTGGGACGACTTGGACATCCGCTTCCCGATGGCCCACCGCGACACGCTGGTGCGTGAAGCCAAGGTACGCGGCCTGCATTCCAGCTGGGTGTTTGCAATCACCCGCCAGGAAAGCGCCTTCATGGACGACGCCCGCTCCGGCGTCGGCGCCAGCGGCCTGATGCAACTCATGCCCGGCACTGCCAAGGAAACCGCGCGCAAGTTCAGCATCCCCCTGGCCTCCCCCGCCCAGGTGCTGGACCCGGACAAAAACATCCAGCTCGGCGCCGCTTACCTTAGCCAGGTGCACAGCCAGTTCAACGGCAACCGCGTGCTCGCCTCCGCCGCCTACAACGCCGGCCCAGGCCGTGTGCGCCAGTGGCTGCGCGGCGCAGACCACCTGAGTTTCGATGTGTGGGTGGAAAGCATCCCGTTCGACGAAACCCGCCAGTATGTGCAGAACGTGCTGTCTTATTCGGTGATCTACGGGCAGAAGCTCAATTCACCCCAGCCGCTGGTGGATTGGCATGAGCGGTATTTTGATGATCAGTAGTAAAGGCATCCTTGAGCGTCAAGCTTGAAGCTTCAAGCTCAATAAAAATGCCCGCATTTCTCAATGCGGGCATTTTTTTATGGGCAGTGAGCGTTAGTGTGTGGCGCTTTCCTCTACCCCATCACTGAACTGCAACGCTGCCAACCGCGCATACAACGGATTGCTCGCAATAAGTTGTTGATGCGTGCCTACCGCCACCAACTTGCCCTGGTCCATCACGGCGATGCGGTCAGCGTTCTTCACCGTGGCCAATCGATGGGCGATGACCAGCGTGGTGCGCCCTTGCATCAGTTGCGGCAGCGCTTGCTGGATCAGGTGTTCGCTCTGGGCATCGAGGGCGCTGGTGGCCTCGTCCAGCAGCAGGATCGGCGCGTCTACCAGCAAGGCGCGGGCGATGGCCAGGCGTTGGCGTTGGCCGCCGGAGAGGCCCATGCCGCCGTCGCCGAGGTGTGTCCGGTAGCCGTCAGGCATTTGCAGGATGAAGTCATGGGCGTGGGCAATGCGCGCGGCGGCTTCGACCTGTTCGAGGGTGGCCGTCGGATTGCCGTAGCGGATGTTCTCTTCGACGCTGCCGAAAAACAGCGCCGGGCTCTGGGACACCAGGGCGAAGTGGCGGCGCAGGTCCATGGGGTCGAGTTCGGTCAGCGGGTGGCCTTCGAGCAGGATGCGGCCATGCTGGGGGTCGTAGAAGCGCAGCAGCAGGTCAAAAATCGTCGACTTGCCCGCGCCGGACGGGCCCACCAGCGCCAGGGTTTCACCGGGGTTGATGGTCAGGTTCAGGCCGTCGATGGCGTAGCTGTCGGGCCGTGAAGGGTAGGAAAAGCGCAGGTCTTGCAGCGCCATGCGGCCACTGACCCGTTCCGGCAGTTGCACGGTACCGGCGGCGGGCGCCTGGATTTCGTTGCTCGACTGCAACAATTCGCCAATCCGCTCGGCGGCACCGGCAGCGCGCTGCAGCTCGCCGAGCACTTCGCTCAGGGTACCGACCGCGCTGCCGACGATCAGGCTATAGAACACAAACGCCGCCAGCTCACCGCCGGAGATGCGCCCGTTGATCACATCCATGCCACCGACCCACAGCATCACACCCACGGCGCCGAGCACCAGCATGATAACCAGGGTAATCAGCCAGGCGCGTTGGGTGATGCGTTTGCGCGCAGTGGTGAAGGCGTCTTCCACGGTCACGGCGAAGCGCTGTTCGTCCTGCACTTGATGGTTGTAGGCCTGCACGGTCTTGATCTGCCCGAGGGTCTCGGACACATAGCTGCCCACATCGGCGATGCGGTCCTGGCTTTGCCGCGACAGGCTGCGTACGCGCCGGCCAAAGATGAGGATCGGCGCCAATACCAGCGGCAGCGCCACTACCACGATACTGGTGAGCTTGGGGTTAGTGACAAACAGCAGCACGATGCCACCGATGACCATCAAGGCATTGCGCAGGAACAGTGACAGCGACGAGCCGATCACCGACTGCAGCAAGGTGGTGTCGGTGGTCAGTCGCGATTGGATTTCCGAACTGCGATTGTTCTCGTAGAAGCCCGGATGCAGGTAGATCAGGTGGTTGAACACTTGCCGGCGGATATCCGCCACCACCCGTTCGCCGATCCAAGACACCAGGTAAAACCGTGCAAAGGTGCCCACTGCCAGGCCCAGCACCAGCACCATGAACAGGCCGATGGACTGATTGAGCAGGTGCGGTGATTGGGTCATAAAGCCCTGGTCCACCAGCAGGCGAATACCCTGCCCCATGGACAAGGTAATGCCTGCGGTGACGATGAGCGCCAACAGGGCGCCGAGGGCGTGCCAGCGGTAGGGCGCAATGAAGCGGCTGGCCAGGCGGATCGCACGGCGTTGACGGACGGAGAACATGGAGGGCATTACCTGCGCAAGGGAGATAAGTATCTACACCACAACATTGGGGGAACTTGGGTAAATAACAATGAGTCAGGTTAATTATGCCCGCCGATGCTGATCCCTAGAGGCTATCGGTCTAACCCCAGGCTGGAAATGTGTAGCGGTTTCTGATGGACTGGGTGTTCGAACCGGTGACCTTGCAGGGAGTTGTAACAGCCTCGTCACGCGGGCGGCTTAGAGTTATAAGCAGAATAGGGACACAACCTGATGAGGAGACAGGCCATGACCTTGCAAAATAGCAGCGATGCCAAGATTGAAGTGATCCGCCAGCCGCAGCAGTTGCCTTGCTCGTACATCGACGCCAAGGGCCGCGAAGTGCAGATTACCGAAGAGATGATCCAGCAAGCGTGCAGCGAACTGGAACAGCGACTGGTCAAGCCTGCCCAGCAAGGCTGAAACGCCTACGCTCTTTCTAACCCGGCCCTGGTGGCCGGGTTTTTTATGCCCGAAACACACCCCGCGCGGGAGACGGCTTGCCGGCGATAGCGGCCCTGAGCCGCGCGGTGATCCTGCGGGCGCCATCGCCGGCACGCCGGCTCCTACAAGGAGTCATACAGTTAGTGCACGTCGGCACCGAGGGCTTTGGCTATAGAGGCTAGCGCGGCGGATTCCCCGTGGATACGCACCTTCAAGCCATCAATTTCACGGCGCTCCGGGTAATGCTTGCGCAGCAGGTCAAACGCCTTGCGCTGCTCTTGCACGGTGCCCACCAGGCTGCGACGGAAATCCGCGTCGTCACGACGCGGGTCATACACGCTGCGGCACAGGGTCGCCAAGGCCCAGGCCGGATCGGTGGAGGCATTCAGGTGCACCTCGGCCAACCAGGGTGGCGGCAGCAAATCACTCAATTGAAGGCTTGGCTCCTGACCCAGGTGCGCGCAGAACGCCTGATAGATCTGCGCCGTGCCGCGCTGCTTGCCGTCCAGGCTGTAGCCGGCGATATGCGGCGTGGCCAGTACGCACAGGTCAGCCAGGTCGACGTCCACTTCCGGCTCGCCTTCCCACACATCCAGCACCGCTTGCAGGTCTTCACGGTCCAGCAGCACCTCGCGCAGGGCGGCGTTGTCGACCACCGGGCCACGGCTGGCGTTGATCAGCCAGGTGCCGTGCTTGAGTTGCTCAAGGCGCTGGCGGTCGAACAGGTGCCAGGTGGAGCCGTTGCCGGACTTGGTCAGCGGCGTGTGCAAGCTGATCACGTCGCACTGCTCGATGATCTGCGCCAGACTGACGTAATCCCCGTCCTCGGCGATCTGGCGTGGCGGGTCGCAGACCAGCACATTCCAGCCCAGGCCCTTGAGCACCTTGACCAGCCGCCCGCCCACTTCACCGGCGCCGATCACGCCGTAGGTGCGCTGATTGAGGTCGGCACCTTCGATCTCGGCCAGGGTCTGCAGGCTGCCCAGCACGTAGTCCACCACGCCACGGGCGTTACAGCCTGGGGCGCTGGACCACTGGATGCCAGCCTGCTGGAAGTAGTCGAGGTCCAGGTGATCGGTGCCGATAGTGCAAGTGCCGACGAAGCGCACCTTCGTGCCCTCCAGCAGCGCACGGTTGACGTTGGTCACCGAGCGCACCAGCAACACATCAGCCTGCTCGACCGTGGCGCGGTCAATGGAACGGCCGGGCACGCGGCGAATCTCGCCAAATCCCTGGAAAAATGCATCGAGCAGCGGAATATTTTCGTCGGCAACAATCAGCATGGCAGGCTCCTTTGGCGGACCCGCAGTGTACAGGGATCGCAGCCCTCGCTTACAAATCGCTAACACTGGTTTTTTCCTGACCGATGCGTCAAAGCGTAGAATCCGCCGTCCTTGCGCCTCCTTCTACGGGACACCTGTACGTGAACACTGCCACCGCCACCCTCACCCGCCCCGCCCGCATCAGCCGGGAAGTGCGCGGCCTGCTGACGCTCGCCCTGCCGATCATGATCGGCCAACTGGCGACCACCGCGATGAGTTTTGTCGATGCGGTGATGGCCGGGCGCGTCAGCCCCCAGGACCTGGCGGCCGTGGGCCTGGGCAACTCGATCTGGATACCGGTGTACCTGCTGATGACCGGCACGCTGCTGGCCACCACGCCCAAAGTCGCGCAGCGTTACGGGGCCGGGCAGTTCAGCGAGATCGGCCCGCTGGTGCGTCAATCCTTGTGGCTGGCCGTGGTGGTCGGTATCACCGCCTCGCTGTTGCTGCTCTGCGCCGAACCGATCCTGCAGGCGATGAAGGTGGAACCGGACCTGATCGAACCTTCCATGGGCTACCTGCACGGCATCGCCGCCGGTATGCCGGCCATCGCGCTGTATTACGTGCTGCGCTGTTTCAGTGACGGCCTGGGCCGCACGCGGCCGAGCATGGTGATGGGCCTGTGTGGCCTGGCGCTGAACATCCCGCTGAACTACATCTTCATCTACGGCCACCTGGGCGTGCCGGCCATGGGCGGCGTGGGTTGCGGCTGGGCCACGGCCATTGCGATGTGGGTGATGATGCTCGGCCTGGCGGTCTGGACCCGCTGGGGCCCGGCTTACCAGAGCAGCGAACTGTTCAAGCGTTTCGACTGGCCGCAATGGGCCGTGATCAAGCGTGTGTTGGGGATTGGCCTGCCCATCGGCATCGCGATCTTTGCCGAATCGAGCATCTTCGCGGTCATCGCCCTGCTGATCGGCAGCCTCGGCGCCACCGTGGTCTCGGGCCATCAGATCGCGCTGAACGTCAGCTCGCTGGTGTTCATGATCCCCTACTCCCTGAGCATGGCCGTGACCGTGCGCGTCGGCCAGGCCCTCGGCCGTGGCGAGCCGCGCGAAGCACGCTTCGCGGCGGGTGTCGGCATGGGCACTGCGCTGGCGTATGCCTGCCTGTCCTGCAGCCTGATGCTGGTGTTTCGCGAGCAGATTGCGGCGATCTACACCCCCGACCCAGTGGTCATTCACCTAGCGTCGATGTTGATCGTGTTCTCGGCGCTGTTCCAGTTCAGCGACTCGATCCAGGTCACGGCGGCGGGCGCATTGCGTGGCTACCAGGACACCCGCGTGACCATGGTGCTAACCCTGTTCGCATACTGGGGCGTGGGCCTGCCGGTGGGGTATGCCTTGGGGCTGACCGACTGGCTCGGCGAACCCAGCGGCCCAAGCGGCTTGTGGCAAGGGCTGATCGTGGGCCTCAGCTGTGCGGCGGGGATGTTGCTGGTGCGCCTGGCGCGCAGTGCACGCCGGCGCATTCGCGCCGACAAGGCGCGGGTTTAAGCGGACTTCTTGCGGATCCAGTACAGGTACGTACCGGCCTGCTCCTGCTGATCCACCAGTTCGTGGTCGAGAAACACGCAGAACTTGGGAATATCGCGGCGCGTGGACGGGTCGGTCGCGATCACCTTGAGCAAGCCGCCTGGTGGCAAGTCGCGGATGTGCTGGTGCAGCATCATCACGGGCTCTGGGCAATTCAAGCCTGTTGCATCTAGGGTGCCGTCGACGGCGGTGTCGAAAATATCGCTCATGATCTACTCCTGGAACTGGCCGCCAGTCTACCGGGCCTTGGTTTTCTTCACATCCACCAACCGACGCAGGTGGCAGGTCACTTCCTCACGGTCGTGGTACAGCTGCTTGCAGCCGATCTCCACCCGAATGCCACGGGCCTTGAAGCCGTCTTCGATGCGCTCCAGCAAACGCTTCACTTCGGCATACCGCTGCTTCATCGGCAACTTCAGGTTCACCACCGCCTCGCGGCAATGCCCCTCGCCGATCCAGGTTTCCAGCAGCGCGGCGTTACGCGCCGGCTTTTCGACGATGTCGCAGACCATCCAGTCCACCGGCTGCTTGGGCACAAAGGTGAAACCGTCGGCCATCAAGTGTTGCACCAGGCCGGTGTCCATCAGGCTTTCGGCCATCGGGCCGTTGTCGATGGCGGTCACCAGCATGCCACGGTTGACCAACTGCCAGGTCCAGCCGCCCGGCGCTGCGCCGAGGTCGACGCCGGTCATGTCGCCATGCAGGCGCTCGTCCCACTGGTCGCGGGGGATGAAGTGGTGCCAGGCCTCTTCCAGCTTCAGGGTCGAGCGGCTGGGGGCTTCGCGGGGGAACTTGAGACGTGGAATACCCATCGGCCACATCGCCGAGTTGTTCGACTCGGCCAGGCCCATGAACACTTCGCGGCCACTCTTGAAGGTCAGCAGCAGGCGCGGCTTGCTGGGGTCGTCCACCAGCTTGCCGGCGTTCAGCAGGGCTTTGCGCAGGTGCACTTCGAATTTCTTGCAGAAGTTCGACAGTTCCTTGCCGTCGTTGGTGTCGACCATCTCCAGCCACAGGCTGCCGCACACCGGGAATTCGCGCAGGTGGGCGAGGATCACGCTGATGCGGTCGGTTTCCGGCAGGTCGATGAATACCCCGCGCGCCCACTGCCGCGGGAAGATCAGCTCGGCAAAGCGCTGGCCGTGCATCAGGCGCTGGGCGCCGTCTTCTTCGGTGCAGACAAATTCGGCGCAGGCGCTACCGGTCTTGGCCTTGGCGTAGCCGGAAACGTTCAGGCGCGCGGCGTGTTCCGCGATCTCGGAACAGACTTCGCCTTCAAAACCCGGGCGGCAGTGCATAAAAAGGGTGTTCATTGAATCTCCTGGCAACTGGGCTTGCTGCAGCGCAAGTCCTGTCATGAAAACGCGCGCATGATAGCCGAGTTCGGAACCTTGGACTTAACGATAGAGTCCAGTTATTAGCCTGCTAATGAAAACAGGGCTAAGTTGAAAGCTCTGTTCGTCCCGTCAGGTCCGTAGCCGTGCGGACCATAAGGAGTCATGTAATGTCATCCCTTGATAGCCTGAGAACCCTTAAAACCCTGCAGATCGACGACAAGACCTATCACTACTTCAGCTTGCCCGAAGCCGCCAAGAGCCTGGGCGACCTGGATAGACTGCCGATGTCCCTCAAGGTGCTGCTGGAAAACCTGCTGCGCTGGGAAGACGACAAGACCGTCACCGGCGCCGACCTCAAGGCCATCGCCGCCTGGCTCAAAGAGCGCCAGTCCGACCGCGAGATCCAGTACCGCCCGGCCCGGGTATTGATGCAAGACTTTACCGGCGTGCCTGCCGTGGTCGACCTGGCCGCCATGCGCGCCGCCGTGGCCAAGGCCGGGGGCGACCCGCAGCGCATCAACCCGCTATCGCCCGTGGACCTGGTGATCGACCACTCGGTGATGGTCGACAAGTTCGGGACCACCAGCGCCTTCGAGCAGAACGTCGACATCGAGATGCAGCGCAACGGCGAACGCTACGCCTTCCTGCGCTGGGGCCAGAGCGCATTCGACAACTTCAGCGTGGTGCCGCCGGGCACCGGTATCTGCCACCAGGTCAACCTCGAATACCTCGGCCGCACAGTCTGGACCAAAGACGAAGACGGCCGCACCTACGCCTTCCCGGACACCTTGGTCGGCACCGACTCCCACACCACCATGATCAACGGCCTCGGCGTACTCGGCTGGGGCGTGGGCGGGATCGAAGCGGAAGCGGCGATGCTCGGCCAGCCGGTGTCGATGCTGATCCCGGAAGTGATCGGCTTCAAGCTCACCGGCAAACTCAAAGAAGGCATTACCGCCACCGACTTGGTGCTGACCGTGACCCAGATGCTGCGCAAAAAAGGCGTCGTGGGTAAATTCGTCGAGTTCTATGGCGACGGCCTCGCCGACCTACCGCTGGCCGACCGCGCCACCATCGCCAACATGGCCCCGGAATACGGCGCCACCTGCGGCTTTTTCCCGGTGGATGAGGTAACGCTGGACTACCTGCGCCTGTCCGGCCGTCCGGCAGAAACCGTGAAGCTGGTCGAGGCGTACACCAAAGCCCAGGGCCTGTGGCGCATCGCCGGCCAAGAGCCGGTGTTCACCGATAGCCTGGCCCTGGACATGGGCAGCGTCGAAGCCAGCCTGGCCGGGCCGAAACGCCCACAGGACCGTGTGGCCCTGCCAAATGTCGGCCAGGCGTTCAGCGACTTCCTCGACCTGCAATTCAAACCCACCAACAAGGAAGAAGGCCGCCTCGAAAGCGAAGGCGGCGGCGGGGTTGCCGTGGGCAACGCCGACCTGGTGGGCGAAACCGACTACGAATACGACGGCAAGACCTATCGCCTGAAGAACGGCGCGGTGGTGATCGCCGCAATCACCTCTTGCACCAACACCTCCAACCCCAGCGTGATGATGGCGGCCGGGCTGGTGGCGAAAAATGCCGTGGAAAAGGGCCTGACCCGCAAACCCTGGGTAAAAACCTCGCTGGCCCCTGGCTCCAAAGTGGTCACCGACTATTACAAGGCTGCGGGCCTGACCCAGTACTTGGACAAACTGGGCTTCGACCTGGTGGGCTATGGCTGCACCACCTGCATCGGCAACTCCGGGCCGTTGCCCGAGCCGATCGAGAAAGCCATCCAAAAGGCTGACCTCGCGGTGGCGTCGGTGCTGTCCGGTAACCGCAACTTCGAAGGCCGCGTGCATCCCCTGGTGAAAACCAACTGGCTGGCCTCGCCACCGCTGGTGGTGGCCTATGCCCTGGCGGGAACCGTGCGCATCGATATCAGCAGCGAGCCGCTGGGTAACGACCAGGCCGGCAACCCGGTGTACCTCAAGGACATCTGGCCGAGCAGCAAGGAAATCGCCGACGCAGTGGCCCAAGTCAGCACCGGCATGTTCCACAAGGAATACGCCGAGGTGTTTGCCGGTGACGAGCAATGGCAAGCCATTGAAGTGCCACAGGCCGCCACCTACGTGTGGCAGAAAGACTCCACCTACATCCAGCACCCGCCATTCTTCGACGACATTGCAGGCCCACTGCCGGTCATCAAGGACGTCAAAGGCGCCAACGTGCTGGCGCTGCTGGGCGACTCGGTCACCACCGACCACATCTCCCCTGCCGGCAATATCAAGACCGACAGCCCCGCCGGTCGCTACCTGCGTGAACAAGGCGTGGAACCGCGCGACTTCAACTCCTACGGCTCACGCCGCGGCAACCATGAAGTGATGATGCGCGGCACCTTTGCCAACATCCGTATCCGCAATGAAATGCTCGGCGGCGAAGAAGGCGGCAATACGCTGTACATCCCCACTGGCGAGAAAATGCCGATCTACGATGCGTCGATGAAATACCAGGCGTCGGGCACGCCGCTGGTGGTGGTGGCCGGCCAGGAATATGGCACCGGCTCCAGCCGCGACTGGGCAGCCAAGGGCACCAACCTGCTGGGCGTCAAGGCGGTGATCGCCGAGAGTTTCGAGCGGATTCACCGCTCCAACCTGGTGGGCATGGGCGTGTTGCCATTGCAGTTCAAGCTGGATCAGAACCGCAAGTCGCTCAAGCTCACCGGCAAGGAGAAGATCGACATTCTCGGTCTGACCGACGTGGAGATCGTGCCACGCATGAACCTGACGCTGGTGATTACCCGGGAGGATGGCAGCAGCGAGAAGGTCGAGGTGCTGTGCCGGATCGATACGCTCAATGAGGTGGAATACTTCAAGTCGGGCGGCATCTTGCACTACGTGCTGCGCCAGTTGATCGCCTCTTAAGCAACACTGCAAAACCAATGTGGGAGCGGGCTTGCTCGCGAATGCGGTGGATCAGTCAAGAATGCATCGACTGACACTCCGCATTCGCGAGCAAGCCCGCTCCCACAGTTTTGACTGCATTTCAAATCAGCCGAACAACCACTTCCACAGCAGCACCAGCACCACCACCGCCAGCACCGGCCGCGCAATGCGGTACGCCTTCGGATGCTTGCGCTTCCACTGCTTGACCACACCGCTGAACTTGTCGCTGAAGGTCTTGCTCCAGGCATAGGCCTGGTTGATCCCGCCAACACGCTCGTCGTCGAGGTTCTGCGGCGCGGTCGCGCGGCCCAGTTGCTTGCTGACCCAGCGGTTGACGCGGGTCATCACGCGGTTGCTCAGGGGGCGTTCGATGTCGCAGAACAGGATCACGCGGGTCTGCTCGGTTTCGTTCTTGACCCAGTGCACGTAGGTCTCGTCGAACATCACGTCTTCACCGTCGCGCCAGGCGTACACCTGGCCGTCGACAAAGATGCGACAGTCGTCGGAGTTCGGTGTGGACAGGCCCAAGTGATAACGCAGGGAACCGGCGAACGGGTCGCGGTGCGGGTTGAGGTGGCTGCCACCCGGCAACAGCGCGAACATTGCGCCCTTGACGTTGGGGATGCTGCTCACCAGCGCCACGGTTTTCGGGCACAGGGCCTCGGCCGATGGCAGCGGTTTGTCGTACCACTTGAGGTAGAAACGCTTCCAGCCCTTCTTGAAGAACGAACCGAAGCCGGCATCGTTGTTCTTTTCCGCCGCGCGGATGTAACCCTCGTCGAACAGGTGCATGGCCTCTTCGCGGATCACTTCCCAGTTGTCCTTGAGTACATCCAGTTCCGGGAACTTGCTGCGGTCCAGGTACGGCTTGGACGGCACGGCCGAGAACAGGTACATCAGGGCGTTATAGGGGGCGAACAGTGCCGAATGGTTGACGAACTGGCGCAACATCGGCAAACGCGCCTTGCCGCGCAGGTGCACATACAACGTGCTGCCGATAAACAGCGCCAGTACCGACAGTTTGGCGGCCAAAGAAAAGGTCATGCAGCAACTCCTGGAAATAAGCGCCTGGCCAACAGCAGACGTAGCAGCCGGCCATGATAAACAGTTGGGCCATTATGCAGAAGGCCTAGCTTAGTAACGCTGACTCACATCAACCCCCTGTGGTGAACAGGATTGTTGGGGTGAGCGGGCTTGCCCCGCTCCCCCCAAGACATACATCAAGCCTGGTTTTCTTGCTCGGTGAACAGATCGCTGAACAACATGCTCGACAGGTAACGCTCACCCGAGTCCGGCAGGATCACCACGATGGTCTTGCCCTGCATCTCCGGTTTCTCGGCCAAGCGTACCGCCACGGCCATCGCGGCGCCGCAGGAGATACCGCACAGAATCCCCTCTTCCTGCATCAGGCGCAGGGCCATGGCCTTGGATTCGTCATCGGTCACCAGTTCCACGCGGTCGACCATCGACAAGTCCAGGTTCTTGGGGACGAAACCCGCGCCAATGCCCTGGATCTTGTGCGGGCTGGGCTTGATCTCTTCACCCGCCAGCGCCTGGGTAATCACCGGCGAGACCATTGGCTCGACGGCCACCGACAGGATCGGCTTGCCCGCGATGTTCTTGATGTAGCGCGACACGCCAGTGATGGTACCGCCGGTGCCCACGCCCGCGACCAGTACGTCCACGGCGCCATCGGTGTCGTTCCAGATTTCCGGACCGGTGGTTTTCTCGTGGATGGCCGGGTTGGCCGGGTTTTCGAATTGGGCCGGCATAAAGTAAGTGGCCGGATCGCTGGCGACGATTTCGCCGGCTTTTTCGATTGCGCCCTTCATGCCTTTGGCCGGCTCGGTCAGCACCAATTCGGCGCCGAGGGCCTTGAGTACCTTGCGCCGCTCGATGCTCATGGACGCCGGCATGGTCAACAGCAGCTTGTAGCCACGGGCGGCAGCGACAAACGCCAGGCCGATGCCGGTGTTGCCGGAGGTCGGTTCGACAATGGTCATGCCCGGCTTGAGCTTGCCGGTGCTTTCGGCGTCCCAGATCATGTTTGCGCCAATGCGGCACTTCACCGAGTAGCCCGGGTTACGCCCTTCGATCTTGGCCAGGATAGTCACGCCACGCGGTGCGATCCGGTTGATCTGAACCAGGGGCGTATTACCGATGGAGTGCGCGTTGTCTGCAAAGATACGGCTCATGACGGGTCCTATTGCTCGATTTCTGGAAGGCCCCAAGGGTATGCCTCGTGCCGCAAGGCGTCCAGTCAGAGGAACGTTGCGCACTTGATCGTAGTCAATCTCCTACGAGCAAAGAGGACTGCCCCATGAAACGTCGCTACAGCTGGCCACTATGGACTGTCGCCGGGCTGGTGGTGGTGCTGGTCGCCATGGCCATCGCCCTGCCCTATCTGGTGCGTAACTACCTGAATGACAAACTCGCCGACATGGGCGACTACCGCGGCCACGTCACGGATGTCGACCTGGCCCTGTGGCGCGGCGCCTACAAGATCAACGGCCTGGAGATCATCAAGGTAGATGGCAAGGTGCCGGTACCGTTCGTCAAGGCGCCAATGATCGACCTGGCGGTGAGCTGGCACGCGTTGTGGTACGACCATGCCGTGGTCGCCAAGGTGCTGTTTATCAACCCAGAAGTGAACTTTGTCGACGGTGGCGCCAACAAGCAGGCGTCCCAGACCGGTAAGGGCACCGACTGGCGCGAGCAATTGAGCAAGCTGGCGCCCATCACCCTCGATGAAGTACGGATCCAAGACGGCAAGATCAGCTTCCGTAACTTCAACTCCAAACCCCCGGTGAACATCAATGCCACTTCGGTCAACGCCAGCTTTTACAACCTGACCAATGTGGTGGACGTCGAAGGCAAGCGTGATGCGCGCTTCGACGGCAAGGCCTTGCTCCAGGGCCAGGCGCCGCTGGAAGCCACCGCTACCTTCGACCCGTTGAGCGATTTCGAAAACTTTGAATTCCGTTTCCGCGCCAGGGACTTGCAGCTCAAGCGCATGAATGACTTCGCCTCGGCCTATGGCAAGTTCGACTTCAAGGCCGGCACCGGCGACGTGGTGATCGAAGCCCAGGCCGAGAAAGGCCAATTGACCGGCTACATCAAGCCGCTGCTGCGCGATGTTGAGGTGTTTGATTGGCAGCAGGACGTGGAAAACAAAGACAAGAACATCTTCCGTTCGATCTGGGAAGCCGTGGTGGGCGCCAGTGAGACCGTGCTGAAAAACCAGAGCAAGAACCAGTTCGCCACGCGCGTGGAACTCAGTGGCAGCGTGCACCAGCAAAATGTCAGCGCGTTTTCGGCGTTTTTGTCGATTTTGCGTAACGGGTTCATCCAGGCGTTCAACGCACGGTATGAACAGCCCAAGCCCTCGGCGGATTGAACGTGACCGGTCATTCAGAGACTGAATAACCCGCCTGCGTTCACAGTCGCCGGGGCTGCGCGGTATAGTCCCGGCATTGATGAATGCGAGGAAACACCGATGAAGTTCGAAGGCACCCAGGCCTATGTTGCCACCGATGACCTGAAACTGGCCGTCAACGCTGCCATCACCCTGGAGCGTCCGCTGCTGGTCAAGGGCGAACCGGGCACCGGCAAGACGATGCTCGCCGAGCAACTGGCCGAATCCTTCGGCGCCCGGCTGATCACCTGGCACATCAAGTCCACCACCAAGGCCCACCAGGGCCTGTACGAGTACGACGCGGTCAGCCGCCTGCGCGACTCGCAACTGGGCGTGGACAAGGTGCACGACGTGCGCAATTACTTGAAGAAGGGCAAGCTTTGGGAAGCCTTCGAGTCCGAAGAGCGGGTGATCCTGCTGATCGACGAAATCGACAAAGCCGACATCGAGTTCCCCAACGACCTGCTGCAAGAACTCGACAAGATGGAGTTCTACGTCTACGAAATCGACGAGACCATCAAGGCGAAGAAACGCCCGATCATCATCATTACCTCCAACAACGAAAAAGAACTGCCGGACGCGTTCCTGCGCCGCTGCTTCTTCCATTACATCGCCTTCCCCGACCGCACCACCCTGCAAAAGATCGTGGATGTGCACTACCCGGACATCAAGAAAGACCTGGTCAGCGAAGCGCTGGACGTGTTCTTCGATGTACGCAAAGTACCGGGCCTCAAGAAAAAACCCTCCACCTCCGAGCTGGTCGATTGGCTCAAGTTGCTGATGGCCGACAACATCGGCGAAGCCGTGCTGCGCGAGCGCGACCCGACCAAGGCCATCCCGCCGCTGGCCGGCGCCCTGGTCAAGAACGAGCAAGACGTGCAATTGCTGGAGCGTCTGGCGTTCATGAGCCGTCGCGGTAATCGCTGATGTTGCTCAACCTGTTCAATGAAATGCGTGCAGCCAAGGTGCCGGTGTCGGTGCGTGAGCTGCTCGACCTGATCAACGCGTTGAAACAGCGCGTGACCTTCGCCGACATGGACGAGTTCTACTACTTGTCCCGGGCGATCTTGGTGAAGGACGAGCGGCATTACGACAAGTTCGACCGAGCTTTCGGCGCCTATTTCAACGGCCTGGAAAAACTCGACGACCACCTGCAGGCGCTGATCCCCGAAGAGTGGCTGCGCAAGGAGTTCGAGCGCTCGCTGACCGATGAGGAGCGCGCGCAGATCCAGTCCCTCGGCGGACTCGACAAGCTGATCGAGGAATTCAAGAAGCGCCTGGAGGAACAAAAGGAACGCCACGCCGGCGGCAACAAGTGGATCGGCACCGGCGGCACCAGCCCATTTGGCTCCGGCGGCTACAACCCCGAAGGCATTCGCGTCGGCGACGCCGGCAAGCGTCAGGGCAAGGCCGTGAAGGTATGGGACCAGCGCGAGTACAAGAACCTCGACGACCAGGTGGAACTGGGCACGCGCAATATCAAGGTGGCCCTGCGGCGCCTGCGCAAGTTTGCGCGCCAGGGCGCGGCGGAAGAGTTGGATATCGACGGCACCATCGACCACACCGCCCGCGATGCCGGCTTATTGAATATTCAGATGCGACCGGAGCGGCGCAACACCATCAAGCTGCTGTTGCTGTTCGATATCGGCGGCTCGATGGACGCCCACGTGAAGATCTGTGAAGAGCTGTTCTCCGCGTGCAAGACCGAGTTCAAGCACTTGGAGTACTTTTACTTCCACAACTTCGTGTACGAGTCGGTGTGGAAGAACAACCAGCGCCGCACCTCGGAGCGCACCTCTACCCAGGACCTGCTGCACAAGTACGGCGCGGATTACAAAGTGATCTTTATCGGCGATGCATCGATGGCGCCCTATGAGATCACCCAGGCCGGCGGCAGCGTCGAGCACTGGAATGAAGAGCCGGGCTATGTGTGGATGCAGCGCTTCATGGCCAAGTACAAGAAGCTGATCTGGATTAATCCGTATCCGAAGGACACTTGGGGTTATACGGCGTCGACGGGGATCGTGCGGGAACTGGTGGAGGATCAGATGTATCCGCTGACCTTGCGCGGGCTTGAAGAAGGGATGCGCTTCCTCTCCAAATAAACGCCCCCCTAATACTGTAGGAGATCCAATGTGGGAGGGGGCAAGCCCCCTCCCACATTTTGACCTCAGTGTTTTTCAGGTCGTGGTGAACCGCTTTAGAAAGTCGATGTGCTGCTGGTGGGCTGTCTGTTGTACGACCGGCGCCAAGCGCACCGTCTCCCCCGGCAAGCACTGCGCCAGCCGCGCCAGCGACAACGGCGTCAACGCGCCCAGGCGCGGATAGCCACCGATGGTCTGCCGGTCATTGAGCAACACGATCGGCTGCCCGTCCGGCGGCACCTGGATCGCCCCCAGCGGAATGCCCTCGGAAATCAGCGACGGCCCTTGATACTGCAACGGCGTGCCCAGCAGGCGCATGCCCATGCGGTCGGCGCGGCTGTCGAGGGCCCAGTCGGTGTTGAAGGCATCGAACAGGCTTTGCCCGCTGAACTGGCCGATCTGCGCGCCGACGATCACGTCCAATGCTGCCTTGGCCGGCAGGCCTGGATCGTTCAGCCCTTTCAGTGCACCGCCCACACCGGAATACGCCAGGCGCCCGCCCTCGGCCAACGCCTTGCCGAAACCGTCCACCCCGCCCAGTTCTTCCCGCACCACCGTGGCGCAACTGCCGAGTACATCCGGCGCATCAAACCCGCCCGGTGCTGCCAGGTAGGCACGCGCACCGCTGAAGGGCTGGGTGAAACGCAAGCGCTGGCCCTTTTGCAGGATGAAACTGCGGCCGGGGCTGATGGCGCGCTCGTCGATGTAGGCACCCAGGTCCGCACCGGCCAGGGCCAGCAGGCAATACGCCTCGGCTTGCACGGTGAAACCGCCCAGGGTGATTTCCACCACCGGCGCGTCCAGTGCATTGCCCAGCAGCCAGTTGGCCCAGGACATCGACACCCAATCCAGCGCCCCGCCCTGGGTCACGCCCAGGTGGCGCACGCCAAAGCGACCGGCGTCCTGCAACAGGCACAGCGGCGTGCTGGCCTCGATGATCAAGCGGCTCATGCCTGCGCCTCCAACGGCGTGTCATCGCCACCCAGTTTGATGAATTCAGCGTGACCGACCGGCGCGAAGCGCACGGTGTCGCCCGGTTGCATCAGGCTGTAGCCGTCGCGCTCGCGGTCGAAGAGTTTGGCCGGTGTGCGACCGATCAGGTTCCAGCCGCCGGGCGACACCACCGGGTAGGCGGCGGTCTGGCGTTCGGCGATGCCGACGCTACCAGCCGCCACGCGTTTGCGTGGGGTGTTGAGGCGCGGGGTGGCGAGGCTTTCATCCACCAGGCCCATAAAGGCAAAACCGGGGGCGAAGCCGAGGGCGAATACCTGGTATTCGTGGGCGCTGTGGCGCCGGATCACGTCATCGACAGACAGGCCACTGCGCTGGCTGAGCAAGCTCAACTCGGGGCCGACACTCAGGTCATACCACACCGGCAGCACATGGCACTGGCCGCTGCCCTGGGCTTGGGGCTGCAGGTCGATGAGGGCCTGGTCGATCCATTCCCGTGCCTGGGCCGGGCTCACTGCGGTGAGGTCGTAATGCACCATCAAGGTGGTGTAGGACGGCACCAGGTCCACCAATGCGCCACCAAAACCACTGCGCAGGCGCTGGGTAGCGGCCAGCATCCACGGCATATTGGTTTCGGCGATTGCATCAAACAGACGCACCATCAGGCAGTCGATGGCGACCACTTCAATCCGTGCCTTCATACTGGCTTCAATGCCTCGCGGATGCGCTGCACGGCGGCGACCGAACTGGCGTTGTCGCCGTGCACGCATAGCGTGTTGGCCTGCAGCACCAGCGGGCTGCCGTCGCTGGCGATCAGCGCTTCGCGGCGCGAAATGGTCAGGGCTTGCTGCACGATGGTGTCGCAATCGTGGTGCACGGCGCCGGGTAACTGGCGGGAGACCAGGTGCCCCTTGTGGTCGTAGGCACGGTCGGCGAAGGCTTCGAACCACAGCGTTACACCGTATTCGTCGCCCAGGGCCTGGGCCGCGCTGTTGTCGCGGGTGGCGAGCAGCATCAACGGCAGTTCGCCGTAGGCCGCCACGGCCTGGATCACCGCACGCAACTGCGCGGGGTTGGCCATCATGTCGTTGTACATCGCACCGTGGGGCTTCACGTAGCTGACACGCCCGCCCTGGGCGCGGCAGATGCCGTCGAGGGCACCAATCTGGTAGTGCAGCAGGTCTTGGATTTCTTGAGGGGTGTAGGCCATGGAGCGACGGCCAAAGCCTTGCAGGTCCTGGTACGCCGGGTGCGCGCCGACTTGCACGCCGTGCTTGAGCGCCAGGCTGACGGTCTTGCGCATGATGCTGGGGTCGCCGGCATGAAAGCCACAGGCCACGTTGGCGCAATCAATGAACGGCATGACCTCGGCGTCCAGACCCATGGTCCAGTTGCCAAAGCTTTCGCCAATGTCGCAATTGAGTAAAAGACGGCTCACGGGCTGTTGCTCCTGTAGGCTTTATTTTTTTGTAGTGTGGGATTTTTTACACAGAACTCGCAACTTGTCCTGGCACCCCAACGGCGCTTATCGTGGAATGGCTCGATTTTTGGCGCGGGCCCGGTGCGGCGTCCAACTAATAAAAACCGATCCATGCATAAGAAAAAGTTGATCCCATGAATTTGAAGTTCCTCGAAACCTTCGTCTGGGTGGCCAAGCTCAAGAGTTTCCGCCTGACCGCCGAAAAGTTGTTCACCACCCAGGCGTCGATCTCCAGCCGCATCGCGGTACTGGAAAGCGAGCTGGGGGTGAAGCTGTTTCTGCGCGACTCCCGTGGTGTGAGCCTGACCCCGGAAGGCTTGAAGGTGCTCGACTATGCCGAGCAGATGATGGTGACCATGCAGGGCTTGAAGCAGTCCCTGGAGACCACCAGCAGCAAGGTCGGGCGCATTCGGATCGGCGCCATGGACACGGTGATCCACACCTGGCTCAGCCCCTTGGTCGCCGAACTGATGGACCACTTCCCCCTGGTGGAAATCGAGTTGGTCGCCGATACCGCGTTGAACCTCAGCGATCAGCTGCAAAAAGGCTTTCTCGACCTGATTCTGCAAACCGACCCGCTGCGCCTCGAAACCGTGCGCAGCCTGGAGCTGGCCAGCCACCCCATGGCCTGGATCGTTGCCAGCCAATCGATCTACAACCGTGACTACGCCTCCCTGGCCGAACTGGCCCAGGAGCGCATCATCACCTACTCGAAAAACTCCCACCCGCACCAGGACGTTATCCGCCTGATGCAGGCCAACGGCGTGGCCGCGCCCCGCATGAACTGTGTGAACTCGGTGTCGGCGATTACCCGCCTGCTGCGCGATGGCTTTGGCATTGGCGCGCTGCCGCCGGTGCTGGTCAGCGAAGAACTGGCGCGCGGCGAACTGGTGATGCTGCCGATGGCGCAGAAACTGCCGAACTTGCAGGTGGTGGTGTCGTGGCGCGTGGGGGTGGAGTTGGTGGAGGAGATTGTGGGGTTGTGTCAGAAAGTCGTTGCCCGCTATGCCGGGGAGGTCGGTGAAGACAGAATGTTACTGACGAAACCCGGTTAAAACTGTGGGAGCTGGCTTGCCTGCGATAGCGGTGTATCAGTCACTGATGCATTAACTGATAAATAGCTATCGCAGGCAAGCCAGCTCCCACAGTTGACCGCGTCGGTCTTTAGAGGCCTTTGAGGTCGCGCTCTTCAATCGGCCGGCTCTGGCGCAGGCGCTTGCCGCCCAACACCACCCAGTCGATCAGGCGGAACAGGCACTCCAGGCCAAATGACAGCAGCATCGCCCCGCCCAGGCCCCAGCCCATGGCCTCGGGCGTCAGCAGGATCTGGTAGCTGTAGCCATTCCAGGTTTCCTGGCGGATATCCGGGTCGGCGGCCACCGCTACTTGCAGGGCGCGGATGTACCACGGGCCTTGCATGGCCTGGAATTGCTTGTCCAACGCCACCTGGCGATCAAGCATGGCGCCCAGGCTGTTGGCGTCGCTCTGGAACACCGGGTCGTCACTGGCACGGTAATGCGCCACCAACGCCTTCAAATCGCCGTTGAAGAACTGCCGTGCGGTGGTTTCAAACCCGCTGAGGCCGGTCTGGGCCTCGATCAGGTGGGCTTCGACACGCTTGGCGTAATCATTGATGAAGCCCGGCACTTGCACACCGACCAACAGGCCAATGGCAAACAGCACCAACCGCAGATAACTGAGCAACATGGGCGATATCCTTACTCGGTGATGCCCTGGCTGACGCATTCACCGCGTCGCCACAGGCTCCATTGGCCCGGTTCGTAGCGGGTCCAGTTTTCGTTGTCGGTCAAAGGTTCGGTGGCAATCACCGTTACCACATCATTGGGCGTGGTTTCGGCCTGAAAATCGACGATTACGTCGACATCTTTCAAGCGTGCAGGGCCGAAGGGTGCGCGACGGGTGATCTGCGCCAATTTGGTCGAGCAGTAGCAAAACAGCCAGTCGCCGTCGCTGAGCAGGCAGTTGAACACGCCTTTGCTGCGGTATTCGGAACAGGCGGCGATCAGGTCGGGCAGCACCTTTTCGATGTCCACCGGCTCAGGGAACGCTTCGCGCACGCGGTTGAGCAGGTCGCAGAAAGCCGCTTCGCTGTCGGTGTCACCCACCGGGCGGTAAAAGGTGGCGCGGGGGTTGAAGTCCGCCAACTGGCCGTTGTGCGCAAAGCACCAGTTGCGGCCCCACAGTTCGCGCACGAACGGGTGGGTGTTGGCCAGGCTGACCTTGCCGACATTGGCCTGGCGGATATGGCCAATCACCACTTCACTTTTGATCGGGTAACGTTGCACCAGCAGCGCGACTTCCGATTCGCTGCTGGCGGCCGGGTCCTGGAACAGGCGCAGGCCACGGCCTTCATAGAAGGCGATGCCCCAACCGTCACGGTGGGGGCCGGTGCGCCCACCGCGCTGCATCAGCCCGGTAAAGCTGAACACGATGTCGGTGGGGACGTTGGCACTCATGCCCAATAATTCACACATGCCAGGGCTCTCGCTGCAGGGCGGACGACGTTAAAGGCGCGGTTCTACGCGCATACCGCTCACAGGTGCAGGACGGCGAAAAGGCACGTCGTCTTCATCTTGATCCGGCTCGGCAGCCAGGGCTGCATCGGCAGCCGCCTTGCGCTCACGCCGGGCGTTGGCGGCGCGCTCGATGGGCCAGCGAATCAGCACAAACACGAGGTACACGCCAAAGGCGATCATGGTGTACATGAACAGATCGGAAATGGCCCGCCAGGCGTTGTTGCCGACCTTGAGCACCAGGTCCAGGGCGGTGATAGCCACGGCCGGTGCGAACTGGGTCTTGACCGGGTCGACGATGGTCGGGCTGAACAGCAGCACCGCCATCAGCAGTTGCAGCGGCTCGCGCAGCCAGCGCCAGATCCAGCGGGTCATGCGCCACCACACCAACAGGCAGCCCAAAGCGGCGAAGGCGTAAAGGCCCCAAGCGGTCAGATAGTCGTTCTCGGTCATGGTGTCCATGGCAAGGTTGGCAAACAGGCGGCTATGATAACGGCTTTTGCGTGTCGCGGCTGCAATGGCTGCCACCGTCCGCCAGATAGAGATTAATCCATGCCTACATCGACCACCCCGATTGCCCGCAAGGCCCCAGGCCCAGACCCGTACGCCTGGCTGCAGGAGCGTGACAGCGCTGAGGTGCTCGACTACCTCAAGGCCGAAAACGCCTGGCAGGACGTCCAACTCGCCGACCAGGCGGCGCTGCGCGAAAGCCTGTTCGAGGAGATCAAGGGTCGCATTCTCGAAACCGATTTGTCCCTGCCCTCGCCGTGGGGCCCGTACCTGTACTACACCCGCACCACCGCCGGTGACGAGTACGCCCGCCACTACCGCTGCCGCCGTCCGGCCGACGACAGCAACCAAGTGGATGACAGCAGCGAAGAATTGTTGCTGGACCCGAACGTGCTGGCCAATGGCGGTTTCTTTTCCCTCGGTGCATTCAGCATCAGCCCCGATCACCAGCGCCTGGCCTACAGCCTCGACACCAGCGGTGAAGAGATCTACACCCTGTACGTGAAGGAAATCGCGACCGGCAAAGTCAGCGAACTGGAGTTCCAGGACTGCGACGGCAGCATGACCTGGGCCAATGACAGCCTGACCCTGTTCTTCGGCGAACTGGACGACACCCACCGCCCGCACAAACTCTATCGCTATCGCCTGGACGGCACAGCCGCGCAGGAAGTGTTCCACGAGCCAGACGGCCGATTCTTCCTGCATTGCTACCGTTCCAGTTCCGAGCGCCAGCTGCTGCTGTCACTGGGCAGCAAGACCACCAGCGAAATCTGGGCGCTGGATGCCAACCAGCCACACCTGGAGTTCACCTGCCTGGCGCCACGGGTCGAGGACCATGAATACGATGTCGACCATGGCCAGTTGAATGGCGCGTGGACCTGGTTTATCCGCAGCAACCGCGACGGCATCAACTACGCGTTGTTCGTGGCCACCGATATTGGCGACATCCCAACCGAGGATGAATGGCAGAACCTTATCCCCCACAGCGACGACGTGATGCTCGACGGCGTGAGCCTGAATGCCAGCGCCATGACCCTGAGCCTGCGCATCGGCGGCCTGCCGGTGATCGAGGTGCACCCGGAAGGCCTGTCGGCGTATCGCGTGGAATTGCCGGACGCCGCCTACAGCCTCTACGTCCAGAACAGCCTGGAATTTACCAGCGACAAAATTCGTCTGCGCTATGAAGCCCTGAACCGCCCGGCCCAGGTCCGCCAGCTGGAGCTGGCCAACGGTGCGCAACAGGTGCTCAAGGAAACCCCGGTGCTCGGTGTATTCAATGCCGATGACTATGTGAGCCAGCGCCTGTGGGCCACCTCGGCGGACGGCACCCAGGTGCCGATCAGCCTGGTGGTCAGGCGCGATCAGTTGGGCAAGCCAACGCCGCTGTACCTGTACGGCTACGGGGCCTACGGTTCGAGCCTGGACCCCTGGTTTTCCCACGCACGCCTGAGCCTGCTGGACCGAGGCGTGGCCTTCGCCATTGCGCATGTGCGCGGCGGTGGCGAACTGGGCGAAGCCTGGTACCGCGCGGGCAAGCAGGAACACAAGCAGAACACCTTCAGCGACTTTATCGCCTGCGCCGAACACCTGATCGCCCAAGGCCTGACCACTTCCAAGCAACTGGCCATCAGCGGCGGCAGTGCCGGCGGCCTGTTGATCGGCGCGGTACTCAACCAGCGCCCCGAGCTGTTCCAGGCGGCGATTGCCGAAGTGCCGTTCGTCGATGTGCTCAACACCATGCTCGACCCGGAACTGCCGTTGACCATCACCGAGTACGACGAGTGGGGCAACCCGCAGGAGCCCGAGGTGTACGAGCGCATCAAGGCCTACGCACCGTACGAGAACGTCAGTGCCCAGGCCTACCCGCACATGCTGGTGATCGCCGGCTACAACGACAGCCGCGTGCAGTACTGGGAAGCCGCCAAGTGGGTGGCCAAGTTGCGTGACACCAAGACCGACGACAACCTGCTGCTGCTCAAGACCGAACTGGGCGCCGGCCACGGCGGCATGAGCGGTCGTTACCAGGGATTACGTGACGTAGCGCTCGAATATGCATTTGTGTTCAAGGCGCTGGGGTTGGTTTAAGGAACTTAGCCGGGCGCTCCTGTCTGAACACAGGACCGCCCAACCTGATTGATGGACCAAGATTGCAGCCATGTCACAACCGACGCTTCTCAATAACGAAATCCGCGACATGCTCATGGACTGCGGCCTGTTCGACCCGCTGTTGCCGGAAGATTTTTACGTGGCCGCCGGCTACTTCAATATCAGCAGCATTGCCCGTGACGAAGTGATTTTCCTGGAGGGCGATGCCGGCACCTTCATGTGCATCATCCACAGCGGCCAGGTGGCAGTGCAGAAAACCAACCATGAAGGCCAGCGCCTGACCATCGCCACCCTGCGCAGTGGCCGGGCTTTTGGCGAAATGGCCGTACTGGACGGCGAGCGGCGCTCGGCCAGCTGCGTGGCGGCCAGCGACTGCGTGCTGCTGAACCTGGGCAAGGATGCCCTGGAAAAGATGCTCAACGAGGCTCCCAGGGTGGCCGCCAAGATCATCCGCGCAATCGCGATTGCCCTGTCCAAGCGCCTGCGCATGGCCGACGGGCAACTGCTGTCCCACCAGTTCTAACCGCCCGGCGTCTTCGGCTTGCTGTCGTTTTGCAGCAGGCCAGGCACGGTCTGGTCCTTTGGCGGCGTGGGCAACACGATGGGCACCAGGGGTGGCGAGCCATTGGTCTTGGGCACCGCGGGCGGGGTGATTTGCGGGTACAAGGTCGGCGTCGGGGTGCCCGGCGCGCCTGGCGTTGGAGCGGGCGCGACCGGTACGGTTTGCAACTCCTGAGCCTGCGCCGCACCCAATGCGAGCGCGCTCAACACAATGACCGTTAGAATGCTGCACTTCATCGATGGCTCCATGGCCTGACCGGAATGTCACAAGGCTACTCCCAACCGCGCAAGAATGCCCTTCCCAATGAGATTTCCATGAAACGTTTCGTTCTGCTCGACACCACCCCGATCCCCGATAACGGCGGTGCCTTGTGCCTGTTCGAGTACGGTGAAGATTTTGTCATCAAGATCCAGGGCGGTGACGGCGGCCAGTTGATGAACACGCGCATGCACGGCTCCGAAGACGCCCTGGCGGAAATCCCCTGCCGCAAAGTCGCCGGCCGCCCCGGTTCGCGGGTGTTGATTGGCGGCTTGGGCATGGGCTTTACCCTGGCCTCGGCGCTCAAGCATCTGGGCAAGACCGCCGAAGTAGTCGTCGCCGAGCTGGTGCCCGGCGTCGTGGAATGGAACCGTGGCCCGCTAGGCGAAAAATCCGGCCGCCCCTTACTGGACCCGCGTACGGTGATCCGCCAGGAAGACGTGGCCAAGGTGCTACAGGCCGAGCCCCAAGGCTTTGACGCAATCATGCTGGACGTGGACAACGGCCCCGAAGGCCTGACGCAACGGGCCAACAGCTGGCTCTACTCCGCCGGTGGCCTGGCCGCCTGCGCCAAGGCCCTGCGCCCCAAAGGCGTGCTGGCCGTGTGGTCGGCCAGCGCGGACAAGCTGTTCAGCGATAGACTGCGCAAGGCCGGTTTCAAGGCCGAGGAAGTGCAGGTGTTTGCCCATGGCAACAAGGGCACCCGACACACCATCTGGATTGCGCAGAAGGTGTGATCGGTTAGCGCAGGGAATTGCGGTAATCGATCACATACGGGACTTTTTTGTCGAAGGTCTTTTCCAGCTCATTGCGGTCGAGCTCGGTCATGCCGCCCAGTTGATGGGCGGTAAAACCGCTATCGCCGACCTGTGAGCCCGGCGCCAGGCTGACCATGCGCTTGGCCACGGCCTCAATGGCGTCCTTGTAGCCACCTTTCTTGTTCAGGTTGTACTTGCCCAGATCAATTTGAGTGCGCAGCCAGTTGCCCCAGTAGAACTCCAGGAACTCCGGCGCGATCTCCCCGGCCTCAGGCTTGCCATACGCAGCCTTGCGGGTGAAATACACCAGGCTGCGGAAAGTGTCGTCCTGCAGGTTCTTGAAGCCCAGGTGCGCCGGCAGTTGCTCGGGCGGCAGGGTCTGGCCTTGATTGTCCTTGAGCCAGACCTTGCGCGCGGCCTCCATGCGCTGCCAGAAGTTGGCCATGGTCGGGCTGTTGCTGAAGTCATCGGTGACCTTGACCCACATGTTCAGGCGAGGCCCACCGCCGGGCACTTCCCACAAGGTGGTGAAGCTATGGTGACCGTCGGTCAGGTACAACTGGCCGCCGGAGCCGACGACCACGGTTTTCATGTCGTCGGGATGGGTGCCCACCGGGTCCTTGCAGGTGAAGCTCGCCGGCATGTGCAGGTCCGCGCTCTTGGGCACTTTGTCGGCCTCGCCCTGGCCGTTGGTTTCGCAGTATTCATCGAAGACCTTGGCCGGTTTGTCAGCGAACAGGCCGAGGCTGTAGTAAATCTGGTCAAAACCCACCACCGCCTGGGTCGGGTGCAATTGGTCGAGGGCCACCTCGATCACCTGGCCGGGTTGTGGTGTAGAGAATGCCTGGGCTTGGGCCGTGAGCCCACACACCAACAGTGCAACAGTCCATGAATGCAGACGCATGCTTTTCAAATCCTTATCGATAAAGTGAAGCGGTTATTTACATCGCGAGCGGCTAGAATCAATCCTATCCGTGAACCACCAAACAGCCAGGAGCCATGATGAGCTCGACCAACCCGCCCTCCCACACCGCCAAGCTGGATCGCATCCTTGCCGATGCCCAGCGCGATCGGGAAATGGGCTACCGCGACAAAGCCTTGAAGATGTACCCCCACGTGTGCGGCCGCTGCGCCCGTGAGTTCTCTGGCAAACGCCTGAGTGAACTGACCGTACACCACCGAAACCACAATCATGATGACAATCCCCAGGACGGTTCCAACTGGGAGTTGCTCTGCATGTACTGCCACGACAACGAACACTCGCGCTACACCGACCAGCAGTACTTCGGCGAAGGTTCCACCAGCAGCCCGACGATTGCCAAGGCCACGCATAACCCGTTTGCGGCGTTGGCGGGGTTGATGAAGAAGGACGACTGAAATCGTCGCTGACTGTGCCGGCCTCTTCGCAGGCAAGCCAGCTCCCACAATTGGAATGCATTCCCCTGTGGGAGCCGGGCTTGCCCGCGATAGCGATATCCCAGACAACACCGCACCCTGCCTAATCCCCGTATAATCGCCGCTTTTCTCCAAGGCACCCTTCCCCGTGGGCAATAAACGCTACAGCTGCATCGGCCTGTACAACCCCAAATCCCCCGAAAACGTCGGCTCGGTCATGCGCGCTGCAGGCTGCTACGGCGTGGCCTCGGTGTTCTACACCGGCGTGCGTTACGAGCGCGCCCGGGACTTCATCACCGACACCAAGAAGGTCCACCACGACATTCCGCTGATCGGCATTGATGACCTGAAAAAGATCCTGCCCCTGGGCTGCATCCCCGTCGCCGTGGAACTGGTGGAGGGTGCCCGCCCCCTGCCGGAATACACCCACCCCGACCGCGCGCTGTACATTTTCGGCCCGGAAGACGGCTCCCTCGACAAGGAGATACGCGACTGGTGTGAGGATGTGGTGTACATCCCGACCACCGGCTGCATGAACCTCGCCGCCACCGTCAACGTGGTGCTCTATGACCGCCTGGCCAAGGGCAACAACACCCGCTCGGGTCCCAAGTACTGAGATTTAGGGAACATCCGGCGCCTGCGGGCAGTCAGCTATTTATCAATAGCCCTCGTTGGAGACAGATCATGAGCGACAGCAAAACCTTGCGACCTATCATCGAACACACGCCGTTCCAGACCCAGCCCACGCAAAACGTGCACGGTTGGGAGCGCATCGGCTCGGTGGCCGGTGGCGTGATGATGGTCGGCAAAGGCCTGCGCCGAGGTGGGATTTTCGGCTTGATCCAAGTGGCGATCGGCGGCGTGGCACTGGCCCGTGGTTTTACCGGGCACAGCACGCTCAAGGACAAGCTCGAACAGGGCCGCCAGGAAATGAACACGGTGCGCGCAAAGATCGAGCGGGCCGGGGAAGAATTGAAGAACTTGAAGACCAAGGCCGAAGTGGCCGCTGAGAAAGCCGTAAAAACCACCGGCTGACATTACCCCGACCTGTAGGAGCCCGGCTTACCGGCGATGGCGTCCTTGATGGCCCTATCGCCGGCAAGCCGGGCTCCTACAAGGAATTGCGGAGGTTCAGCAAGGGTTCAACGCAGCAGCTTACTATCCAGCACCACCGACGACTCGCCAATGATGCTCTCTGCCAACTGCACGAACTCCGCCGTCGTGATGCTGTTGGCGCGCATTACCGCTTGCGCGAGGTCATCCAGGGAGCGCTTGTTGTGAGTCTTCACGCGAATCTCGCGATCCAGTTCCTGCAGCATCACCACCGCCCGTGACACCGTCGCACCACTGACGTGCTCACCGCGCAGGCTGGTCACCTCCTTGCCTTCCTTCGTCAACCGCGCCTGTATCGCCTGATACCGCTCATCGGTGATGCCACCGGCGCGGCGCACCAGTTCGATGCCGTAGTACTCGGCCAGGCCTTCGCTGATCCAATCACTGGTGTCGTGGTCATTGAAGCGCCCGATTGCCTGCACCACTTCCCGCACCAACGGGCTGCTGCCGTTTTCGCTGACCAGTGGGGTGCGGCTGTTGAGGTAGATCGAGTCGCGCGCCGAGAACGCGCCACGGCGCATCGGATCACTGGCGCCCACCACCAGCAGTTTCGCCGGATGCCGCGGGAAAGCGGCCTCCACCTGCGGCCAGACAAAGGTTAGCAACGTCAGCACATCCATGCGGCGCATGGCCTGGCCTTTGGGCGAGGCCACGGTGACTTCTGTCTCGCCCAGGCGCACGCGGCGGCTGCCGAGGTTGCCGGCGAGCATCCAGCCGGTGGGGCGGTCGAACAGGCGGGAAACGTTATCGATGCGGAATGTGCGCTTGCCGATGCGCGGCCAGGCGGTTTCGACGCTTTTCCAGCCGGCCGGCAGCTCGAACACCAGGCGCGAGACCAACTCGATGCCGTCCTGCTGGTCGAGCCGCGCCGGCGGCACCAGGTCTTCGCCGCGAAACAGCGCCCAGCTCGGCGTCATCCGCGCCTCAAAAGTACCGGGTTTGCGCGCATGGGTAAGGCGCACACGGTAGGTGAGGCTGGCTTTGCTGGCGCTGGGTTGCCACACGCCTCGGTGCTCATTGACGCTCCACTGGCCGTCGGCCTTGAAGTCGCTGTAGTCACCGTCGTGGCCGAGGTCGAAGTTGAGGCTGCGCACCACCGAGCCCTGGGACAGGCTCACACGCACCTCGGCCTGATCGCTCTGGGGCAGGAGCTTGACGTGGTAGTCCAGGTCGACTTTCTTCGCGCACCAGCCCGACGTGCTCAGTGCCAGCAGCACGACCGATGCCGCCAGCTTGAATCCCACCCTCATACCCACTCCTTGTTCAGCCCGCGCGGAAAATCAGGTAATCCTCCCAGTCATCCTCGGGCACGCTGCCTTCGCTGAGCATGCGCCCGGACTGGGAAATGCGTTCATGGTGCACGGCATCACGGTCGCCACAAACCAGGTGGTGCCACAGCGGCAGGTCCTTGCGCTCGCTGACCAGGCGGTAGCCACAGGTCGGTGGCAGCCATTTGAACTGGTCGGCCTGGCCTGGGGTGAGCTGGATGCAATCCGGCACCGACGCACGGCGGTTGGGGTAGTCAGTGCACTGGCAGGTTTTCAGGTCGAGCAGTTTGCAGGCGATACGCGTGTAATAGACGCTGTTGTCGTCTTCGTCCTCAAGCTTTTGCAGGCAGCACAGGCCACAGCCGTCGCACAACGACTCCCACTCCTCCTGATCGAGGTGTTCAAGGGTTTTGCGTATCCAGAAGGGTTCGACTTTGGCGGCCATGGCTCTACATCAGTATCGGTAGGTGAAAAGGCCGCCAGTCTAGTGCCCACGGCGCCTGGAACCAAGCGCTAGCGACTGGCGGTGTAACAACACTTGTCAGTCTAGTGGCCGCGCAGTAGTTTTGAGCGCCGAATTGACGATCAGGAACTGCTCATGACCCGTGTTGCCGATTATCCGATCCACACCCAGTTCACCGACCGCTGGTCACCTCGCGCCTTCACCGGCGAGAGCATCTCCAAGGACACCCTGCTGAGCTTCTTCGAAGCCGCACGCTGGGCACCCTCCGCCTACAACTCGCAGCCGTGGCGTTTTCTCTACGCGCGCCGCGACACGCCAGACTGGGAGCGTTTCCTGGGTTTGCTGAATGAATTCAACCGTAACTGGGCGCAGCATGCATCGGCCCTGGTGATCATCGCCTCGAAAACCGACTTCACCGCCCCCGGCGCCACCGAAGAAACCCCGGCCCTGTGGCACACCTTCGACACCGGTTCCGCCTGGGGCCACCTGGCGCTGCAGGCCAGCCTCAGCGGCTGGCACACCCACGGCATGGCCGGATTCGATCAGGAGCTGACCCGCAAAGAGCTGAAAATCCCGGAAGGTTATGCACTGCATGCCGCCGTGGCGATCGGCAAATTGGGGGACAAGTCGAGCTTGCCGGAATACCTGCAAGGTCGCGAAGCCCCCAGCCCGCGCAAGCCGCTGAGCGAGCTGGTGTCAGAAGGCGATTTCAGCCTGTAGCACCACGTTAAGGCTGCCCCCGAGGGGGCAGTTGCAACGTCTACGCGATCAACCCACGGAACTGCGTCCTGAGCTTGTCAGCGTCACGCAGGAAATCGTCCCGGTGTATCGCAAACGTAGCGTCATCAAAGTGCAGGATATCCTGGGGCGGGAAGTCGAAATCCACCGGATAGACCTTGTTCTCTTTAGCCGAGTACATAAAGTTGGACAGTTGAACATCGTTGGGAAACATCTCTTTCTTCAGCAGGTCTGCCAACATCTCATCGAGTGCCGCTTTAGCCTGCGGCGGCAGACTGCGCGGTGCAATGGCATCCAGCGAGACCCCGTCTATTTTTTTCATTTTCAGGTAGCCGCGGCCGTTTTCGAACAGGGCCACGGCAAACCCTTCGCCGTAATACTCGTTCAGGCACTGCGCTTGCCGCTCGAAGTAGTCAGGCACTTTTTGATGGCCCGACGTTCGCGTCTCCTTGTAGACATGGACGCCGTCGAGGCTTTCGTAAAGACGGCTCTCGGAGCCACCGCCGATCATCCGCCCAAGGTCCGAGCCAACGCTGGGCGGGTTCCCCCCCATCGCCCCCAAGCGTATCCACTGGTCACCCTGCACATGCTGAACCAGCAGCGGAGTCTGCCGATTGGCACTGTAGATGCGCGCCTGCACCACGCCCTCGGGGGTGCGCGTGACTTCCCGGACTTCATAGACTGCCGCCCGGCCACTGTCGTCGATATGCCGGATATGGGACGTGTGACCATCCGCCGCCACATACACGCCCTGGCTGTTGCGCGAGCGCCCGGCAAGAGTGGATTTGGGTACTTTGTACTCGCGGAACAGCTTGTTGCTCAGCTCCCGACCCGGTGCCACTTCCACTGTCGCCAGCACACCGTCTACCGCGCGCGCCTTGGCGGTAAAATCTTCCAGCGGGCTGCCATAAGCCTGCATCCTGTCCACGTCAAAGCTATACCACTTACCGTCCTTGAGCACCGCGCCGCCTTCAACCGTCTGGCCGGCCAGCTTGAAGGTGCCGGTGGCCGCCACACCGTGCTGTGCGCTCGCAGCCTTCAGCACGTCATAGCTTGCGGTGCCTCCGCGGAGTTTATTGACAGCCCGCACTCCCAGGCGGCTGCCTTTGCTCAATAGCCAGGCGCTCCCCGCCGCCAAGTCCCCAAGGCCCGCCAGCGGGTTGAAGGCTTCAATGGCTGCCAGGCCGACAAAGCGCAGTGCATTGGCCAACCCGCGAATGCTGGTAAACCCCTTGGAAAAGGCTTTGCCGGCCTGGGCGGCTTTGCCCGCACCGAAGCTCAACAACCCCACCACATCCAGCGCCAGGTCCACCGCCCCCTCGCCATAATTGCCCTTGATGAAGTTGACGATGGCGGACCTGAACGGGATCAGGTTCAAGAAGAACTCACCGATGGCGTGGACGACATCCCGCGCTTCATCGTAGGAGGTGATGCCCCTGGCGTACGTCAACAAGTCTTTATTTTTCAAGTCCAGGGAACGGGCGAACACATCGCCAATGGCGTCGAAGCGGTCGCCACCCGCCCCCTGCCCCTCATTGATCGTGCCCAAGAGCACGGTCTTACTGACCAGGTTCGCGTTCCGGGTCTCCATGTTCTCGGCGGTGTATGGCTGCGCATAGTGATCCCTCAGGTAGTTCTGTTTCTCGATCTTGCCGCTGCGGGTATCCAGCTCATAGACGTTGACCTCCCCATCACGCGTGGTCTTGACCAGCAGGGTATGCCCACGCGTCTTGAGGGTAAGCGGGGTCAGGAAATCCGTGGCCATGGTGTATTGATTGGTGTGGAAGAACTCCAGCTTGCCGTGCTTGAAGTTGTTCCTGTCCTTCAGTGGCAATGTGGAAATAAGGTAGCTGGCCAGGCCTTTGTGCCCCTGCTCCAGCGATTGAATGGCGTGGTCGTACTGACGCTTGAAGGCCTCGGCCACCTTGAAGGCGCCGCCTTCATACAGCTCACAGAAACGCGTGACGGGGATTCGGGCGTCGTTGGACAACCAATGTTCCTGCGACCCCAGTACGGCCCCCTCCATCACAATATCGAGCATTGAACGCATCCCCGGAAAAAGCCCGGGGCGTCCTGGCCTGAGCCAGGCTTTCTGGATAGCGCGGATCTCGAACACACTCGGATCCACGCCTGGAAAACACTCCTTGAGTCTGGCCAAGGCCATTTCCCGACGACTGGGAACCTCGACCTGCACGGCGGCGCTGGCGTTCATCAACGCGCTCAATTGACTGTTATAGGCCGTGCGTGCGCGCTCCAGGTCACTGTCAGTCAAGGGCGATACGGCATCGAGCACATCGTTGGCCACGGCCCAGTCGATCAAGGCCTTACGCTGCATGGGCTGGATATCCAGACCGTCAGCACTTATTTGCCCCGACTTCGCCAGCACTTCGGCGTAGCTCATTGAGCGCGCAGCCCCTGGCGAATCCGCTTCGACCTTGGCGACCGCCATTGCCAGTTGGGCCCAGGTAAGGCTTCCATACGTGACAATGGCAGGAATGTCCTTGACCAGAAACTCGGGCGCCGTCGACGCCAGCAGCAGGTGCGCCGCCAGCGTAGCGGTTTGAGACGTCGCCCGCCCCTGCTCGACCAGATGGCGCTCCAAGCCCTTAACCACCACGGACGCCGGCATGCCCCAGTGCGCGCTCTGCCCAAGGTCAAAGCCGCCGATCGGGCTGGCTTGCCCAAGCTGCGGAGCCAGCCCGAGCTGGAGGGCGGCCATCACGTAATCATGCAGGCTTGTGTCAGTCGGCAAACCACCGAGTTCGTCCTGGATGACCCGTCCCAGTGCCTGGGCCTTGGGGGAAGCCAGCAGCTTTTGCAAGGCGAGTGCCGGGTCTTGCAGGTCGGCGTTGGTCACCGCACTGCCGCTGAGCAAATACCCCAACACGCCCTTGCGACTGTCCGGCATCACCTCGAGGATGGCTTGCCGTTGCGGCGCCGTCAGCGGAATCGGCCAAGAGAGCGCGCCGCCGAAATTGCCCAGTGCCGGCGCGGCTGCGGGACTGGCCCGCACGCTTTCAGTGGGTCTGGAGACTGTTGGGGCAGGGCTTTGCGCCTTCCCCGTTTGAATGAATGGGACAGAAGCGCGGGAAGCATTGAGGACGATCATGGATTTCACCAGTCCGTGGCCAAGAGGTCACTCTTGGTGCCGGAACCTGGCAAAACGGTTCCAGCAGGACGGTGAAACGTGATCAGTAACCGCGTTCGAAATCCACTTCGCCGCGCAGCGCTTGCTTGGCCTGATACGCCCGCAGGTTTTGCACAAACAGCGCCACCATCAATTCAGGCGAAGTCGGCGCCGAACTGTGGCCGGTGAGCAGCAGCCCCCAGGCTGTCCAGAACGGATGACGCTGTGGCAGCGGTTCCTGGCGGCACACATCAATCACCGCGCCGGCCAGATGCCCTTCTTTCAGGGCCTCGACCAAGTCCGCATCCACCACCGCCACTCCGCGCCCGACGTTGATGAACAACCCGGTCGGCTTGAATTGCTTGAACAGCGCCGCGTCGTACAGGTCATGGGTGTTCGGCGTGTTGGGCAGCAGGTTGATCACATAGTCCACCTCCCCCACCAGCCGGCCCAATTGGTCGAGCCCGGCCACTTCAATAAACGGCGCCTGCTCGCGCGCAGCGCTGGCAATACCGTAGAGCTTCACGCCGAACGGCAGCAGGAACTCGGCGACGCTCTGGCCGATATCGCCAGTACCGACGATCAGCGCCTTGCGCCCCGCCAGGCTCTGGCCCATGCGGTTGTCCCATTTGCGCTCGACCTGACTGACCAGGCGCGCCAGCACTTCACGTTCGTGGCCGAGCATGTAGGTGAGCACGAATTCGGCCATGACCTGGCCAAAGATGCCAACAGCCCGGGTCAGGCGATAATCGCGGGGTAGGCCTTCGGCCAGCAATGGCGTGATGCCAGCCCACGTCGATTGCAGCCATTGCGGCTGATGGCCTTGACGCAACAAAGTGGCCAACAGGTCCGGCTGACCCAGCCATACCGGGCAATCGGCGGCCAGGCGCGACAGTTCGGCCGAGTCGCCGCTGGTGAGCACTTCAAGGTCAGGTGCCGCTTCGCCCAGCAGTTGGGCGTAGAGCGGGTGATCCTGTTCAGCAATCAGAACACGCATGCTTAAAACCTTTCAAAAACAGTACGGGCGGCCGCCCGCATCCTTACGGCCACCGCCCACTTATACGATTCCATTGAAGCACGCGCCCCGGACGGGGCACGGATCGATCACATCGGGTCGTTACGGCGCAGCAGCTCTTCGGGCAAGTGTTCGATGTACTCGTCCTCGGCCGGTGGCATTTGCAGGTGATAGCCCTGCTTGTCGAGGTTTTCCAGGACCACGGCGATGTCCTCGCGGGACAGCTTGCGCTCCGGCGTCAGCACCATGTCAAACGCGTGATGGGCCTTGCCGAAGGCTTCCATCAAGGGTTCCGGCACGCGCTCCAGGGCGTCGCTTTTCAGCACGTAAAGGTACATCCCGTCTTTTTTCTTGCTGCGATAGATGGAGCAGATACGTTTCAAGGCTGTTCTCCGGCAGTGGCCAGGCTGTCGAGCAGCGCCTGGCCCATCAACTCGCGGCGCCAGCCACGCAGCGAGTCTGGCAATTTATAAGGCCCATCGGGATAGCCGCTTTTGACCAGGGCTTCGAGGGTTTTCTTGCGCAGCATCAGTTCCGGCGCCATGTCCAGGCGTTCGGCCTCTGCTTGGCCAAGGGCGCGCAGTTGCTTGATCAGTGCGGCGGCATCCACCGGCAACGGTTCGGCAACGGCAGGCGGCCATTGGTCCATGGGCACGCTGCCGGCACGCTTGATCAGGTCCAGCAGGAACTGACCGTCCTGACGCACGGTACGCGGGTGCATGTCTTCGATCTTGCCCAGCGCGGCGAGGTTATCCGGCTGGGATTTGGCCAGGGGCCACAATGAGTGTTCGCGAATGATGCGGTTGCGCGGCAGGTCCCGGGCACGGGCTTGTTGCTCGCGCCAGGCGCACAGTTCACGCAGCACGGCGAGCTGGGCGCGGGATAGCTTCCACGCCAGCTTGGCGTCGCGATACACCTCGTAAGGGTCGACTTCGCGGCGCAGGTTGGCGACCAATTCGGCGCCGTCCTCCAGCACCCAGGCGTATTTGTCATCCGACAGCTGCGGGCGCAGGCGGATGTACACCTCGGCCAGGTGCACCGCGTCTTCGGCGGCGTAGCTGACCTGCGTCTCGGACAATGGCCGCTGCAGCCAGTCCGAACGGGTCTCGCCCTTGGGCAGTTCGATATCCAGCACGGCTTGCACCAGGCGCGAATAGCCCATGGAGAAACCGAGGTTCAGGTAAGCCGCCGCCAATTGGGTGTCGAACAACGGCACCGGCAGGCTGCCGGTCAGGCGCAGCAACACTTCGAGGTCTTCGCTGCAGGCGTGCACCACCTTGATCACCGCCGGGTTTTCCAGCAAGGCGGCCAGGGGTTGCCAGTTGTCGATGGTCAGGGGGTCGATCAGGTAAGCGCGAACGCCATCACCGATCTGGATCAGCCCGGCAATGGGATAAAAGGTGTCGACCCGCATGAATTCGGTGTCGAGGGCGACGAATGGCAACTGCTGCCATTCGGCGCAATGCTGGCCGAGGCTATCGTTGTCGCAGATCCAGTGAATATCGATGGCCACACGGCTCTCCCTTGAAGAATGGCGCGCAGTATATATCGCGAAAGGGGCTAGCGAGCATCCGCAGTGCACAGGCGACCATGAAAACTCAGACAGGAGATGAAGAATAGTCCGACAGGCGGGAGTTATCCTCTCTTACGCAGCACGTAGACCCGCCACAGGCTTGAGCCTGGCATGAACTCCTGATGGTGCAGGACCTTGAAGCCGGCCCCGCGGAACTCGTCTTCTACGGCCGTGCGCGCATTGACGGAGACAATCACCGTGTCGCGGCTGACCCGGTGGAACTCGCGCAACAGGGCCAATCGCCCTTCGCTGCTGGGGACATGGCGAAACAATTCCAGGCAGAAAATGCAGTCCACCGCATTCGCCGACAAGCCAATGGAAAACGCCGAACCCTGAAACGTCTTGACGCGCTTGAGCAACGACGCCGGGTGGTGGGTGCGGGCGTGGTCGAGCATGTCCTGGGAATTGTCCGAGGCCAGGATCACACGGTTGACGTGCTCGGCCAGCACCGGCCAGAAACGTCCCGAGCCGCACGCCAGGTCCAATACCAGCCCAGGTTCGCCGGCCACTTTCAGGGCCTGGCGCACCAACCATTCGTCGCGCCACGACGCCAGGCGCCGGCGCAACCCCGGCGGGCGCGTATCACCGCACACCCTGGCGTGCTCGCGGTCACAGCGCTCGGCGTATTCGATCTCGATAGAAGAAGGTGGTTGTGGCGACATCGCGGGCTCAGGTGAGTTGAACGGTAGTGAATGACCTTGATTCGCAGCTTAACCACTGCAATGTCAAAAAAAGGTCGAAGCCGTCACTGCCGTAGCCCCGATCACGCCTGGTGCAGATACCAGCGCCAATCCTGCTCGCCCACTTCGCCCATGAACTGGCGGAATTCGGCGCGCTTGACGGCCAGGTACACGCCCAGGAATTCACTGCCGAACGCGTCCCGCGCCCAACTCGACCCTTCCAGGGCGCGCAGGGTGGTCAACCAGTCGGTAGGCAGCAACTCCTTGGCCTGGGCATAGCCATTGCCTTCAACCGGAGCGCCGGGGTCGCGTTGTTCACGGATGCCGCGATGGATACCGGCCAGGATCGCGGCGGCGGCCAGGTAAGGATTGGCGTCGGCGCCGCAGATGCGATGTTCGATATGCCGGGAGTTGGCCGGACCGCCCGGCACGCGCAAGCTGACGGTGCGGTTGTCCACACCCCAGGTGGCGGCCAGGGGTGCGTAGCTGTTGGTCTGGAACCGACGGTAGGAGTTGGCGTTGGGGCAGAACAGCAGCAGCGAGTCGAGCAAGGTGCTGAGCATGCCGCCCACCGCCTGGCGCAGCAGCGGCGTGCCGTCGGTGGCCTCGCTGGCGAACAGGTTATTGCCCTCGGCATCCGCCAGGCTCACGTGCATGTGCATGCCGGTGCCCGCCAAGTCGTCGAACGGCTTGGCCATGAAGCAGGCGGTCATCCCGTGTTTATGCGCCACGCCCTTGACCAGCCGCTTGTAGCGCACGGCTTCGTCCATGGCTTGCAGAGCGTCGGTGCGATGCTCCAGGGTGATTTCCACTTGGCCCGGCGCGTATTCGGAAATCGCCGTGCGCGCAGGAATGCCCTGCAGTTTGCAGGCGCTGTAGAGGTCGGCAAGGAAGGGTTCGATCTGCTCCAGCTCACGCAGACCGTAGACCTGGGTCGAGCGTGGGCGCCCGCCATCCACATCGCGCGCCGGTTGCGGGCGGCCATTGCCGTCGGGCTTCTGGTCGAGCAGGTAGAACTCCAGCTCTGCCGCCATCACCGGGTAATAACCGTCGGCCTTGAGGCCATCGATCACCTTGGCGAGCAAATGCCGGGGGTCGGCCACGGTGGCGGGCAAGCCTTCGGTGGGGTGCATGCTGACTTGCACCGCAGCGGTGGGGATCAACCGCCACGGCATGCGTTGCAAACTGCCGCTGATCGGGTAAGCGCGGCAGTCGATGTCACCCACCTCCCAGACCAGACCCGAGTTTTCCACGTCGTCGCCGTTGATGGTCAGCCCCAGGATAGTACTGGGCAAGGGGCGGCCGCTTGCATACACCGCCAGCAGTTCATCGCGGTGCAGCAACTTGCCGCGTGGTACGCCGTTGTTGTCGAGGATAAACAGCTCGAACATCTCGATGTCCGGATGCTGTTCGAGAAAAGACTGGGCTTCGTGCAGGCAGGCAAAAACACTCATGGGCATTCTCATACGTATGTGTCGGGCAGGCGCACAGGTGCGCGCCATCCTGGGGATGGATCAACGTAGGAATGAGGTGTCTGGTGGGCGTGCGTGTCGGCAGTGGAACAGGGCCCAGAACGCGAGATCGGACGGCAGTGTCGCGGGGTGGGTGTCGGAGGAGCCGTCCATGCGGTAATCACAGTGCTAGAGATAAACGCCAGCGTCACACGCCTGCATAGGTGGTTAAATTCAGGGTTGACGGAGTTTGGTTGCAACCTGGCTAAACATTTACCGCGCCTTGCCACCTGGCCCAGTGCTGGAAATAATGAGCGCCCAGCCCATGCCCCAAGGACTCGACCGCATGAAAGTTCCTTTCGCCCTGTGTGTACTCGGCCTGGCAACCAGCGCCCTGGCCGACACCGCCCCTTCGCGCCTGGACGAGGTGCTCAAGCGCGGCACGCTCACGGTCTGCACCACCGGCGACTACAAGCCCTACACCGCCTTGCGCGCCGACGGCCGCTATGAAGGCATCGACATTGCCATGGCCGAGTCCCTGGCCAAGAGCCTCAGCGCCACCATCCAATGGGTGCCCACCACCTGGAAAACCCTGATGCCGGACTTCCTGGCCCAGCGCTGCGACATCGCCGTGGGCGGGATTTCGGTGTCCCTGGAACGCCAGAAGAAGGCGTTCTTCAGCCAGTCCCTGGGCGTCGACGGCAAGATCCCACTGGTGCGGTGCGACGATGTGAAGCGTTACCAGACCGTCGAGCAGATCAACCAGCCCCAGGTGCGGGTGATCGAACCGGCAGGCGGCACCAACGAAGTGTTCGCCCGCGCCCACCTGGGCCAGGCGCAAATCCGTTTGCACGACAACGTGACCATCTTCGACGAACTGCTGTCGGGCAAGGCCGACGTGATGATCACCGACGCCAGCGAAGCGCGTTACCAGCAGAAGCTCAAGCCCGGGCTGTGTGCGGTCAACCCGGAGCGGCAGATGCAGTACAGCGAAAAAGCCTTTTTGCTGCCGCGTGATGACGTGGCCTGGAAGAGCTATGTCGATCAATGGTTGCACCTGAGCGTCGCCACCGGGGTGTATGACGGCATCGTCAACCAATGGCTGGCGGCGCCTTGAGCCAAGGCCGTCTACGCTGTGGTCACACCAACAATAACGAGGGATGGGCCATGAAGGGACTGCTCCGACTCAGCTGGCTGCTGCTGTTGTGTTTCAGCCAGGTGCACGCCGCGACGACTCAGGATGAGGACGCGCAGGCGGCCAAGGCGCTGCTGGAAAAAGCCTTGGCTTACTACCAGAGCAACGGCGACAAGGCCTTTGCCGCTTTTAGCCGGCAGGGCGAATTCGTCGACCACGACCGCTATGTGTTTGTGGTCGACACCCAGGGCGTGCTGCTGGCCAGTGGCGGGCCCTCCTCCGCCTTGATCGGCCGCGATGTGTCTGAAGTGCTGGGCCCGGATTTGCGCCAGTCGTTCAAGGACGCACTCAAGCGCCCGGAAGGCCAGGGCATCCAGCAGGCCGATTACCGCTGGCAGAACTGGAACGACGGCAAGGTCGAGCATAAACATGTGTTTTATCAGCGCGTGGGCGAACGCATCCTGGCGGTGGGTTATTACTTGCCACGGGCTACGCCGGAACAGGCCAGGGCCTTGCGCAACAAGGCGGTGAACGCGTTGCTCAAGGATGAAACCGGTACGCTCAAGGCCATCAACTCATTGCAGGGGGGATTCTTGCAGGATGATCTCTATGTGTTTGTGGTCGACCTGGATACCCAGCGCTATGTGGCCCACGGCACTAATCTGCGGCTGGTCAACACTGACTTCAGCAAGATCAAGGACCCGGACGGGAGGCCGGTTGGGGAGCCGATTCTCAAGCTGATGGCGGAGCAGGATCAGGGGGAATACAAGTACCGTTGGAAGAACCCGGTGACCGATAAGGTTGAGAATAAGCATGCGTATGTGCGCAAGGCGGGGCATTTCATGGTTGCGGTGGGGTATTACAGCCCTTGATGGGGTATTGAAATGCGATGGTTTGTGGGGGGGTGCTCCCCCAATTTCGCTGTAACCCCCCCCGATCCAAATGTGGGAGCTGGCTTGCCTGCAAAGACGGCCTGACAGCCAACCACTATCTAACTGCCACCCCTGCGATTCAAAAATGTGGGAGCTGGCCTGCCTGCGAAAACGGCCTGACAGCCAACCACAATCTAACTGTCACCCCCGCGATTCAAAAATGTGGGAGCTGGCTTGCCTGCGAAGGCGGCCTGACAGCCGACCAGGATGTTGGATCAGACCGAGTACATATCCGTTATTCAGGTAACGGCTGATATGGGTTCCGCCCTTACGGCGGCTCACTTTGGAAAAGCCCCAAAGTAAGCAAAGGGCTCTTGCCCCAACACTCGGCACCTCGCCTAGGCTCGGTGTGCCCGTAATCCGACAGGTATTTGGGGGGCCGCCGCCACGCGCCATCCATGGCGCGGGGCGGCTAAACCGGCATCCCTGCCGGTTTACCCCCCAAATCCCTGTCGAATTCCGGCCAGCGTGTTTGACGGGGTGCCTGAGATCAAGAGCGAGATCAAGATCAAGATCAATATCAAGATCAAGATCAAGATCAATATCAAGATCAAGATCAAGGGCGGCTCGCTTCGCATCGTGGGTACGGTTGCGTTGGTGGCTGTTTAGTGTTCCTGCAGTTATTTAGCCTTGTCCTCACGGCCGCGCAGCACTCGGTTCGGCATTGCGATTGCCGCTGCGAGGCCCAGCAGGGACACTGCTGCGCTCACCATCAGCAAATGCCTGAACGTCACTGCCAGTTCTGCGCGCAGGGCGTCTTGCGCCGGGCCGGGGGCGGCGTTGAGGCCGTCGAGCAGTACGTTGCCGGAGGTGCCTTCCGCCAAAGGTGCACCGCTGGCCAGGTGGGCGAAGCTGGAGTCCTGCAGCAGCGCCAGCAGCAGCGCCGACATGCACGCTACCCCTACTGCTCCACCAAGGGAGCGGAACAGGTTGGTGGTGCTGGTGGCGACGCCGATGTCGCGCTGGTCCACCGAGTTTTGTGTGCCCACCAACGAAGTGGGGAATTGCATGCCGGCGGCGATCCCGCACAGCAGCATGAACATCGCCGTCAGCCCCACTGCCTGGGGCGCGCTCAGGGCCATGCCGAGGATCGCGAAGGGGCTCAGCAGCGCACCGCTGAGGATCATCGGTTTATAGCGCCCGGTCACCGACGTCATGCGTCCGGCAAAATAGGCGCCCATCGGCAAGCCCATGGCCAGCGGCAGCAGGTGCAGGGCCGCGCTGTCGGCCCCGGAGCCGGTCACGGTCTGATAACGCAAGGGCATCAGTACCGTCAGGGAAATCGCCTGGAAACTGGTGAAAAAGATCGTGCACCAGCACAACACCGCACTGCGGTTGGCGAACAGGTGCATCGGCAGCAGCGGCTCGCGTGCGCGGCGCTCGTGCCACACGAATAACGTCAACGCCACCAGAGCAGCCAGCAACAGCCCCAGCACTTCGTCGTCACGCCAAGGGTGGCCCTGGCCGATTTCGGTGATGCCCAACAGCAAGGCGGTCAGGCCGATGATCATGAGCACGGTGCCGAGGTAATCGATGATCGGCTTGCGCTGCGGTACCGGCAGCCCGACCAGGGTGCGATGGGCCACGTACCAGGCGCCGGCGCCCAAGGGCAGGTTGATCAGGAACACCCAGCGCCACGACAGGTACTCGGTCATGTAGCCGCCGAGCACCGGCCCGGCGACGCTGGCCACCGCGTACATGCTGCTGAAATAGCCCTGGTAGCGCCCGCGTTCGCGGGGCGGGATGATGTCGCCGATGATCGCCTGGCTCACCGAGATCATGCCGCCGGCGCCGATGCCCTGGAGGATCCGCGCCAGCACCAGTTGCTCCATGCTTTGCGCCATGCCGCAGAACAGCGAGGCCAGGGTGAACAGGCCCATGCCGATCAGCATCATCGGCCGCCGCCCGTAGAGGTCGCCGAGCTTGCCGTAGATCGGCACCGCCACGGTCATCGCCACCATGTAGCCGGAGATGACCCAGGCCAGCAGGTTGACGTCATGGAACTGGGCGGAGATAGCGGGCATGGACACGGCGACAATGGTCTGGTCCAGGGCCCCCAGGAAGATCGCCATCATCAGTGAGGCGAGGATGCTGCGCACAGCAGGCAGCGGCGGAACGGGCGGGTTAAGGTGCGTCACGGCAGAACCTTCGAGCAGGGCCCGCGGGAAAAGGCGGCCCACGGGAATGCTCGATACGATAGCAGGCTATTCGATAGCTTCGTAAGGAAGTCCGACGTAATTTTCCGCGATGGTCGTGCGCCCTGCCTCGGAGTGAATGAAGTACTCAAGTTCACTCTCGGCGATGCGCTGGCTGAAGCCGTCCGCCTCGGGAAACTGATGCAGCATCGAGGTCATCCACCAGGAAAACCGCTCGGCTTTCCACACCCGCCGCAGGCAGATGGCGGAGTAGCGTTCCAGCAAGTCCACGCGCCCTTCGCCGTAGACCTTGAGCAAGATCCGATACAGCGTGCTCACATCACTGGCCGCCAGGTTCAAGCCCTTGGCGCCGGTGGGCGGCACGATGTGCGCCGCATCCCCTAGCAGGAACAGGCGCCCATACTGCATCGGCTCCACCACGAAACTGCGCAGCGGCGCGATGCTTTTTTCGATCGAGGGGCCGGTGACCAAGCCTTCGGCGAGGTGGCTGGGCAGACGCGTTTTCAGTTCGTCCCAGAAGCGCGCATCGGGCCATTCATCAATCGGTTCGTCCACCGGCACCTGCAGGTAATAACGGCTGCGGGTCGGTGAACGCATGCTGCACAAGGCAAAGCCACGCGGGTGTTTGGCATACACCAACTCCGCGTGCACCGGCGGTGTGTCGGCGAGGATGCCCAACCAACCAAAAGGATAGACCCGTTCGAAGACGCTGAGCGATTCGGCTGGGATTGATTGACGCGCGACACCGTGGAAACCATCGCACCCCGCGATGTAGTCGCACTCCAAGCGATAGGCTTCGCCCTGATGTTCAAAGGTCAGCCAGGGCTGATCACTTTTGAGCCCGTGGGGCTGCACATGGCTGGCTTCATACAGGGTAGTGGCGCCTGCGGCGGCGCGGGCGGCCATGAGGTCGCGGGTGACTTCGGTCTGGCCGTAGATCATCACCGACTGGCCACCGGTCAGCGCCTTGAGGTCGATGTGGGTAAGCTGTCCGTTCAGTGCCAATTCGAACCCGTCATGCACCAGGCCTTCGCTATCCATACGGTGGTTGACGCCCGCCTGCCTCAGCAGGTCGACCATGCCTTGTTCCAGCACCCCGGCACGGATACGGCCTTGCACGTAATCGGCGCTCTGGCGCTCTAGGATAAGGGTCTCGATACCGGCGTTGTGCAGCAGTTGGCCGAGCAACAGTCCCGAGGGACCGGCGCCGATAATGGCGACTTGGGTTTTCAGCGTTTTCATTATTTTTATCGCCCGCAAGCTCCACCCGAACGGATAGGGTGAAAGAATTGTCATTGGTCTTGTAGCTGACATTTTTCACTTGAGTGGTCGGTATAAGAAGGTGAAAACTGAGCCAAAGCCTGCGCTTTTTGCCAATCGGGGCGATTACCGCACCACTCTCCTGGGTATCGGATTGAAACCATGACCAAAACCGCGATTCCGGTCTTCAAGCTTTACGGGGAAAACCAGCAATGGCCGACCCCCGATTTGTTGCACTGTGAAACCATTTCCCGGCGCAGTCGGGAATACCAGTGGGAAATCCAGCCCCACCGGCACGCGGACCTGTGCCAATTGCTGTATGTGCACAAAGGCCAGGCAGAGTTGGAAATCGAAGGCCAGCGCTCCACCCTGAACGAAGCGACATTGCAGGTATTGCCGCCGCTGTGTGTGCACGGGTTTCGTTTTTCCGAGGACGTCGAAGGCTACGTGGTGACGCTCGCCGCGCCACTGGTCAGCCACTTGCAAACCCAGCTGGGCACCACGGTGGACGGCTTGCAGGCGCTGGGCAACTACCCGGCGGGCAAGGACAGTGACTACCTGAACAGCCAGTTCGCGCGCCTGCAGGATGAATACGCCGACGAACAGCCGGCACGGGACATGATGATGCATGCACTGGTCAGCGTGCTGCTGGTGTGGATCAGCCGCCAGGCCATCCAGCGTCGCCACCCACGGGCGCCGAGGGGGCGCGAGTACTTTCGACGCTTTACCCAGTTGGTCGAGCAGCATTACCGCGAACACCCGAAGATCGAAGACCTGGCCCACAAACTGGGCATCTCGGTCTCTCACCTGAACGGCACGTGTCGGGAATTGGGTGGGCAGCCTGCGCTGCAGATCATGCACGATCGCCAACTGCTGGAGGCCAAGCGCTTGCTGACCTACACCAGCATGACCATCAATGAAATGTCGGAGGTGTTAGGTTTTTCCGACCCGACCAACTTCTCTCGACTGTTCCGTCGCCGGGTCGGGTTCTCACCGAAGGCGTTTCGCGAGCAACTGAAAACCGAAACACCACCCAATTGAGTGTGGAAGCCCGCTCCCACATTCAGATGCCCGGCTGTCCGCTTTTAACGCAAAGCGCTGAAGCTGCCGGTATGGGGAACGCATTGATCCTGATGGCAGCTGATCGCAAAGGTTGGCTGCATACGGGTCTGCTCCACGCGGTAGGCGGCGGTCCCGTAAAGCGCGCTGGCGATGGCGCACAGGCTGACAATCATCAGGTACTTTCTGGTTTTAATGCTCATGGCACAGACCTCTGAGCGGATCTACACGGTGCTATTCAAAGCATAGGTCAACAGCGCCAAGTTGCCATTATCGGGCGACATTCAACCTCTTTATATCGGCCTAGAGACCGACGTCCCACGCGGGCTCTTCCGGGAACCTCAGCACCAGGAAATCCAACAGGCTGCGCAGCGCCGAAGGCATGTGCTTGCGCGAGGCGTACACGGCGTAGATGTTCATCTGCCGGGGCTCGGCCTCGGGCAGCAGGCGGACCAGTTCGCCGCGTCGGATGTAATCGCCGGCCTGGTAGCTGGGCAGCATCGACACCCCGGCCCCGGCCAGCGTCACGCGCAGCAAGGTGCTGGCTTCGTTGGAGGTGATGTTGCCGTTGATGGGCACCGAGACGTGCTCGCCGCCTTCTTCGAAATGCCACAGGCTTTTGCCGAAGTAGGAATGGGTGAGGCAGTTATGCCCTGCGAGGTCTTCGACTTTCTGCGGCGCCGGATGGGCCTGTAAATAGGCCTGCGAGGCGCACACCACGGAGCGACAAACGGTGAGGCGTCGGGCAATGAGGTTGGGGTCCAGGTCGTTGCTGGTACGGATGGCCAGGTCGATGCGCTCATCCACCAGGTTCACGGTGCGGTCGAGCATTTGCAGGTCAACGGTCACCAACGGGTAGCGCCTGACGTACTCAGCGATGGCCTCGGCCAATTGCGCCTGGCCGAACGAGGTGCTGACACTCAGGCGCAGCAGACCCCGTGGCGCGTCATCGGGCTCGCTGACGGCGGCCTGCATATCGCAGCTCAGTTCCAGCATTTGCCGACAGCGTGGCAGCGTTTCAATCCCCGCCGCCGTGAGGCTCAGCTTGCGCGTGGTGCGGTGCAGCAAGCGCGCGCCGACCCAGTCTTCCAGCTCGGCCAAGTAGCGTGACACCACTGGGCGCGAGAGGTCCAGATGATCGGCCGCGGCGGACTGGCTGCCCAGGTCCACCACCGTGACAAACACGCGCATTGCTTGAAGACGATCCATGATTTGCCCGATTTTAGAAACAAACTATGTCCCAGCATCGCATTTTTAGTCTGGTTTTGTGCAACTAAGCTCTGTGCATCCCTTACCGATGCTGGAGCTGCCCGATGTTCTCAACCTTCAAGCGCTTGACCCTGGCGACCGCCGCCCTGGCCTTTGCCGCCCATGCGACCGCCGCCGACCTGAGCCTGGAGGTGTACAACCCCGGCGAAGCGGCAATCTTCCCGGTCAGCTCAGTGCTGGTCAGCGGGGCCAAGGACGCGATCCTGGTAGACGCCCAATTCGGCAAAGGCCAGGCCGAGCAACTGGTGCAGAAAATCCGCGCCAGCGGCAAACACCTCACCACCATCTACATCAGCCACGGCGACCCGGACTACTACTTCGGCCTCGACACCCTCACGGCGGCCTTCCCCGACGCAAACGTGCTGGCCCCGCAACCCGTGGTCGACCACATCAAGGCGACCGTGGCCGGCAAACTTGAGTTCTGGGGCCCGAAAATGGGGGCCGACAAACCCGCCAATACCATCGTGCCGCAGGTACTCCAAGGCCACAGCCTGAGCCTCGAAGGCCAGCAGTTGGACGTGATCGGCCTGGACGGCGCGCAGCCGGATCGCACCTTTGTGTGGATCCCGTCGATCAAGGCCGTGGTCGGCGGCGTGGTTGTCGCCGAAAACATTCACGTGTGGATGGCTGACACCCAGAGCGAGCAATCCCATAAAGATTGGCTGGCTACCCTGCAGCGCATCGAAGAGCTGAAACCGCGCACCGTGATCCCGGGCCACTACCTGGGTACACCGTCACTGAAATCCGTGGCTTTTACCGCCGACTACATCAAGGCCTTCGACGCCGAGACCGCCAGGGCCAAGGACTCCGCCGCCCTGATCACGGCCATGAAAAAGCGTTATCCCACCCTTGCCGACGAAAGCTCGCTGGAACTCGGCGCCAAAGTCGCCAAGGGCGAGATGAAGTGGTGATGGGTTTTAACCCCTGACGAACTGGAGAACGACATGAGCAAGATCGCAATCATTGGGGCCACCGGCCGTGCGGGTAGCCAACTGTTGGAAGAAGCCTTGCGCCGTGGGCATAGCGTTGTGGCCATTGCGCGTAATACCGACACGCTGGCGGCGCGCCCTGGCGTCACCGTCAAGCAAGTGGATGCACTGGATGCCGCCGCCCTGCAACAGGCCGTGAGCGGCAGCGACGTGGTGATCAGCGCGGCGCATTTCGCCACCCTGCCCGCCCCAGCCGTGATCGGGCCGGTGAAGAAGGCCGGGGTGAAACGCTTGCTGGTGGTGGGCGGTGCCGGTTCACTGCTGCTGCCGGGTGGCGGTCGGGTGATCGACAGCGAAGGTTTCCCGGCGGAGTACAAAGCCGAAGCCAGCGCAGGGGCAGCGTTTCTCGACACGCTGCGTCAGGAAAAAGAGCTGGATTGGACCTTCCTGTCGCCCTCGGCGGAGTTCGTCGAAACCGAGCGCACCGGCACATTCCGTGTGGGCCAGGACGATCTGCTGGTGAGCAGTGAAGGCCGCAGCTGGATCAGCTTTGCCGACTACGCCATCGCCCTGATCGACGAAGTGGAAACACCCAAGCACTCGCGCCAACGCTTCACCGTCGGCTACTGACACCCCCTCCCTTGTAGGAGCCCGGCTTGCCGGCGATGGCGATTTCAAGGTCGCCATCGCCGGCAAGCCGGGCTCCTACAACGGGGATTTGGCGTTCATGACCAGCCAGTTCATCAGGGCCTCCAGCCCTGCCGAAGGCTCGGTACCCGGTGGATACACCAGGTAATACCCCATCCCCGTCGGCACCCTCAGTTCAAACGGCGTCGCCAACCGCCCTGCCTTCAAATCCTCGCCAATCAACGCACTGTCGCCAATTGCCACGCCGGAACCTTGGGACGCCACCGTCATCGCCAAGTCCAGCGTTTCAAAATGATGCCCCTGGCTCAAATTGCTCAGTCGCGTATTCGCCGCCTTCAGCCACAGCGCCCAATCCCGCTCATCCCGCGTGGGGTGCAGCAGCACTTGTTGCTGCAGGTCTGCTGGTGTGTGCAAGGCACCGAGCAAAGCCGGCGCGCACACCGGGGTGAGTTGTTCATCGAACAAATGCCGCGCCTGCGCCGACTGCTCGGCGATGGGTGCGTAGATCACCGCTGCGTCGAATTGCTCGCGGCGAAAGTCCACGGTGTAGGCCACGGTGGTGGTGAGTTCCACGGGGACGTCCGGGCGCTCCTTCTGCCATTGCATCAGGCGTGGCAGCAGCCAGCGCATCACACAGGTGGAGGCCTTGAGTTGCAGGGTCTGGCGGCGACTGCCGATCTGATCGACCGCCTCGCCGATCAGGCCAAACACCTGGTGTGCGCGCAGGGACCATTCGCGGCCTTCTTCGGTCAGGCTCAAGCCCCGCGCCTGGCGTTGGAACAGCGCGTAGCCCAAATGGCTTTCCAGCCCGGCAATCTGCCGGCTCACCGCGCCCTGGGTGATGTGCAGTTGCTCGGCGGCGCGGGTGAAGTTGCAGCACTGGGCCGTGACCCAGAAGGTGTGCAACGCGGGCAGCGGCGGAAGGCGTTTCATAAGGGCTGAGCCATGACGTGAGGACATGGCTAGTATGACTTTTTATCGATTGTTGCCGCTACGGGCCAGCCGGTCCAATAACGCCTTACCTCAACAATAAGAGCGACATGTATGGCGACCTGCGGCGAAGTATTGGTCAACCTCCTGGAAGGCTATGGCGTGGACCAGGTGTTTGGCATCCCCGGCGTGCACACCGTGGAGCTGTACCGCGGCCTGGCCCGCTCCAGCATCCGTCACGTCACCCCGCGCCACGAACAGGGCGCCGGCTTCATGGCCGACGGTTATGCGCGTACCAGTGGCAAGCCCGGCGTGTGCTTCATCATTACCGGCCCCGGCATGACCAATATCACCACCGCCATGGGCCAGGCCTATGCCGACTCGATCCCGATGCTGGTGATCTCCAGCGTGCAGTCACGTAGCCAATTGGGCGGCGGGCGCGGCAAGTTGCATGAGCTGCCGAACCAGGGCGCGATGATTGCCGGCGTGGCGGCGTTCTCCCATACCTTGATGTCGGCGGCGGAATTGCCCGGTGTGCTGGCGCGGGCGTTTGCGTTGTTCCAGGCCGGACGCCCCCGCCCGGTGCACATCGAAATCCCGCTGGATGTACTGGTGGAAAATGCCGATGCACTGCTGGGCAGTGAGCCGGTCAGCGTGGCCCGTGCCGGTGCGGCGCCGTCGGCGGTCAAGCAGATGAGCCAGTTGCTCGCCGCCGCCAAGCGGCCCTTGATTCTCGCCGGTGGCGGCGCCATCGACGCCGCACCCGCACTGACGCAATTGGCCGAAGCGCTCGGCGCGCCCGTGGCCCTCACCATCAACGCCAAAGGCCTGCTGCCGGCCCGCCACCCGCTGTTGATCGGCTCGACCCAGACCCTGGTCGCCACCCGCGCGCTGGTGGCCGAAGCCGACGTGGTGCTGGCCATCGGCACCGAGCTGGCGGAAACCGACTACGACGTCACCTTCGCCGGCGGCTTCGAGATTCCCGGGGCCTTGCTGCGTATCGACATCGACCCGGACCAGACCGTGCGCAACTACCCGCCGCACGTCGCCTTGGTAGCCGATGCGCACATTGCCGCCGAAGCCTTGCTCGCCGAGCTGAGCAGCCAGCCATTGCCGCCACGCAACAGTGCTTGGGGCGCTGACCGTGTGGCACGCCTGTGGGCCGAGCTGAACCCTGCCTGGGACGCCGCCACCCGCGCGCAAACGCTGTTCCTCACTACCGTCCTGGAGACATTGCCCAACGCCGTGCTGGTCGGCGACTCGACCCAACCGGTGTACAGCGGCAACCTCACCCTGAACCTCGACCACCCACGCCGCTGGTTCAATTCGTCCACCGGCTACGGCACCCTCGGCTATGCCCTGCCCGCTGCCATTGGCGCCTGGCTGGGACGCGGCGACGGGCAACCGGTGGTGTGCCTGATCGGCGACGGCGGCCTGCAATTCACCTTGCCGGAACTGGCCAGCGCCGTGGAAGCGCGCACGCCCGTCATCGTGTTGCTGTGGAATAACCACGGCTATGAAGAGATCAAGAAATACATGCTCAACCGCGCCATCGAGCCGGTCGGCGTGGACATCTACACCCCGGACTTCATCGGCGTGGCCAAGGCGCTGGGCTGTACAGCCGAAAGCATCCAGGGCATCGAGCAACTGCGCACATCATTGCGCAGCGCCGCCGATCGACAGGGGCCGACGCTGATCGAAATCGACCAAGGGCTGTGGATGAAGGAGGTGGCGGTATGAGCGCGGTATTGAACGGGATCTACATCGACGGCGCGTGGCATGCCGGTCATGACGTCATTGAGGTGATCAACCCGGCCACCGAGGCGCTGCTGGCCCAGGTCAGCGTGGGCGATGCGCTGGCAGTGAAGCGGGCGGTCGGCGCCGCCAGCGCAGCCTTTGGCGACTGGTCGAAAAGCACCGGCCGCGATCGTGCCGCCCTGCTGCGCAAGATCGCCCAGGGCGTCAGCGAGCAGCGTGAACAACTGATGCACCTGCAGTCGAGCAATAACGGCAAGCCGCTGTTTGAAGCCGCGATCGATGTGGACGACGTGATCGCCACCTTCGAGTATTACGCCACGGTAGCCGACGACATGGACGCCGGCCAGGACCGTGCGGTGACGCTGCCCAGTGACAACTTCCGCGCACGCCTGCGCCGTGAACCGTGCGGCGTGGTGGGGCTGATCGTGCCGTGGAATTTCCCGATGGTGACCACCGCCTGGAAACTCGCCCCGGCCCTGGCTGCCGGTTGCTGCGTGGTGCTCAAACCGTCGGAAGTCACGCCCTTGGCCGAGTTGCAATTGGCGCGGATTATCGCCGAGGCCGGCGTGCCGGCTGGGGTATTCAACCTGGTCTGCGGCACAGGCCTGGACGTCGGCGCGCCGTTGGCGGCAGACCCTCGCGTCGCGAAGATCTCCTTCACCGGCAGTAACGCCGTCGGCGTGCAGGTGATGCAACGCGCGGCCGAAACCATCAAGGGCGTGAGCCTGGAATTGGGCGGCAAATCTTCATTGTTGGTGCTGGCGGATGCCGACCTGGACCTCGCGGTGGAACTGGCCTGTGGCGGCGGATTTTTCAACGCCGGCCAGATGTGCTCCGCCACCAGCCGCGTATTGGTGGCTGACAGCCTGGCGGATGAATTCCTGCGGCGTGTGCAGGCACGCGCTGAAAGCATTCGCGTGGCCGACCCCTTTGCCGATGGAGTAGAAATGGGCGCGCTGATCAACCGCGTGCAGTATCAGCGGGTGCTGGGGCATATCCAGCGCGGCATCGAAGACGGCGCCCGTTTGCTCTGCGGCGGTAAACGCCCGGCAGATTTGCCCAAGGGCTTCTTCATTCGCCCCACCGTGTTCACCGATGTGCCACTGGACAGCGCACTGTGGAACGAAGAAATCTTCGGCCCAGTCCTGTGTGTCCGCCGTTTTGCCTCTGAGGAAGACGCCATCGCCCTGGCCAATGCCAGTGAGTTCGGCCTCGTCGCCAGCGTCGTCAGCACCCATACCGAGACCGCCGAACGCGTCGCCAATGCCTTGCAAGCCGGCCTGGTGTGGATCAACGCACCGCAAGTCATCTTCCCGCAGACCGCGTGGGGCGGTTACAAACAAAGCAGCATCGGCCGCGAACTAGGCCCGTGGGGACTCGCCACGTTTCAAGAGATCAAACACGTAATCAGCTCCAACTAACCTAACCACAATGCGAAGCGAGCCGCTGTTGCTCGTGATCTTGATCTTGATCTTGATCTTGATCTTGATCCTGCTTTTGATCTCAGGCGCCCCGTCAAACACGCTGGCCGGAATTCGACAGGGATTTGGGGGGTAAACCGGCAGGGATGCCGGTTTAGCCGCCCCGCGCCATGGATGGCGCGTGGCGGCGGCCCCCCAAATACCTGTCGGATTACGGGCACACCGAGCCTAGGCGAGGTGCCGAGTGTTGGGGCAAGAGCGTTTTGCTTACTTTTGCGCTTTTCAAAAGTGAGCCGCCGTAAGGGCGGAACCCATAGCAGCCCTTACCTAAATAACGGATATGTACCCGGTAAGATCCAACATCTAGGTCGGCTGTCAGGCCGCCTTCGCAGGCAAGCCAGCTCCCACATTTTTGAATCGCGGGGGGACAGTTAGATTGTGGTCGGCTGTCAGGCCGTCTTCGCAGGCAAGCCAGCTCCCACATTTTTGGATCGCGGGGGGGACAGTTAGATTGTGGTCGGCTGTCAGGCCGCCTTCGCAGGCAAGCCAGCTCCCACATTTTTGGATCGCGGGGGGACAGTTAGATTTTGGTCGGCTGTCAGGCCGCTTTCGCAGGCAAGCCAGCTCCCACATTTTTGGATCGCGGGGTGACAGTTAGAGTGTGGTCGGCTGTTAGGCCGTCTTCGCAGGCAAGCCAGCTCCCACATTTTTGGATCGTGGGGTGGCAGTTAGATTGTGGTCGGCTGTCAGGCCGCTTTCGCAGGCAAGCCAGCTCCCACATTTTTGGATCGCGGGGTGACAGTTAGATTGTAGTCGGCTGTCAGGCCGCTTTCGCAGGCAAGCCAGCTCCCACATTTTTGGATCGCGGGGGGGGGGACAGTTAGATTGTGGTCGGCTGTCAGGCCGCTTTCGCAGGCAAGCCAGCTCCCACATTTTTGGATCGCGGGGGGACAGTTAGATTGTGGTCGGCTGTTAGGCCGTCTTCGCAGGCAAGCCAGCTCCCACATTTTTGAATCGCGAGGGGACAGTCAGAGCGTGGTCGGCTGTCGGGCCGCCATCGCTGGCAAGCAAGTTCCCACATTGGATCGACGTCGTATCAGACCGCCCGCCTGCAATTTTTAGATAGCCCCTGCGACTTTCTCATTTGCCCCACTCCCCCACCCATGGCCTGATGCCCCCTTGTTCACTCAAGGCCGTCCCATGGAAACCGTCCACACCAAACCCACCACCGCCCTCTGGCTGATGATCAGCGTCGTACTGGTCGCCCTCAACCTACGCCCGTCAATGGCGGCGATAGGCCCACTGCTGTCATCGATCCGCGCCGATGTGCCATTGAGTTTCAGCAGCGCAGCCTTGCTCACCCTGTTGCCGGTAATGGCCATGGGCGTGGCGATGTTCTTTGGCATGGGCCTGGCCAAGCGCTTTGGCGAGCACCGCAGCATTGTGGTGTCGTTGCTGGTGATTGGCGTCGCCACGCTGTCACGGTTGTTCCTCGATTCGGCGCTGGAATTGATCGTCAGCGCCATCGCCGCCGGGGTGGGGATTGCGATGATCCAGGCGTTGATGCCGGCGCTGATCAAGTCGCGGTTCAGCGACAACGTCTCGCTGTTCATGGGCCTCTATGTCACCGCGATCATGGGCGGCGCGGCACTGGCGGCGTCGTTCGCGCCATTTGTGCAAACGCAGACCGGCAGTTGGCGCATCGGCCTGGCGATCTGGGCCGTGCTCGCCTTGCTGGCCCTGGTGTTCTGGTATGCGCAGCGCTCGGCGCTGCCGCCCCTGCCCCAAGCCGGCGCCGGCCCTCAAGAATCGTTTTTCGGCAATGGCCGCGCCTGGTTGCTGGCGATCTTCTTCGGCCTGGGTACCGCGTCCTACACCTGCGTACTCGCCTGGCTGGCGCCGTACTACGTGGAGCAAGGCTGGAGCGAACAGAATGCCGGGTTGCTGCTGGGTTTCTTGACAGCCATGGAAGTGGTGTCCGGATTGATCACGCCGGCCATCGCCAACCGTCGCCAGGATAAACGCGGTGTAGTGGCCGTGTTGCTGGTGCTGATCATCCTCGGTTTCTGCGGCCTGATTCTCAGCCCGCACCACCTGAGCCTGTTGTGGCCGTGCCTGCTGGGCCTGGGCATCGGCGGCCTGTTCCCGATGAGCCTGATCCTGTCCCTCGACCACCTGGACAGCCCCCGCCGCGCCGGAGGCCTCACCGCATTTGTGCAAGGTATCGGCTATCTGATTGCCGGGCTGTCGCCGCTGATCGCCGGGATGATCCGCGACCAACTGGGGAGCTTCGAATGGGCCTGGTGGTTGCTGACGGCGGTGATCGTGGTGATGCTGCTGATCGTCACGCGCTTCGACCCTCGGCATTACGCAAGGCATATCCGCTGACGTCGTGTTGCAAAAAGTATTTGTCTCACGCCAAACATAGAAACGCCCTACAGAGCTTTCTAATGGCACGCTCGTTCCGTTAAGCTTTTGCGTTGTCTTGTACTGAAGTTCGGTACAACAGGTTTACGGACGAAACCGATGTTAAACAGTAACTTGCTCAGAAAGCTCGATATGCAGGACTTGATGGTGTTTATCGCCGTCTACGACCAGAGCAGCGTTACCGAGGTGTCCGAAACGTTGTTTGTCAGCCAGTCCACCGTGAGCTACAGCCTGAAGAAGCTGCGCATCAGCTTTGAAGACGAGCTGTTTATCAATACCCGGGCGGGCATGCGGCCGACCTACAAGGCCACCACCATGTATGGCCATGTGCAGAAAATCCTCGAAAGCATCAACCTGTGCCACGCCGGTGGCCAGGCCTTCGACCCGACCCAGAAAGCCGTGACCTTCAATGTCTGCGCGCCGGAATACTTCGAACAGTTGATCCTGCCGCGGCTGTTGAAGAACTTCGACCGCGCCGACCTGCCGGTGATCGTCAATGTGCAGAAACTGGAAACCGACATCCCCGCCGATGACCTGCGTGACGGTCGCCTCGACCTGGTGATCTGCTTTGGCCCCAACTTCCACCGCGCCCACAAGGACTTCCGCACCCAGATGCTGCTGGAGGACGACCTGGTGTGCGTCTTCGACAAGCGCTCGGCCCCACGGGAGCCGGCTTTCAGCCTGCAATCCTTCGTCGAGCGGCGCCATGTGTTCCCCACGCCGTGGACCTCCGACACCAACATGATCGACGGCTGGCTGGCGCGTCAGGCCCACAAGCGCCAAGTGGTCGCCCGCGCCAATAGCTACAGCGCGGCGCTGAAAATGATCACCGGCACCGACTTCATCGTCACCCTGCCACGCCGCGTGCAAAAGCTGCTGGCGCCGCCGACGGTGTTCGGCCATTGCGAAGCACCCAACGGCTTGCCGGGGTTCACCCTAGAGATGCAGTGGAATGAAACCAGTGAACAGGACAGTGCCAATACCTGGTTTCGTGAGCAGGTGGTCAAGGTGTGTGCGGATCAGGGGCTGTTGTAAGCCTCAGCCAATGGCGATTTTGGTGTAGGACTCGCGGTCCATGTCTACCAACTGGACACTCAGCTGAACCTGTATATCCGCCGGCCAATCCCCAAGGTCCTGCAACGCCGCCAGCAGGCTTTCCGACAGCTGCTGCTTGACCTGCACCGACCGCCCGCTGAGCAGTGACAGCCTCAACGCAATAAAACCACGCGGGGCGAGGGAGGTTCCCACCTGGAAGCTCTCGACCTTGACGGCACGGCTTTTAATATCGGATTCGAATGCGAACTGCCCGGACACCATCAGCACGTTATTGAGCCGCAACAGGGTCTTCTCGACAGCAAGGCCTGTGAGGTTGGCGGTGTATTCCAGGTACATGTGCGGCATGGCAGTTTCCATGTTTGATGTAGGAAGGTTCGTAGGTATATCACAGCGCCCCTTGCTCCAGGCATGAAAGCGCTGTCAGTCAGGGCTTGGCCGCCAGCCCTCGGTCGCTCATGAACGCTTCCAGGCGCGAACGCACCCAGCGCTCGGCCGGGTCGGTGTCGACATGGCTGAGCCAGACCATGGACAAATCCAGGGTCGGTGTCTCGAACGGAAACGGCTCGCAGAACAGTTGGCCCGACACCGCCATGGCCTCGGCGGTGTAGTCCGGCAGGCTGGCGATCAGGTCAGTGCCGGCCAACAACGCCGGCAGCGCGCTGTATTGCGGCACCGACAGCACCACGTGACGCTTGCGGCCGATTTCCGCCAGCCACTCATCGGCGAACCCGGACACGTTGGCGGTGTGTGACACCAGCACATGGGGCCGCGCGCAATATTCATCAAGGGTCAGCGGTGTGTCCGAGGCATCGGCGCGCAGCAAGCGCGGGCGGATATGGCGCAGCAGCTTGCGCTTGGCATTGGCCGGCAGGCCACGGGTCTGGGTGATACCGACGGTGATATCGCCAGAGGCCAGCAGGTCGGGAATGCGCCAGTAGTCCACATGCTGCACCACGAACACCACTTGCGGCGCTTCCTGGCGCAAGGCGCGCAGCAACGGCGGCAACAGGCCGAACTCGACATCGTCGGACAGGCCGATGCGAAAGGTCATGGTGCTGATGGACGGGTCGAAATCGTGGGTCAGGCTCAAGGCCGACGACAATGAATCCAGGGCCGGCGACAGGTGCTGGATGATTTCCTCGGCCCGCGCCGTCGGCTCCATGCGGTGGCCGACGCGAATGAACAGCGGGTCGTTGAATAGCGTGCGCAAGCGGTTGAGGGCCGAACTGATGGTCGGCTGGCCGAGAAACAGCTTCTCCGCCACCCGCGTCACGTTGCGCTCGAGCATCAACGCTTCGAACACGACCATCAGGTTGATGTCGGCCTTGCGTAATTCATTGCGATTCATCGGCGCCTGCCCCTTTCCCCAAGACAAGCCGCAGTTTAGAAAGCGCGGGGGCCTGCGTCTATGTGCGCACTGTTCATCCAGCGGCTTTGCGACTATAAATCAGCTCTCTAAGGTCGCAGGAACACCAACGTGCTGGTCATTCTTGCCCTGAGCCTCCTGCTCGGCGGGTGTTTGCTCTGGGCCATCAAGTTCATCGCCCATCCCACCGCCAGGACATTACTGCGCGTATTCGTCGGCTTATGCCTGGCGGCGGTCGTGGCCTACCTGGTGCTGGCTTCCGGGTTTCCCACCTCGTTACTGGTCTGAGCCTCCTCCTGGCCCTGGCGCAGACGCAAGGCCGCCAGCGCCGCTACCACCAACACCAGCGCGATGACTTTCAAGCCGTTCATCGCATTGCCGGTGCTCATCTCGATCGCGCCCATCACCGACGGCCCGACAAACCCGCCCAACAACCCGCAGGCGTTGACGAAGCCCAAGCCGCCCGCCAGTGCCACGCCCTTGAGGCGTGAAGCCGGGTACAGAAAGATGATCGACTGCACCACAAAGAACATCACCGCCGACAGGCAAAAGCCCAGCAGGCTGAACACCGGCCCCGACATCGATGCGATGGCCAACCCCAGCGCCATGGTCAGCAGCCCGCTGACCAACAACCGCCGACAGCGACCCGGCGTCGTGGCAAAACGCGGGATCAGTACTGCGCCGAGGGCCGCCGCGATCCAAGGCAAGGAGGTCAGCAGGCCAACACTCATGGTGCTCAATTCGCCGTACTTGCTGATGATGCTCGGCAGGAAAAAGATCACGGTGTAGATGGTGATCTGATGGCAAAAGTACACAAAGATCGCCAGCAGGATTTGCGGGGTCAGCCAGTTTTTCAACGAGTGGCCCCCCTCGCCTGCGCCCTCTTCGGTTTCCAGCGCAATGCGCTGTTCGATCCCGCGCGCTTCCTCGGCCGACAACCACGGCGCCTTGCTCGGACGGTCCGGCAATTTGCGCCAGACCACCCAGGCAAACGCCACGGCTGGCAGGCCTTCGAGCAGGAACATCCACTGCCAGCCGTGCCAGCCGAGCATGCCGTCCATGCGCATCAAGGCCGCACCCACCGGGCCGCCGATGATGTTGGCAAAGCACACGCCGAGCAGGAAATAGCCGGTGGCGCGCGCCCGTTGTTCACGGTTGAACCAGTAGGTCAGGTACAGCATCACGCCCGGAAACAGACCGGCCTCGGCAATGCCCAGCAACAGGCGCAGCACGTAGAACGACGTCTCGCCTTGCACAAAGGCCATGGCCGCCGAGATCAGGCCCCAGGTCACCATGATCCGCGCGATCCAGAAGCGGGCGCCGACCTTGTGCATGATCAGGTTGCTGGGGATTTCCGACAGCGCATAAGTGAGGAAAAACAGCCCAGCGCCCAGCCCGTATGCCGCGGCGGAAATGCCCAGGTCGACGTCCAGGTGATGCTTGGCCAGGGCGATGTTGGTGCGGTCCAGGAAGCTCAGGATGTAGGCGATGATCAGCAAGGGCATCAGCTTGACGAACATCAGTTTGTTCAACGCCTGCGGCTCGCGGGCGTGGGGGACGGTAGTCATCGGCAATTCCTCTTGGCGCCCCGCCAGCCAGGCTGGGGGGCGCATCGGTGTTGTTCTAGGAGTCGAGTTGCACAACCAGCGCCTGGGGGCGATGGGAAAACAGTTGCAGCAGTGCGCCGCCCAGGGCGCAGCCGGCCATCACGAAGAAGCACAGGGTGTAGCCGTGCAGCGTGGTCCAGCCGCCGCCCATGGCGATGATGCTGCCCATCAGCACCGGCGCCAGGCCGCCGCCGATGAACATTGCCGTCGTGATGATGCCGTTGGCGGTGGAGGTCGCCGACGACTCTGCCGAGTCGCAGGCCACCGCGTAGTAGATCGGCCACACCGCATTCGCCACCAGGCCGAACAGCAGTTGCACGACGATGATCAACGTCAGGGTGTTGGCGAAGTAGAACGCGCCAACACTCGCCGCCATCCACAGCCCGCAGATGATCAGGGTGGTGCGCCGCCCGATGATGTCCGACAGCGACGGCCACACCAGTTGCCCGAGGATGCCGGTGAGGGTGAACACCACGCTCATCCCCGCCGACTCGGCCAGCGATAACCCGGCGATGTTGTAGAGGTAGGCCGGCAGCACGATGTTCACGCCCATGTACACCACTTGGGTGAGCATCGTATTGCCCGCTGTCAGGGCGATATTGCGGTTGCGCAACGTGGCGACAAAGGTGCGCCAGGCTTCGCCTTTCACCGAACTGGCCGGGGCGTTGTCCGGCGGGGTCATGCCTTTGGCGGCGATGTCGACGTACAGCGCGGTGATGCGCTCGGCGGTGGAATAACGCGCCCAGAAGATCATCAGCGGCAACGCCACCACGAAGGCGAAGAAGAACACGTAGCGCCAGTTCTCCTCACCAAACACGGTGATGACGAAACTCGCGACGATACCGCTGAGCATCGCCCCAATCGGGTAGCCGGTGTGGTGCGCGCCCAAGGCAAAGCCGCGACGCTCCACCGGCCACCATTCGGCGGTATTGCTCACGCCCACCGGTTCACCCCAGCCGGCGCCGAGGTTGACGCCGACGCGCAGGGAAATAAAAGTGGCGAGGTTGCCGCTCAACGCCTTGAAGCCGGACAGGAACGAAATCGCGGTGTAGCCCAGCACCAGCGGCACCTGGAAGCGCGCACGTTTCCAGCCGCCACCGTAGCGGTCGCTCCACATCGACCCGGGAATATCCAGCAGCGCCAGGGCCAGCATGACCACCGTGGCCACGGTGCCCCATTGGTCGGCGGATAAATCGAAATGCTTGGAGATGGTCGGCCCCAGGCGCAGCACGATCTCACGGTCGTAGGCGTTGAGGATCCAAATCATCCAGCAGACCAGCAGCGACACCCAGGAATGCCGGTGAATGCTGCGCAGCGACGCTTTTTTTATAGTTGCCATGGGCCTCTCCAGGCGCGCGAGGGCGCGCACTGACACAAGGTTGCGAAGGAATATGCCTTGTCACACACACGCGCTAGCTGGCGAACCGTCGCTCGGCTATTCCTTGCACGCCCAACCCGGTAATGGCGAACAGCGCTCCGCGCTGCTGGCCGTCTGCCGGAAAACGCGGCAGCGGCGGCTTGGCCATGGAGGTCACAAACAGGGTGTCGAGATTCGGCCCGCCAAAGGTCAGGCTGGTGACCTTTTTCACCGGCATCTGGATGATGCGGTCGACGTGCCCATCGGGGGTGTAGCGCACCAGTTTTCCGGCGTAGACCAGCGCCTGCCACAGGCAGCCTTCGGCATCCACGGTGCAACCATCGGCGGCGCCCCCGCCGGAGGTGTCGACCTTGGCGAAGGTGCGACGATTGCTGACACTGCCGGTGGCCAGGTCGTAGTCGTAGGCCCAGATCTCGCCGGACCAGGTGTCGCAGAAGTAGAAGGTTTCACCCGATGGGCTCCAGCACGGGCCGTTGGACACGATGATGCCTTCGTCCAGGGTGTGCAGGCTCAGGTCGGCATCAAGCCGGTAGAGTTTGGCACTGGCGTTGTCTTCCTGGGTGTCCATGGAGCCGAAGATAAAGCGGCCTTGGCGGTCGACCTTGCCGTCGTTCAGGCGGTTGTCGGGCAGGTGCGGTTCCGGGTCGATGACCAGGTTGAGCTCACCGCTGTTGAGGTCGAGGGTGTGCACGCCGTTCTGCAGGGCGACGATAGCCGACTCACCGTGGCGGCGCAGGGCCATGGAGCCGATCTTCTGGCCCACGTCCCAGGCTCGCAGCTCGCGACCGTCGTCGGTGCATCGCAAGATGCGGCCGTCGGCGCTGTCGATCCAATACAAGCGTTGTTGCTCGACGTCCCACACCGGGCCTTCGCCCAGGGTGGTCTTGACGTCGACGAGCACTTCGATACGCATGGTGTGATCCCCTTATTGTTGTTGTGCGGGATGCAGGCCGCGCCTTGACGCGGCGGTTTGTCGGGTTAGAAGTTGACCTGGTCGCGCCCCTTGAGCCCGAGGATTTCCCGCGCCTCATCCGGCGTGGCGACCCGGTGGCCGAGGGCTTCGATCACTGTACGAATGCGCCGTACCTGGTCGGCATTCGAAGCCGCCAGCTTGCCCGGGCCGTCCCACAGCGAATCTTCCAGGCCGACACGGGCGTTGCTGCCCATGGACAGGCCCATGGTCGCCAGCGGAATTTGCCCACGCCCGGCGCCGAGGATCGACCACACATAGTCGTCGCCAAACAGGCGGTCGGCGGTGCGGCGCATGTGCGCCAGGTCTTCCGGGTGGCCGCCGATGCCGCCGCGCAGGCCGAACACCGACTGGATAAACAAGGGCGGCTTGAGCAGGCCGCGCTCCAGGAAATGCGCGGCGGTGTACAGGTGACCGATGTCGTAACACTCGATCTCAAAACGCGTGCGGTTTTCGGCGCAGGAATTGAGGATGTGAGTGATGTCGCGGAAGGTGTTACGGAATATCCGGTCGTCACTGTCCTCCAAATACGGCCGCTCCCAGTCGTGCTTGAACTCGGTAAAGCGGTTGAGCATTTCGTACAGGCCGAAATTCATCGAGCCCATGTTCAGCGAGGCCAATTCTGGCTTGAACTGCATCACCGGCTGCAGGCGTTCTTCCACACCCATGGTCGGCGCGCCGCCAGTGGTGATGTTGATCACCACGTCGCTGGCGGCCTTGATGTGCGGCAGGAATTCGGCGAACAGCGCCGGGTCCTGGCTGGGACGGCCATCAATCGGATCGCGGGCATGCAGGTGGACAATCGCGGCGCCAGCCTCGGCGGCACCGATGGCGGCGTCGGCAATTTCCTGTGCAGTGATGGGCAAATGCGGCGACATCGACGGCGTATGAATCGCACCGGTGACGGCGCAGGTGATGATGACAGGACGATTTTTGGACATGACGAATCTCCGACTTTTATTCTTATGAAAAAAATCCTGGGTGCAGCGCGATGTGTTCTTCCGTGGCTTACAGGTACTCGACGTTACCGTCGACGCTGATCGCCTGGCCGGTCACGTTGCGTGCGGCGGGTGAACAGAGGAACAGCGCCATGGCTGCCACGTCTTCGGCGGTGACCATGCGTTTGAGGGAAATCTTGTTGAGGTATTCCTGGCGCATCTCGGCTTCGGGCACGCCGACCTGCTCCGCACGCGCGCGGATCACGCCGTCCATGCGCGGGCCTTCGACGATGCCGGGCAGCAAGGCATTGACGCGGATGTCGCTCTCGCCCAGCTCCGAGGCCAGGGATTTCATCAGGCCGACAATCGCCCATTTGGTCGCCGCGTAGGGCGTGCGCCACGCGTAGCCCAAGCGCCCCGCCACCGAGGCGATATGCAGCAGATGGCCGTGGGACGATTCCTTGAGCATCGGCACCGCGTGGTGGGCAAACCGGTACTGCGCGGTGAGATTGATGTTGATGGTGGCTTGCCACTCGGCGTCGCTGATCGCATCGATGCCACCAGTGGGCCCGGCGATCCCGGCGTTGTTGACCAACACATCGAGGCCGCCGAAATGCGCGCGCTGCACCTGGAACACCGCTTCGATCTGTGCGGCATCGCTGACATCGGCACGGGTGGCGACGGTGCCTGGGTATTTGTCGCGAAACGCGGCCAGGGCCGGCTCGCTTACATCACACACATGCACCTGGGCACCGGCTTCCAGATACGCCGCCGCCAACACTTCACCGATGCCGGCAGCCCCGCCGGAAATCAACACACGTAACCCAGGATAGGGCTGCAGCCGTTGTAGGACACTCATGCACGTTTACCTCCTGAAGCAGACGACCGCGCACGGTCGTTCTTGACGAGCAGGCGCGCCAGGGAATCGGCGGCCTGCATGATGTCATCGGTCACCGCCGCGCGTGCGCCAGCGCCATCACGGGCAGCCAGGGCTTCGACAATGCGCGTGTGCGCCTCCATCGAGCGTTGCAGGTGAGCTTTATCCGGGGCGACCAGCGCGAAGCACGGGCCCATGTGCAGCCAGAAGTTTTCCACGGCGGCCATGGTCAACTCGGCCTGGGCCACGGCGTAGATGCGCCGGTGAAAGGCAAAGTTGGTCCACAGGTAGCGGGACACGTCGACTTCGTCGGCGGCGTGCTGCATTTGCTGGCACAGGTCGGTGATTTCATCGAGGTCGGCCTTCTGCAAAAGCAGCACGGCTTTTTCCGCCAGGAGCCCTTCGAGGGCGACCCGTGCATCGCGAATTTCCCGCAGGCGTTCGACCGTCATCAAGCGGACGCGCAGACGCGAGGTTTCGGTGACTTCAAAGGCGTTTTCGGCGCTGAGGCGCTGCAGGGCTTCACGCACCGGCATGGGGCTGGAACCGAGGGCTTCGGCGAGGCCGCGGATGGTGAGTTTCTGGCCGGGCTGGAAACGGCCACTCATCAGGGCTTCGCGGATCTGGCGATAGACCTGGTCTTGCAAGGTATCGCGGGACACCTGGCGCAGGGTGGGCAAGAGGAGCGGACCATCTGTCATGAGGCAAAACCTGTGTTGTCGTTCTTATGGCCTCAATATGTGATCACAAATCAAATATGTCAAATAGTTTCCCAGACTGATGCGCGCGCACAACAATTGTGGGAGCGGGCTTGCCCGCGAAAGCGGTGGATCAGCCGACACATTAGTTGACTGACACACCGCATTCGCGGGCAAGCCCGCTCCCACAGTTGGGTGGTGTTGAGCTTGAGGTCAGGGCTTGAGCGGACGTTCCTGGTCGCGCTCGGACAGCTCCGTCCCGTCATCGGGATGCTTCCAGGTCTGCGGTTTTTCTTCCTCCTGCCGCCGGGGTCGCTCGCGCTCCGGTGCGTCCTGCGGTGTGTGTTGGTCAGCCATTGCCACCTCCCATCCGTAAGAATTGGTCACGTCTTCAGCATAGAACAGCCGATGCGGTTTTGGCTTAGAGCCGATTGATAGCCAATAAACATCAATCCATCCAAATTTGTCACTTATCATTTCTAAATGTGTCAGCCACTATTCCAAGTCTTAAGCGAAACAAGCACTTTAAAAAGAACGCTGGAGACACAAAACCATGACTAGCCCTACCCGGCCCGACTCTGCCCGTTCGAAAGTTGGTGCGGTATTCCGCGTGACTTCGGGCAACTTCCTCGAACAGTTCGACTTCTTCCTGTTCGGTTTTTATGCCACCTACATCGCTGCCGCGTTCTTCCCTGCCGCTAATGAGTTTGCATCATTAATGATGACCTTCGCCGTGTTCGGCGCGGGCTTCCTGATGCGTCCATTGGGCGCGATCATCCTGGGTGCCTATATCGATGACGTCGGTCGCCGCAAAGGGCTGATCGTGACCCTGTCGATCATGGCCAGCGGCACGCTGCTGATCGTGCTGGTGCCCGGTTATCACACCATTGGCCTCTGGGCACCTTTGCTGGTGCTGTTGGGCCGCCTGTTGCAGGGCTTCTCGGCCGGCGCGGAACTGGGCGGTGTGTCGGTGTACCTGTCCGAAATGGCCACCCCCGGCCGCAAAGGCTTCTACACCAGTTGGCAATCGGGCAGCCAACAGATCTCCATCGTGGTCGCCGCCGCGCTGGGTTATGGCCTGAACGTGTGGATGGAACCGGCCGTGGTAGCCGATTGGGGCTGGCGCATTCCGTTTGCCATCGGCTGCGTGATCATCCCGTTCATCTTTATCCTGCGGCGCAACCTGCAGGAAACCGAAGAGTTCGCCAACCGCAAGCATCGCCCGACCATGCGCGAAGTGATGGCGACCCTGGTGAAGAACTGGACCGTGGTCATCGGCGGCATGCTGATGGTGGCCATGACCACCACCGCGTTCTACCTGATCACCGTGTACGCGCCGACCTTCGGCAAGACCGTGCTGCAACTGAGCACCTCGGATGCCTTGCTGGTGACCTTGCTGGTGGCGGTGTCGAACTTTGTCTGGCTGCCGATCGGCGGTACGTTGAGTGACCGTTTCGGTCGCAAGCCGGTACTGATCGCCATGACCGTGCTGACCGTTCTCACAGCTTACCCAGCGCTGTCCTACGTGGTAAACGCGCCAAGCTTCGCCCATATGCTGGAAACCCTGCTGTGGTTCTCCTTCCTTTACGGCATGTATAACGGCGCGATGATCCCGGCCCTGACCGAAATCATGCCGGTGGAAGTACGCGTGGCGGGCTTCTCCCTGGCCTACAGCCTGGCGACCGCGATCTTCGGCGGCTTCACCCCGGCGATCTCGACCTGGTTTATTCACATCACCGAAGACAAGGCGTCGCCAGCCTACTGGATGATGTTCGCCGCACTGTGCGCGCTGTGCTCGACCCTCGCCTTGTATCGCCGCGCCAACGCTCGCGGGCAGGTGATGCAGGGAGCAGCGCAATGAAGGCACTGTTCAAGACCCTGACGGCCCTGGCCCTCGGCGCCCTGGCGCTGACGGCCCAGGCCGAACAGCTCAAGGTGATGACCTCTGGCGGCTTCACTGCCGCGTATAAATTGCTCGGCCCGCAGTACGCCAAGCAAAGCGGTGACAGCCTCGACACCATCCTCGGCCCGTCCATGGGCAAGGCGCCGGAAGCGATTCCCAACCGCCTGGCCCGTGGCGAACACGCCGACGTGGTGATCATGGTCGGCTACGCCCTGGATGAGCTGATCAAGCAGGGCAAGGTCGACCCAGCCTCCCGCGTGGAATTGGCAGACTCGCGCATCGGCCTGGTGGTGAAGGCCGGCGCGGCCAAGCCGGCTATCGGCACCGATGCCGAATTGAAGGCCGTCCTGAGCAATGCCAAGTCGGTGGCCTATTCGGACAGCGCCAGCGGTGTGTACGTCGAGAAAGAGCTGTTCAAGAAGCTCGGCATGCCCGCCAAGGGCACCATGATCGAACGCCTTCCGGTGGCCGAGCAGGTTGCCAAGGGTGACTACGAAGTGGGCTTGCAACAGGTGGCGGAATTGTTGCCAGTGCCAGGTGTGACTTACGTCGGCAAGATCCCGGAAGATGTGCAATCGGTAACGCGCTTTGCCGCCGGCATCCCGGTCAACGCCGAACACCCGGCGCAGGCCAAGGCGCTGCTGCGCTACCTGGCCTCGCCCGAGGCACAACCGGTGGTGCAATCCACCGGCCTGGACTCGGTGTCACGCTGAGCGGAACGGCATCTCCCGCACTAACCGCTCCAACTCCAGCGCCGCCGGCGGCAATGTCCGCCCGCGGCGTTTGATCAAGCCCACATTGCGCATCACCTGCGGCTCCACCAGGGGTACGCTCACCAGGATCGGGTGCTCCGTGGACGGCATCGCAATCGACGGCACCATCGCCACGCCCAACCCCGCCTCCACCAGCCCGATCATCGTGGTCACGTGGTGCGTCTCACAGATACTCGGCTTTTTAACCCGCACGCCGCGCAACGCCTGGTCCAACAGGAAGCGGTTGCCGGAGGTTTTGTCCACGGTGATGTAGTCGTGCTCATAGGCCTCGACCCAGGTCACGCTGTCGCGCTGGGCCAGCGGGTGGTCGCGGCGACAGGCCAGCACGTAGCGCTCTTGCAGCAGCAGTTCGAACTCCACTTCATCGGCCAGGCTGCCGCTGAAACTTACGCCAAAATCCGCCTCGCCACTCTCCACCGCATTGCACACCTCGCCGGCACTGGCATCCAGCACCCGCAGGCGAATCTTCGGGTACAGCTTGTGGAATTCGGAGATCACATGGGGCATGAAGTAATACGCGGTCGACGGCACGCAGGCGATGGTGACATTGCCCATGCGCGTGGACGCCACATTGCTGATGCCCATCAGCGCCACGTCGAGGTCATCGAGCATGCGCTCGACCTGGGGCAGGAACGCGCGGCCGACCATGGTCAGGCTGACACGCCGGGTGGTGCGTTCGAACAGCTTCACATCGAGGGCGGTCTCGAGCTTTTCGATCCGCCGGCTCAGGGCCGGTTGTGAGATACGGATGGCCTCGGCGGCGCCGCGAAAGCTGCCCTTGTCTACCACGGCGCGGAAAGCCTGGAGGTCGTTGAGGTCGAAGTTGATGATCACGGGAAAGAAGCCAGAGTCGTCGGGATGGTGGGCATTATGGTATGGGTGTCGAGGAGAGTCACTGGCCGATCAGGGGTATCAATCTATAGTTCCAGAGCGCAATCGTCGTTTCCCTGCGCCGGCTGCGAACGAGTACGTCTGAAACAATTCTAAACAGATCAAATTAGTATAAATTGCGCGATTCGCATCGATGGCATTCATGGAGGTTACCCGTGGCAACTCTGCAAACGAACACTATTCAGGCACTGCAAGACAATCAAAGCGCCCTCCTTGCCGAATGGAATGCCAGCCTCGAGACTTCGGGGGCGACGCGCAACATCAAGGGCGACGACGTCAAACAGCAAACCCAGGAGTTCCTGAACCTGCTGGCGACTGCCCTGCAACAAGGCGGCTCGCAGAACACCGACCATGAAAACTGGGCAGAAACGCGAGTATTCCTGGAAAAACTGTCCCACAGTCGCGCCCTCGCCGGCCAGGACTCGCAGCAAACCGCCAGCTTCATCTTTGCCCTCAAAGGCCCGCTGTTCGCCCTGCTGCAGCGCGTGTACACCGAGCAACCGGCGCAGCTTGCCGAACAACTGCTGAAGATTTCCGAACTGCTCGACGCGCTGGGCATGCACACCATCCGCACCTTCCAGAAGTCCCGCGAGTCGGTGATCAAGCGCCAGCAGGAAGAACTGCTGGAGCTGTCCACGCCGGTGGTCAAGCTGTGGGATGGCGTACTGGCCCTGCCGATGATCGGCACCCTGGACTCGCAACGCACCCAAGTGGTGATGGAATCGCTGCTGCAGCGCATCGTCGACACCGGTGCTGAAATCGCGATTATCGACATCACCGGCGTGCCGACCGTCGACACTCTGGTCGCCCAGCACCTGCTCAAAACCGTCACGGCCATCCGCCTGATGGGTGCCGACTGCATTATCAGCGGCGTGCGCCCGCAGATCGCCCAGACCATCGTGCACCTGGGCCTCGACCTGCAAGGTGTGGTCACCAAGGCCAACCTTGCCGATGCCCTGGCCCTCTCCCTCAAACGCCTAGGCGTCACTGTCACCAAGGCCGTCTGAGTATGGAACGCATCCCTATTTTGCAGATGGGCGAATTCCTGCTCGTGACCATCCAGGTGGACATGCACGACCAACTCGCGCTGACCTTGCAGGACGACCTGTCCGAGCGGATCAGCCGTACCTCGGCGCGGGGCGTACTCATCGATATTTCGGCGCTGGACATGGTCGACTCGTTCATCGGGCGCATGATCGGCACCATTTCGGGCCTGTCCCGCATCATGGACGCCCAGACCGTCCTGGTGGGCATGCAGCCAGCCGTGGCAATTACCCTGGTGGAACTGGGCATGACCCTGCCCGGCGTCGCCACCGCACTGAATGTGGAGCGCGGCATGAAACTGCTGCGTGACCGGGTAGAACACTCATGACCCAAGCCAGCAGTGGCACCCACCCGGTGCTGATCGAACAGGACGTCGTGCTGGCTCGACAATTGGTCCGCAAACTGGCCCAGGACTGCGGCATGCGCCTGATCGACCTGACCAAACTGGTCACGGCGGTCAGTGAGTTGGCGCGAAACACCGTGGTGTATGGCGGTGGTGGCTACATGGACTGGGCAGTGATCGAAAAAGACCACCGCCCCGGTGTACGCCTGACATTTCGCGATGAAGGGCCGGGCATTCCCGACCTGAAGCTGGCGATGACCGACGGCTGGACATCCGGCAGCGGGCTCGGCCTGGGGCTTACCGGGGCGAAGCGCCTGGTGGATGAATTTGAACTGGACACCGAGCCAGGCAAGGGTACCTGCGTGACGATCACCCGATGGGCCTGAACATTCCCAGCGCCCTCACCCACGTGTTGTTGATCGAGGATTCCAGCCAGATCGGCCATGCCCGGCGCGTGGCGCAGCGGTTCGCCGAGCAATTGGGTTTCGACGAGACCGATGCCGGCCGCGTGGCCTTGGTGGCGACTGAACTGGCCAGCAATGTCCTCAAGCACGCCGACCATGGCGCATTGCACCTGCGCGCCACGGGGAACGGAGGCGTCGAACTGATTGCCATGGACCGTGGGCAAGGCTTTGATCTGGACAGTTGCCTGGTGGACGGGTTTTCTACCGGCGGCACCCAGGGTATCGGCCTGGGCGCTATCTCACGCCTGGCCCAGGTGTTCGATGCGCATGCCGATCAGCGTGGCACAGCGATCATGGCCAGGCTGTACCCACGCGGCTCGACGACGAAAGACATTCGCTACGGGGTCAGCCAGCATTCGCTGCACGATGATCCACACTGCGGCGATGCCTGGCACTTGGCAATCGAACCCGGCCGCTTCAGCGTGATGATGGCCGACGGCCTTGGCCATGGCGAGCATGCAGAGCGCGCGGCCAGGGCCGGGGAAGACGTGTTCGCACGGTATGCCTTTGCGGATTCGACGGTGTTGATGAACGACATGCACATCTGCATGAACGGCACCCGAGGTGGCGCCATGGCCGTGGCCCAATACGATGCCCATGCCGACAACCTGCGGTTCACCGGCGTCGGCAATATCGGCGGCAGCCTGATCGGGCCGGGCAAGTCGCGCGGCCTGGCGTCCCATCCGGGGATCGTCGGGGTGCAGTTTCGCAAGGCACAACCCTTCGACTACGCTCAAGTGGCCGGCCAGTTGTTGATCCTGTACAGCGACGGCCTGCAATCACGCTGGAACCTGTCGGACTATCCGGGGCTTGTTCATCGCCATCCGGCCCTCATTGCCGCCATCCTGCACCGCGATTTTTGTCGCGGCCGGGATGACGTCACCGTCTTCGTGATTGCCCTGGAGGCCATTGATGGCTGACACCACCGCCTCGCTCACCGCTGAAATCCAACACCTTCGCCAGGAAGCGGATAACCTGCGCGCCGAATTGGACGAAACCAACCAGGGCGTGTTGGCGCTGTACGCCGAGTTGGATATGCAGGCCGATCAGCTGCGCCAGGCGTCGGACCTGAAAAGCCGCTTCCTGTCCTATATGAGCCATGAGTTCCGCACGCCGCTGGGCTCGATCCTGAGCATCACCAGCCTGCTGGCCGATGAGCTGGATGGCCCGCTGAGCCCGGAACAGCACACCCAGGTCGGTTTCATCCGCAGCTCGGCCCGCGAACTGCGCGAGATGGTCGACGACCTGCTGGACTTGGCGAAGATCGAAGCCGGGCGTATCACTATCTCCCCGGCCTGGTTCGATATGTTCGACCTGTTCTCGGCACTGCGCGGGATGTTCCGGCCGATTGTGGATGCGTCGTCCGTCGACCTGATCTTCGAAGAGCCTTCCGGCCTGCCCAAACTCTATACCGATGACAAGAAGCTGGCGCAGATCCTGCGCAACTTTATCTCCAATGCCTTGAAGTTCACGGTGCAGGGCGAAGTGCGCGTGTCGGCGCGCATGGAGAGTGACCACGAAATCCGCTTTGCCGTACAGGACACCGGCCTGGGCATACCGGGCGAGCTGCATAACAACCTGTTCGAAGACTTTTCCCAGATCGATTCCCCGTTGCAAAAACGCCTGCGCGGCACCGGCCTAGGCCTGTCCCTGTGCAAGCGTTTCGCCGAGCTGCTGGGCGGTCGCGTGGGCGTAGAAAGCACACCCGGCGTGGGCTCGCTGTTCTTTGTGATCATTCCTCTGTCCATCGCCAGCGAGAACGTCGATGAAACGTGACATTCAACTCTTGATCGTGGACGACAACGCCGCCACGCGCTACGCCCTGCGTCGGCGCCTGGAGCGCCATGATTACGCGGTGCTCGAAGCCGGCACGGGCCAGGACGGACTGGACCTGATCGCGAAGGAAAAGATTGATGCACTGATCCTCGACGTCAACCTGCCGGACATGAGCGGCTTCGATATCGTGCGGCGTTTGCGCAGCGATCCGGCCACGGCGTTGCTGCCGGTGGTGCACGTGTCGGCCGCGTCGATCGAGACCGGTGACATCATCACCGGCCTCAACGCCGGTGCCGACGCTTACCTGATCCATCCGGTCGACCCTGACGTCTTGCTGGCGACCCTGCGCACCTTGCTGCGTGTGCGCGACACCGAATACGCCCTGCGTGAAAGCGAGGCGCGCTTTCGAGAGATCTTCTTCAATATCAGTGCGCCGATCGCGGTGATGGATGCACAGCTCAAAGTGCACGAATGCAACCACGCGTTCGCCCAACTGATCCACGACAACCTCAACCCGGATGCCCTGCTCGAATGCTTCGCAGACGGCCAGCACGCGGTCATCCACGAACTGTGCCTGCGCCTGACAGCCGGTGAACGCTGGAAGGGCACGCTGCAGATGAAAGTCGACGGCGAACTGCGTGAGACCGAGTGGCAGATTTCACCCTATCGCCGTGCCGAACTGAGCCTGGTGTTTGTCGAAGATGTCACCGAACATCGCCACCGCGAGCGCCACCAGCAGGCCGAGCTGGCCAATGCCGCCAGCCAGTTGGCACGTACCGAAGCGCAACTGCTCCAGGCCCAGAAAATGGATGCCCTGGGCAAACTGACCGGCGGTATCGCCCATGACTTCAACAACCTGCTGACCGGGATCATCACCAGCCTGGAACTGATCAAGAAGCGCATCGTAAGCAACCGTACCGACAAGGTCCTGGGTTACGCCGATGCAGCACTCAGTTCAGCCCTGAGTGCCGCCGGCCTCACCAACCGTTTGCTCGCTTTCGCCCGCCAGCAGCCGCTGGACACCCGGCCGATCGATATCAATGCGCATATTCGCTCCCTGGAAGAGTTGCTGGTGCGCACCATCGGCGAACACATCGCCTTGAAACTGGAGCTGACCAACAACCCCGCCGTGGCGATGGTGGACCCGATCCAACTGGAAAGCGCGGTGCTGAACCTGGTGATCAACGCGCGGGACGCTCTGCCCCAGGGTGGCATTGTGTGGGTCACGACCTACCAGGCGTTTTCCAATGGCAACCTCAAGCTGGAAAACGGCCCCTACATCGCCCTGTCGGTCAGGGATAACGGCGTGGGCATCGAGCACAGCGTGATCGACAAGGTGTTCGACCCGTTCTTCACCACCAAGCCGGTGGGCCAGGGCACCGGCCTGGGCCTGTCGACCATCTACGGGTTTGCCCGCCAGTCCGGTGGTGATGCGCAGATCCGCAGCGTCACCCGCCAGGGCACCGAGGTGACCATCATGCTCCCCGCCGCCGATGGCCCCGCCGCCTCGACCACCAAGACATTGGCAGTGCCGGGTAACAGCAAGGGTGAACACATTCTGATCGTCGAAGACATGCCCTCCGTGCGCAGCTTCGTGGCCGAGGTGCTGGTCGACGCAGGTTACCGCTGCAGCCTGGCAGCGGACGGTGACGAAGCACAGGCCGTGCTGCAGGCCGACCCGAGCATCAACCTGCTGCTCACCGATGTCGGCCTGCCATACATGACCGGCCGCGAGCTGGCCGACCACGCACGCGCCCTGCGCCCCAACCTGCCCATTTTGTTCATGACCGGCTACGCCGAGAACGCAGCGAACCGACAGAACTTCCTGGGTGAGAGCATGGACTTGATCACCAAGCCGTTTCACATCGATGAGTTGCTGGAAAAACTCAGGCAAGGTCTGGAGCCCCAGGACTAGGCACTGATAAAGGGGACAGCGGGTTTCCCACACGTGAAGTTCTTCGACAAGCTTGGTAGGGTGGTCGGCGTTTTTTCCCGGCTACTGGCAATCATCGATGACCCTCTCTTCCAAAAAATACCCGGCACTGCGATTTGCCCTGCGCGCAGCAGGCCTGCTATGCATCGCGACCCTGGGCTTTTTTACCTGGCAAAGTTACTACCCCGTCAGTGCCGCCGACGGTTGGACGGTGCAGGTGGTGCACCGCGACGTCCAGAAAGCCGCCGCGCTGCTGCCCATGGCGGACGGCTCGCTGGTGGTCAGCCAGGAACTCGACAAGGCCAAGGGCAGCATCGTGCGCATCCACCCGGACGGCACCCGCGACGTGGTGGTGGCCAACCTGTCCAAGCCCGACGGTCTGTTTGCCACCCGTGGCGGCTGGGTCTTCAGCCAAGAGTCCGCCGCCCTGCCCGTGAGCTTCGTCAAGGACGGCGTCGTCACCGAACTCTTCCAAGGTGAGAGTGTGCAGGGCCTGTGGGATGACGGCGACTACTTGTATGCCATAGAAGACCGCAAGCCCTTCGGGCGATTGCTGCGCTATCGCTGGAGCGACCAGACCTTGAGCGTGCTGCGCGACCAGGTGGAGGAAGGCGAATCCATCGTTCGCTGTACTGACGGGCGGACGCTCTACAACGAGAAGAAGAAAGGTGTCGTGCGTGAACTCAGCGCAGACGGCAGCGACCCGGTGGTGCTGAGCCACCTCAACCAGCCGAGCTTTTTGATGTGCGATGAGCGCGGGCTGTGGGTCAATGAAGACGCCACCCATCGGGCGCGGTTGTTGCTGATTGATAAGCAAGGGCGCCAGCGGACGATTCTGTCATTCCTGAAAGCACCACAGTCGATCGTGCCGACGGGCCAGGGGACTTACTTGCTGGCCGAAGGCGGGAGAAACCGAGTGTTGGAACTGGTACCCGATAAACACACGGCATCACCGTGAAGCACGCGCCAACTTGAACCGCGCCAGTGCCTTGTACGGAGCGGGAAACGAGAAGTCATAAAAATCAGTCAGTTAGTTAGGCCATCGGCGGGCATAACTTTTCCTGACGACAATACTGAGAGCCTCGAAGCATTGCTTTCAAAGAGGTCATACATGGAAAAAGCCATACTAGCTGCGCTATCAATTTCTTGCCTGACCGGTTGCCTCGGCGCGCAGTTATCAGTTCCAGGCAACAACCATTACGTCGCAAACCATCAAAACCCACCCGCAAGAACCTGGTGCGGCATGACCCTTTGGATCGGAATACCTATCCCCCTGAAGCTCCCTGTCTGTCGCGCACGCCCCTCCCCCTCCCCACTTTACGCCTGTGGTCCTCTCATGTTCCTGGGCCCCCTCGTACATGGCTACGAAGGGAATTTCCTATGCGGAAAATTTCGTTCATAGCACCGCCGCAGTTGGAAATTATCGATATCGATACCACCCGCTTGCATAAGTCCCACCACGGGACTAGGATCGACCCATGAGAATTATTGCGATCAGCCAACTCAAAGCGTTCTGGCAAAAATACCCGGACGCGGAACAGCCACTGCTGGCTTGGATTGACGAGGCAAAGAACGCCAACTGGTCAACACCAGCAGCCATCAAAGAACAATTTCGCCATGCCAGCGTTCTCAAGAGTCGAAGAGTCGTCTTCAATATCAAGGGTCATGACTACCGGCTCGTCGCCGCCGTGGCCTACCGCTACGGCGCGCTGTATATCAAATTCATCGGCACGCATAAGCAATACGACATGATTGACGCTGATACCGTTGAAACGGAGTCACCCATGAACATTCGACCTATTCACACCGAACAGGACTACAAGGACGCGCTTAAATCTGTCTCAGCGCTATTCGACAATGAACCTGAGCCCGGCACGCCGGAAGGTGATTATTTTGATGTAATGATCACGTTGATCGAGGCGTACGAGGCGAAGCATTTTCCGGTTGACCTGCCCAACCCAGTCGACGCTATCCGTTTCCGGATGGAACAGTCAGGCCTTTCAGCCTCCGACCTGGTCCCCGCCATAGGCCGTCAGAATCGGGTTTATGAAGTGCTGAATGGAAAACGAGCACTGACCCTGCCCATGATCTGGAAACTGCATGAGATGTTTGGAATCCCGGCCCAGAGTCTGATCAGACCGGTGAAGCCTGCCTGAACAGCAAGCCAGCAGATTCTGTCACCTCACCCACCAAAGCCTGCAGAACGCTGAGTTCGGCAGGCTTTTGCGTTTCTGGCTACACCCAGGCCTGCGGCCCACTGAAAAACGCCCGCGCATTACTGTCCAGCGTCTCCAGGTGATACCCGCCCTCCTGCACGACCACACAGGGCAGTCCCAGCCCGCGAATGCTTTCGCCCAACCGCGCAAACCCTTCGCGGGTGACCGCGACTTTGCTCTGTGGGTCCAGTTCGTAGATATCAAACCCCAGCGACAGCACCAGTACGTCCGCCGAGAAGTCCTTCACCGCCGCCAGGGCCAGTTGCAGTTTTTCGAAGAACACCGCCTCGCTGGCACCGTGGGGCATGGGCAGGTTGAGGTTGAAGCCTTCACCCGTCGCGCTGCCGCGTTCTTCGGCAAAGCCGGCGACACCCGGGTAGAAGTTGGTGGGGTCACCGTGGATCGACACATACAGCACATCATCGCGGTCATAGAAAATTTCCTGGATGCCCTGGCCGTGGTGCATGTCGGTGTCGAGCACGGCGACGCGCTGAAAGCCTTCGCGCAAGGCCTGGGCAGCCACCGCTGCGTTGTTGATGTAGCAGAAACCTCCCGCTGCATCGAAGCGGGCGTGATGGCCGGGTGGACGACACAGCGCATAAGCGGCCGGGGCACCCTCGAGGACGTCCTTGGCAGCCGCAACGGCGCTCTGGGCTGACCAGTAGGCCGAGCGCCAGGTGAGTTCTCCAATGGGGCAACTGCCGTCCGCCAGGTACCGCGCGGCCTGGGCGAGGATGCCGCGCAGGGCGTTGGGCTCGCGCACGAAGATGTTGGACATGACTTCGTCGCCCCAGTCTTCGGGGACTTCCTTCCAGCGTTGGTTGGCCTCCTGGAGGAAAGCCAGGTAAGGCGCGCCATGCACGGCCAGCAGTGGATCGAGACCATGGTCCTGGGGTTGCTGGATATCGAAGCCCAGGGTTTGCGCGGCCAGCAGCAGGTTGCGGGCGCGCTCGGGGACTTCCTGTGGCGTGCGCATCTGGCCACGGGAGTAGTAGCTGCGCGGATGGTGCAGGAGTTGTTCGGGGTGGAAAAACGTTCGCATCAAAAAGTCTCCTTACTGAGCCTGGCCGGCGCGTTTCAATACGGCGTTGAGCAATACGTCGGTGCCCTGGCGCACATCCTCGGGCAGTACATCTTCGGCTTCATTGTGACTAAGGCCGCCGACGCACGGGATGAAGATCATCGCGGTCGGGCAGTAACGCGCCAGGTGGATGGCATCATGGCCGGCGCCACTGACGATGCGCTGCTGGCTATAACCCAGGGCGTCCACCGAGGTTTGCACGCAGGCGACGCACTCGGCGTCGAAGGGCGTCGCCGGGCTGATCCAGTGCGGGGTCACCGTCACGGTCAGGCCGCGTTGCTCGGCGATGGCCTGCACCTGTTGGCGCACCTGGCGCTCCATGGCGTCGATCTCACTGTCGCAATGATGACGCAGGTCGACGGTGAAACTCAGCAACCCTGGAATAGTGTTGCGCGACGATTTGGCGATGCTCAATTCGCCGACGGTGGTCAGGCCTTCCGGGGCAAAGTCCGCTGCCAGCGTTTCCAGCGCCTGGATCATTTGCGCGGCGCCATACAACGCATCTTTACGCAGCGGCATCGGCGTCGTGCCGGCGTGGGCCGCCATGCCTTCGACGCGTACATCCAGCCAGCGAATCGCCTGGCCGCCGGTGACCACGCCGATGCTCTTGGCATTGTCTTCAAGGATCGGACCTTGCTCGATGTGCGCTTCAAAATACGCATCCACCGCACTCCCCAATGGGCGTGAACCGTTGTAGCCCGTCACGCGCAATGCCTCGGCCACACTGACACCATCGGCATCGACAGTGGCCAGGGCCTTGTCCAGCGCCAGGGTGCCGGTGAACACCGCGGAGCCCAGCATGGCCGGGGTGAAACGGGCGCCCTCTTCGTTGGTCCACACGGCAAGTTCCAGGGGTTTGCGGGTCTGGATCCCTTGGTCGTCGAGGCTGCGGATCACCTCCAGGCCAGCCAGCACACCGTAGACACCATCGAAGCGCCCCCCCTCGGGCTGCGTGTCGAGGTGGCTGCCGATCATCACCGGCGCCGCGTCTTTATCCGTTCCGGCACGCCGGGCAAACAGATTGCCGATGGCGTCGACGCTCAGGGTCAACCCGGCGGTTGTGCACCAGTGGCTGAACAGTTCACGACCGGCTTTGTCTTCGGCGCTCAAGGCCAGGCGGCAACTGCCACCGCGTGCCGTAGCGCCGATCTCGGCCATGGCCATCAGGCTGGCCCACAGGCGCTCGCCGTTGATCTTCAACATTGCAGACTCTCCATCAAACGCTATGGGCCATCTCAAGACGGTGAGCGGTGGCGTGACGGCGCGACAACGCCAGTACGCACACCAGCGAGACCGCCGCGATCAAGCTGTAAAACACTGCCATCGGCCACCATTGGCCTTGGTATTCATGGGCCAGCCAGGTGCCGATCAACGGCGTGAGGCCACCGGCCAACGCGCCGCATACCTGGTACGCCAGGGAGATCGCGGTATAACGCACACGGGTTTCAAACAGGCCGCTGACAAAGCCGGCAATCACCGCGTAAAACGACGCCATGCACACCACCGCGAGGGCAATGCCGAGGATGATCAAGGGCGCCTGGCCACTGCTGACCAACACGAACATCGGGTAAGGCGACGCCATGGCCATTACCGTCATCGCGCACAGGAAGCGCGTGGCACCGACCTTCTCCGCCACCCAGGCGGCCAGGGGCTGGACGCAGAACTGAATGATGGCAACGAAGAACAGGCATTCCAGAATCAACGAGCGCGGCAAGCCCAGTTGCTGAGTGCTGTAGGCAATCATGAAGGTGTTGGTGAAATACACACCGGCAATGCCCAGGGTGTTGGCACCGATGCACAGCAGCAACGGACGCCAGGCGGTTTTCAGCACTTCGATCACTGGGGCCTGGTCTTGCTTGATCGCCCGCGCTTTTTCCGCCAGGGCTTTGTCTTCGAGAAACTCAGGCGACTCATTCACGCCCAGGCGAATCGCCAGGCCGACCACCAACAGCAAGGCACTGGCGAGGAACGGCACGCGCCAGCCCCAACTAAGCAAATCTTCTTCCGGCAGGCGGGTGACCGCACTGAAGGCAAGCAGCGACAGGATCAACCCCGCCGGGCTGCCCAACTGCGCGAAGGAGGCAAAGAAGTTACGCCGACCTTTCGGTGCATGCTCACCGGCCATCAACACCGCCCCGCCCCACTCGCCGCCGACGGCAATGCCCTGCACCACGCGCAACAGGATCAGCAGCACCGGCGCGGCGGCACCGATCTGGGCGTAGGTCGGTAGCAGACCAATGCAGACAGTGACCACCCCCATCATCACCAGGGTAATCACCAAGGACTTCTTGCGCCCGATCCGGTCACCGATGTGCCCGAACACAATGCCGCCCAACGGCCGGGCGAAGAAACCCACGGCAAAGGTGCCGAACGCGGCCATGGTGCTGAACAGTTTGTCTTCGGAGGGGAAAAACAGTTGGCCGAACACCAGCGCTGCGGCGGTGGCATAGATGTAAAAGTCGTACCACTCGATCATGGTGCCGATAAAAGCGGCGGCCGCAGCACGGCGAGGCTGGGGCGAAGCGGAAGGCTTCATGGGGCTGGCTCCTTTGTTTATTTTTTTGGCAGGAGAAAGGTCGAACGCATGCGCTCTGATGGCGCTTGTTGAGGGTGATTTTTCGTCCCGGGGCTATGATTAGTCAATTTTCTATTTATTATTCAAATTATAAATCCTGCTTATTATTGAACTGCGCCATGTCCGAAACCCGTCGCGATATTCACCCGTTGCTCAACGACCGCCTGGACTGGAACCTGCTGCGCACCTTTCGCGTGATCGGCCAGGAACTGAGCATCAGCCGTGCGGCCGCCCGCCTGCATCTGACCCAGCCAGCGATCAGCCAAGCCCTCAAGCGCCTGGAAGAACAACTCGACTGCCAGCTCATCGTCCGCCGTGGTCCACGCTTTGTACTCACTGAAGCCGGCGAGCAGATCTTTGCGATTGCCGGCGAGATGTACGGCCAGGTGTCGCAGATGAGCAATGCCCTGCAAAAACCCGGTGACGAAGTGATCGGCAAGGTGCGTTTGCTGATGATCAGCCGGATCAACTCGGACACCTTCGATGACTTCCTGGCAGGCTTTCACCGCGAGCATCCACGGGTAGACCTGGAGGTTGAGGTGATGCGCAGCTCGGACATCGTCGCCGCCCTCCTGGAGAAAACCGCGACCCTGGGTTTAAGCCTCAACCGCCGACCACAGCCACGCCTGGAGCAGCACCTGTTTTTGCGGCAGCGCTACGCGTTTTTTTGCGGGCGGCACCATCCATTGTTCGGACGCACCGGCTTGGCGGAGGGGGATTTGCAATCGGAGAACTTCGTGAGTTTCACCAGCGACCAGATTGGCGGGATGCTGTCGCCCTTGACGATTTTCCGCGATCAACAAGGGTTCAGTGGGCGGATCGTTGCATCATCTTCAAGCCTGGAGGAAGTGCGGCGCCTGGTGATTGCCGGATTTGGCCTGGGCTGTTTGCCGATCCATGTGGTGGCCGAAGACGTGAAGAACGGCCTGCTGTGGCGCCTGCCGCCAGATGAGGGGATTGCGGACGTGGATATTCATCTGCTGTGGAATCGGGAACAGAAGATGAGTCGGGCGGAAAGCATGTTTATCGACAGCCTCAGAGGACGGTTAGCCGAGTAAGGTTTTCTCTACCCTGAAAAGCCCTGTAGCTTGATTCGCCACAAGGCTTTTCTATTGATTGGCAGCGCTTTAACTCAGTGTCCTCGCTCTTTATTGGCTTGGGAAAGGACCGACGCGGCCAGCGCTTTGGTGTCTTCGCTGTATTTATCACTGCCCAGCACCTTGCCTGCTTTTTCCTCCATCTCGGCGCTTGTCTGCTTGTCAGTGCCTTTCTGCGCCAACGCTGAAGCAGCGAGGCTTTTAGCGATGGCAGAAGACGCTGAGCTGTTGAGGGTTTCCGCCGCCAACGTCGCGACCTTGCCGGAGGTTTTCTTCGTATTCTTGCTCATGACGCAATTCCTTTGCGGTGGGAGGCGCCCGATCTTGAGCGCTACCACACAGTAATAAGTTGCCGGCGGACCAGCAATGCACGGCCTGTAGGCAATGCTTGCGCAGTTCGTGTGAAAGATCACGGGGTCACGTAGTGCGGTCTAGAGCGTTGCATCGATTGCACTGATGATTACTATCGAACCGAGCGCCTGCCCGATTTTCAGTACCGGTTCCTATAATCGGCTCCAAATTCCCTTCCCTTCGCCTGGCTTCAGGCGACGTTCATCCTGGAACCCGACACCATGCCAAGTGCCAGCCAGGCCCCTAGCGGCCTTCCCGAACATAATCAACAGAGTGTCAAACAGCAGTGGTTGGCGATCCTCTCGGTTGCCGTGGGTGCTTTCGCCCTGGTGACCAGTGAGTTTCTCCCTGTGGGCGTACTCAATGACGTCGCCAGCGACCTGGGCATCAGCGCTGGCCACGCCGGCCTGATGGTGACCCTGCCTGGCATCATGGCCGCCCTCGCCGCCCCCCTGCTGTCCGTCAGCATTGGCGCCATGGACCGTCGCTACCTGCTGATCGGCCTGACGCTGATCATGATCATCGCCAACTCGGTCGTGGCCTTCGCCAGCGACTTCAGCCTGCTGCTGTTTGGCCGCGTACTGCTGGGCATCAGCATCGGTGGTTTCTGGGCGACGGCCATCGCCCTCAGCGGCCGCCTGGCCCCCAAGGGCGTCGACGTAGCCAAGGCCACCTCGATCATCATGATGGGAGTGACCCTGGCCACCGTACTGGGCGTGCCCGTCGGCACCTGGCTCAGTGGCCTGATGGGCTGGCGCATGACGTTCCTGGTCACCGCGCTGGTGGGCGTACCGGTGCTGCTGGCGCAGATCTTCCTGCTCCCCCGCCTTGATCCGGAAAAGGCGATCCGCGTCAGCGACCTGCCCGCTTTGTTTATTAATCCGCAAGCGCGGGTCGGGTTGATTGCCGTGCTGCTGATCGGCCTGGCGCACTTTGCCGCGTACACCTATGTCGCGCCGTTCTTCAAATACAGCTCCGGCTTTGATGGCCCGACGATTGGCTCACTGTTGCTGCTCTTTGGCGTGGCCGGGGTGTTCGGTAATATCTTTGCCGGTTTCGCCGCCAACCGCAGCGTACGCCACACCCTGTTGCTGGTCGCGCTGATGATCGGCACCAGCACCGCGCTGTTCCCCTACTTCGCCACCGGCATGACCGGCGCAGCGATGCTGATCGGCCTATGGGGCTTCGCCTTCGGCGCCTTCCCGGCCTGCGCCAGTATCTGGATGTTCGTGGTAGCGCCCAAGGATGTGGAGCGCGGCATGCCGCTGTTCGTTGCCCTGTTCCAGGTGATCATTGCCTTGGGTTCGTTCTTTGGCGGACGCATCGTCGATCAGATGGGTAGCGCGGTGCTGCTGAGCTTGGCCACGGCGTTGGTGGGCGCCGGGTTTGTGACAGTGCTGGTGCTGGGGCGTAAGGTGAGTAACAGCTTGGTGGCTCAGCCTGCCTGATCCAATTGCACTTACTAAAAAGCCTGCTGAGCATTGCGCCCAGCAGGCTTTTTCAGTTTCAGGGCAGCGCATCATTTGCCTGGGTTATCAACCGGGGAATTGCACCCGAGCACAGAATCAGGTTTAACCCCAACTTGGCCGTGCGGGACTGGACCTGGCTCAGGCACTGGACTACAGCACCGAAATCGGCGTGAACTATGCCGCCGAAAAAGGAGCCGAAGCTCCTTTTTTCAAACATTGCCAGACGTCGTGTGCGCTGGCGAAATCAGTAACCCGCCGCTTCCGCAGGCTTGCCACTGACAATGCTCACCCCCGAGCTGGTGCCCAGGCGGGTGGCACCGGCTTCGATCATGGCCACCGCGGTCGCGTAATCGCGCACCCCGCCCGACGCCTTGACCCCCATCTGCGGGCCGACGATACGGCGCATCAGGGCGATATCTCCAGCAGTGGCGCCATGATGGCTAAAGCCGGTCGATGTCTTGACGAAGGCCACCCCCAGTTCACGGCAGATTTCGCAGGCGCGGATCTTTTGTTCCTCGTCCAACAGGCAGGTTTCGAGGATCACTTTCAGCGGCACCGAACCGCAGGCTTGATGCACCCTGGCGATGTCGTCACGCACCGCGTCCAACAGGCCCTCGCGCAACGCGCCAATATTGAGCACCATGTCGATCTCGCCCGCACCCACGGCAATTGCCTGTTGGGCTTCGAAGGCTTTACTCTCGCTCAGCCCGGCGCCCAGCGGGAACCCGACCACCGCGCAGACCTTGACCTTTTGCCCACTGAGCAATTGGGCGGCATAAGGCACCTGGCCCGAGTTCACACAGACGGAATAGAACCCGTATTCCTGCGCTTCTTTGCATAACGCTGCGATCTGTTGCCGCGTTGCGTCGGGCGCCAGCAACGTGTGGTCGATAAACTGTGCAAGTGCTGCGGGTGTGATTGAGATCATGAAATCCGTTCCTGGTGAAGGAGCACGATGGGCGCAACTGTGAGAAAGCACGCCCAAAAGATGTGACTATAATACCAACAAATGATGTAATTACAACATAACCAGCCGACCGGAACGCCTGTGGAAAGCAAACAATCAGAACGCATCAAACTGATCCAACAAGCCCTGCAGGACCAAAAGGCGATCCACCTGCGGGAAATGGCCGCATTGCTGGAAGTCTCGGAAATGACCCTGCGCCGGGACTTGAACCGTCACCCGGACAAGTTCCACCTGCTCGGCGGGCATATCACCCTTGCCTTCGACCCGTCCGAGGCGCCTGACTACAAGGTTACGGAGCAAGGCACTCGGCATGTGGAAGAGAAACGCCGTATAGGCAAGCTCGCGGCCGCGTTTGTCAAAAGTGGCGACACGGTGTTCTTCGACTGCGGCACCACGGTGCCTTTTGTGATTGATTTCATTCCCGATGAGCTGGAGTTCACGGCGGTCTGCAATTCGCTGAACGTGCTGCTCAAGCTGCAACAGAAGCCCAACTGCACTATCGTTCTGTGTGGCGGCACCTTTCATCGCAAGAACCAAGTGTTCGACCATGCCGACGAGAGCAGCATCCTCGACAGCGTGCGTTTGACCTGGGCCTTCATTTCGGCCGCAGGTATCAGCGAGACCTTCGGTGTCACCTGCTTCAACTTCAATGAAGTGGCGGTCAAACAGAAGGTTTTGCGCCAGGCCCAGCACAGCCTGTTGCTGGCCGATCACAGCAAGTTCGACGTTGTGCGCACCGCGCATTTCGCCAGCCTTGAACAGTTCAATGTGGTGGTCTCCGACAAGAAGCTGCCCAAAGCGTACCGTGAACTGATCACCCAATATGGCGCGCAATGGGTGGTGTGACCACCCTTGCCGCACCTCATCAGCCGCCTAGCTCATCCCGCAGGCGGCGCCTTTCTTCAGCCGACAGATAGCCGGTGCTCACGCTGAACAATGCCTGTTGTCCGCCGGCCAATGAACGCACATTGCCTTTGGTTTTTTCTGCCAGGTAGCCCTCGGGTTCGCAGGTAGAAGGCAAGACAAAGGCGGCGACGCCCTGGTCAGCGTTATGCAGGACCCAGCGGGTGGCATGGGAGAACTGATCGGGCCGGTAGTGGGTGTAGAACGCCGACCCTTCGGGATGGTCCAGCAGAAAATGCGCATTGCCTGCGGTATCGGCTGGAACCTCTTCGAAGAAGCAGACGATTTCCGGATCATGCAGCGCGGGGCTGTCCAGGCTGCTCAGCCGTGAAGGGTCGCGGCTCAGCTCAGCCATGTAGGCCGCCCACTCGGGGGTTGGCTTGACGTGGGCCGGCACGCTGCTGCGTACGCGCACCCGGGCGCCGGCCAGGGGCTCGACAAAGCGCGCGCCAGGAATGTAGGCGTAGTTCATGTGGGCCATGTACATCAGTTCCATGGCCTTACCCGCGAGATTAGTGACCGCCATGCCGATATCAAATACCCCCGAGCCGGCCCGCAGGGTCAGCGTGGGTGTGGCCCGATAGTGGTCACCGAACCCCTGCACATATTCGTAATCACCACCCAGGCGCAGGTACAGGCCCGCAGCGTCTTCGCCCACTTCCAGCCAGGCTGCGTCCATTGGTGCGCAGGGCATTTCGCCGTGCAGCGGGTGGTCGTCGCTTGAGGTCGGGCAGCCATTGCGCAACAGCCCGGCGTGAAACATAAAGCATCCGTAGGTGCCAATTACCGTTGCGCTGGGCTTTGGCTGGCGGAACATATTGCGCATGGTCAACTCGCAGCCGTCGAAGGTCGCGGACCAAATCATCTGCCCCTGATAAGGCAAGGCCACCACGCGACCACGGGCATTTTCCAACGCCAGGGCCTTGACCCCACTGGGGTAGGTCCAGGCCAGCACGCGAAAATCAGCCGATTGCAGCAGGTTTTTTTCTGCCCCGCTGAATTGCTCGGGAGACAAGGCCAGGGTGAAGGTTTTCATGAGGCCACCACCGCGCCAGCCCTAGGCTGTGCGGCGCGACTGTGGCGCATGCAGGAATAGGCGTAGGCCACAATCACCACGAAACACAGCAGGGGCACGCTGTAGGCCAGTTGCATATTGCCGTGGGTGGCATCTGACAGCAGGCCTTGGAACACCGGGATCACCCCGCCGCCGACGATGCTCATCACCAGCAGCGAACCACCGACGCTGGTGTCTTCACCCAGCCCTTCAATCGTCAGGCCATAAATGGTCGGCCAGCACGGCCCGAGGAAAATGCTCACCGCGACCGCCGCGTACACTGCGCTGATATTCGGCACCAGGATGGTATAGGCAAGCAAGGCAATGGTCAGCACGCCGTAGATCGCCAGGACCTTGGCCGGGTGCAGCTTGCGCATCAATAGGTTGGCGATCATCTTGCCGACGAAATAGGCGGCAAAGGTCGTCAGCAGGAACCATGACGCGCTGCGCTCGTTCATCCCGCCCATCTGCATCGCCAGGCGAATGGTGAAGCTCCATACCCCGACCTGAGCCCCCACATACAGAAACTGCGCCAGCACACCGAAGGTAAAGCGCGGGTTGCGCGACAAGCGCGCCAGGCTCTGGCCGAGGCTGGGCTTTTTCACGTCGGCCTTGGCGTTGCCCCGGCATGCGGGGAAGCGGGTAATGGCGATCAGGATAAACATCAGCACCAGCACCGCGATCATCCATTTGTAGGGCAGCAGGGTCGACTGAATCATTTCCAACTGCTGGATGGCCGCCTCGGAGGCGCTCATTTGGGTCAACTGTTCGTGGGTGGCGTCGGTCTCCTTGAACATCACAAAGCTACCGACATACACCCCCGCCATGGCGCCGAACGGGTGGAAGGTCTGCGAGATGTTCAGACGGCGGGTGCCGGTTTCCCGTGGTCCCATCAACGTCGAATAGGTGTTGCAGGCGGTTTCGAGAAACGACAGCCCACACGCGATCACAAACAGCGCCATCAGGAACATGCCGTAGGTGGCAGTGGAGGCCGCAGGAAAGAACAGCGCGCAGCCCGCCATGTAAAGCATCAAGCCCACCAGGATCGTGCTTTTGTAGCCGAAGCGACGCACCACCATGGCCGCCGGAATCGCCACGAAAAAGTAGCCCAGGTAAAACGCCGACTGCACAAAGGCGGTCTGAAAATCGCTGAGCAAAAAGGCTTTCTTGAAGTGCGCGATCAGCACGTCATTCATGCTGGCTGCCGCCGCCCACAGGGCAAAAATACTGCACAGCAGCAAAAACGCGAACCAAGGCGTGCGGTTGAGGTAGAAACCATCGGTGGTCTGTTGGAGCGGGACTTTTGTCATTGTTATTCTCCGTGGGATATAGGGCGCACAGCCATGCTGGGATCGCCAACATCGGTGATAAACGAATCAGCGCGGGTCGAAAAACTCCGCGAACCGGGCAGCATCCGGGTAGGAACTCTGGGTACCGAGGCCGGTGACCGAACAGGCGGAATACGCCACAGCCCGAGTCATGGCCGCACGCATATCGCCCTGCTGGGTCCAGTAGTGGGCAAAGCAACCGATAAAGGCGTCACCCGCGCCGGTGGTATCCCGGGCCTCGACTTTGCGGCCAGGCACATGAAACTCACCCTCCTCGCCGACATACAGCGCGCCCTGTTCACCAAGGGTGACGATGACATGGCGAATGCCCTGGACGACCAATTCCCGCGCGGCCAGCAACGCACTCTCAGGGCCCTCGACCGGCTTGCCGGTGATCAGCGAGAGTTCGCTTTCGTTGGGGATGAAAAAGTCCAGCTGCGCCAGATGCTCGCGGCTCAAACCTGCGACCGCAGGGGCCGGGTTGAGCAACACAGGAATAACGTGGCGCTTGGCAAATTCAATGGCGTAGTAGACGGTCGCCAAGTCGATTTCCAGCTGCAAGACGATGAGTACGCATTCGCGCAAAGCCGCTTGTGCGGCGTCGATATCGGCCGGCTTCAAATGCGCGTTGGCGCCCTTGACGATCAGAATGCTGTTGTGGGAATCGCTCTGCACAAAGATCGGCGCCACGCCGCTGGACACCCCTGGCACCCGCGTGACGTAACGCGAGTCGATGGCATGGCGCTGAAAATTGGCCAACGTGTTATCGGCAAACATGTCATCGCCCAACTTGGTCAGCATCAACACCTCGCTGCCAAGCTTGGCCGCCGCCACCGCCTGGTTCGCCCCCTTGCCGCCACACCCCATGGCAAAGCCCGGGGCTTCTAGGGTCTCGCCCTGGCGGGGCATTCGGTCGATATAGGTAACCAAATCCACCATATTGCTACCGATGACCGCGATCTTATTCATGGATATCTTTACCTTGTGCACGGGGTGGCAGGCACCACAGCGTAATTATTTTTGTTATTTAAATAACATTTTATGTGACTATTCAACCTATTTTTTTGAATGCGCGCACATTGAACGGATGCGCGGGCGAGGGAAAGCGCGAGTACCGCACGCGGCGAGACCGTGGGAAGGTCACTCGGTTGGTTAGCAGGGTTGGCAGAACGTGTAAAAAACCCAGTGCGTTCGCCTGGCTTAAAGATAAAAAACCAGCAACCAAGCGAAAGGCGCTTAGGGGACTAGATCACGGGGGAATTCAGGAGGGGATCAATGAAGGAACAGAAACCGCAGAATGCAAAAAGGCCCCGTAAAAACGGGGCCTTTTTGTACTGATATGGCGGAGAGATAGGGATTCGAACCCTAGGTACCGGTGAAGGTACAACGGATTTCGAATCCGTCCCATTCGGCCACTCTGGCATCTCTCCAACGGCGCGCATCATAACAGCATGATTCGTGGATGCAAAGCGCCGAAGCGATTTTTTTCCGTGCTATCAGATGCTTGCGTCGATTAAAGCGGTACGCCGAGACGGTTGGCGACTTCTTCGTAGGCTTCGATGACGTCACCGAGGCCCTGGCGGAAGCGGTCCTTGTCCATCTTCTTCTTGGTGTCCTTGTCCCACAGGCGGCAGCCGTCCGGGCTGAATTCGTCGCCCAGGACGATGGAACCGTCGTGGAACACACCGAATTCGAGTTTGAAGTCCACCAGCAGCAGGCCTGCGTCGTCGAACAGTTTGCTGAGCACGTCGTTGACCTTGAGGGACAACTCCTTCATGCGCGCCAGTTGCTCAGCGGTGCCCCAACCGAATGCCACGACGTGGGATTCGTTGATGAACGGGTCGCCCTTGGCGTCGTCCTTCAGGAACAGTTCGAAGGTGTAGGGATTGAGCTTGAGGCCCTCTTCCACGCCCAGGCGCTTGACCAGGCTGCCGGCGGCGTAGTTACGCACGACGCATTCAACCGGGATCATGTCGAGCTTCTTGACCAGGCACTCGTTGTCGCCCAGCAGCTTGTCGAATTGGGTCGGAATGCCGGCCGCTTCGAGCTTTTGCATGATGAAGGCGTTGAACTTGTTGTTCACCATGCCTTTGCGATCAAGCTGTTCGATGCGCTTGCCGTCGAACGCCGAGGTGTCGTTGCGAAACAGCAGGATCAGGCGGTTGGCGTCATCGGTCTTGTACACCGACTTGGCTTTGCCGCGGTAGAGTTCTTCACGTTTTTCCATGATGGGCTCCGCTTGCTAAATGGTGGGCTAGGCGATGTGTCGCCAGTCGAGCCCTGAATCTTGATCGGCCAGTTGCAGCCAGTCCGGGTCGCACCCGAGGGTGTCGACAAAACATTGCCGGGCCAGCTGCGGCAGGTTGTTCTTGCTGCTCAGGTGGGCCAGGACCAGGTGTTGCAAGTCTTGCCAGCCCAACTCATACACCAGGTACGCCGCCTGGTGGTTGTTCAAATGTCCCAGTTCGCCGCCCACCCGCTGCTTGAGGAAGTAGGGGTAGTGACCGCGAGCCAACAGGTCTCGGCAGTGGTTGGACTCGATCATCAAGGCATCGAGGTTCCGGTAGCCGTCCAGCACCCTGGCGCAGTAGGAGCCCAGGTCGGTCAGCACGCCGAAACGCCGCTCACCGTCACTGAATACATACTGCGTCGGTTCCTGGGCGTCGTGCGCCACGGCAACCACATCGATGCTCAAGGCGCCGATTTGAAGCTGCTCGCCACCGGCCAGGAAACCTGCGGGTTCAATGGGTTTGCGCATCCCGCGCAAGGTACCGCGACTGAGGTACACCGGAAGATTGTAGCGCCGAGACAGCAAACCCACGCCATGCACGTGGTCGGCATGTTCGTGGGTCACCAGAATCGCGCTCAGCTGCGCGGGATGAACCCCCAGGCGCAGCAGGCGCCGCTCGGTTTCCCTTAGCGAGAAACCACAATCAACCAGCACGTACGTGTCGTCGTGGGCGACCAGCGTACCGTTCCCTTGGCTACCGCTGCCGAGAACGGCAAAACGCACCGGATCAGCCCAGGTTGTCTTGAATCACGCCCAACACTTTGCGCGCTGTTTCAGCGGGCGCAACGGTATTGATGTTCTTCTCGACGGTGACTTGCACGCTTTCGCCCACCTTGCTCAAACGAACCTGGTAACGCTCGGCGCGGGTCTCGATCTCTTCCTTGGTCGGCTTGCTGCCGAACAGTTTGCCGAAGAAGCCAGGCTCGTCATCTTTACGCTCGGCTTTTTCAGCCACGTTGATGTAGTACAAGCCCAGGCTGCGGTTGATGTCTTCAACACGCCAAGGGCCCTGCTCCAATGCGCGGCCGACACTGGCCCAGGCACGGTCGAGGTCTTCACCCAGGTTCAGCACCACGTTGCCGCTGCCGTCTTCGGTGAGGCTGACGCGGCTCGGGGTGTCGTAATCACGTGCGGCGAGCAGGGAAACGGAACCGCCCTTCTCGGAGATACGGCTCATGCTGGCCAGCATCTCGTCGACCAGCGCCGAGTCGACACCGGTGTTGACCGAGCGATTGGTGAACTCAACGTTGGCGGTGCTGCCGGCCGGACGCTCGGCGCTGACCACGTAGACTTCACTGGTATTACGCTGCACGCCTGGCTCGATGCGTACACGCACACGGGCTTCGCTGTCGGAGGCGACACCACCGGCCTGCAGGCGCTTGGCCATGGTGGCGGACAGCTCGCTGCCCTGCTGCCACGCCGTGGTGAATTCACCGGTCTGAGGACGCTGTTCGTCGATGCGGAAACCGTTGTCCTGGAAGAACTGCACGGCCACTGGCCAGACTTCGGCAGGTGGGCGCTGAGCCACGATCCAGCGGGAGTCGCCGCTCTTCTGCAGGCTGTAGTCGCTGGCATCCGCCACGGCCGAGATCGGCTGCGGACGTGGCACCACGTACTCACCCTTGGTGGTGTCGTCGGCAACGTTGCGCGGGATCGGCAGCAACGGGTCAAGACGCTTGGCGACGTTGACGCCTGGCGGCAATTCCATCGGTTTGGTGGGTTTTGCTTCCAGGTAATCGCTGCCGCGGTCACGGAAGTAGCCTTCCGGGCCCCAGATCCAACCGCAGCCACTGGTGCTGGAGATAATCAAGGCAAGTGCGGAAAGTCCGGCCAATCGCTTCATGCGTAGTGCTTCCTCAATTAAACCAGGACGCCGGACTGGCGCAGGGCCTGTCGCAGCGGTTCGTGACAGGCGTCGCTGAGACGGGTGAGCGGCAGACGGATACCGTCCGGCATCATGCCCATTTCAGTCAGCGCCCATTTCACGGGAATAGGGTTGGATTCGATAAACAGTGTCTTGTTGAGCGGCATCAGCTTTTCGTGGATCGCGCGGGCGGTCACGGCGTCGCCGGCAATGGCGGCGGCGCACATTTCGCTCATGGCACGCGGGGCCACGTTGGCGGTCACGGAGATATTGCCTTTACCACCCAGCAGGATCAGCTCGACAGCCGTGGCGTCGTCACCGGAATACACCAGGAAATCGCTGCTCACGCCGGCCAGGATGTCCTTGGCGCGCTGCAGGTCGCCAGTGGCTTCCTTGATACCGATGATGTTCGGCACGGTGGACAGGCGAATCACCGTCTCGGCCTTCATGTCGCACGCGGTACGACCCGGCACGTTATAGAGGATCTGCGGAATGTCGACGGCTTCGGCAATGGCGCGGAAGTGCTGGTACAGGCCTTCCTGGGTCGGCTTGTTGTAGTACGGGGTCACCAGCAGGCAGGCATCGGCGCCGGCCTTCTTGGCATTTTTGGTCAGCTCGATCGCTTCACGCGTCGAGTTGGCGCCCGTACCGGCGATCACGGCGATACGGCCCGCGACACGCTTGACCACGAATTCGATCACCTGGATGTGCTCTTCCACATCGAGGGTGGCCGATTCACCGGTGGTGCCGACCGCCACGATGGCATTGGTGCCTTCTTGCAGGTGGAAGTCCACCAGTTTGCCCAGGCTGTCCCAGTCGAGATGACCTTGTGCATCCATGGGTGTGACCAGTGCCACCATACTGCCCGCAATCATGCAACCGCTCCTGCCGGAAAAAGAGAGCCGTAATGGTACTGGCGCCAAGATGCTTGCACAAGCGAAGTACCGCCTGAGGATGCGTTCTGGCGCAACTAAACGACGGGCAATGCCATCATTGGGCAAAAGCACGCCTAGAAGCACGCTGAAATCAGACCGTTCACGTAATGAAAACGCCACCTCCTATCCCTTGGCGACGGTTTTCGCTACCCTTCATCCTTTGATCGATACGGCCCTCACGGTATCGACCGCTCATCGTTTTAGGAAGGCTGCATGTCCACCCCCACAGTTCGCGAACAATTCCTTGTTATCAGTGCCCTCGGCGCCAACCCCATGGAGCTGACCAACGTCCTGTGCCGCGCCAGCCATGAAAACCGCTGCGCCGTCGTGACCTCGCGCCTGACCCGCCATGGCGAGTGCAGTGCGCTGGTCCTGCAGATCTCCGGCACCTGGGATGCCCTGGCGCGCCTGGAGACCGGCCTGCCAGGCCTGGCCAAGAAGCACGACTTCACGGTCAATGTAGTGCGCAGTGCTGCCCTGGAGAATCGTCCCCAGGCCCTGCCTTATGTCGCGTATGTCAGCTCCGCCTACCGCTCGGACATCGTCAACGAACTGTGCCAGTTCTTCATCGACCACAACGTCGAGCTGGAGAACCTGACCTGCGACACCTACCAGGCCCCGCAGACCGGCGGCACCATGCTCAACGCTACGTTTACCGTAACCTTGCCGGCTGGCGTGCAGATCAGCTGGTTGCGCGACCAGTTCCTGGATTTCGCCGATGCCCTGAACCTCGACGCCTTGATCGAGCCATGGCGCCCACAGAACCCAATGTAAGGAAGTTTTCATGGCGGTAGTCATCGACAAACCCGTAGCCGATTTCGAAGCCCAGGCCACCAGCGGCCAGACCTTCAGCCTTGCAGCCCTCAAAGGCAAGCAAGTGGTGATCTACTTCTACCCGAAGGACAGCACGCCGGGCTGCACCACCGAAGGCCAGGGCTTTCGTGACCAATACGCGGCGTTCAAGGCCGCCAACACCGAGGTGTTCGGCGTGTCGCGCGACAGCGTGAAGTCCCACGAGAACTTCAAGGGCAAGCAGGAATTCCCCTTCGAGCTGATCAGTGACAAGGATGAAGCAGTTTGCCAGTTGTTTGATGTGATCAAGCTGAAGAAGCTGTACGGCAAGGAATACCTGGGCGTGGATCGCAGCACCTTCCTGATCGACAGCGAAGGTGTGCTGCGCCAGGAATGGCGTGGTGTGAAAGTGCCGGGCCACGTGGATGCCGTTTTGGCGGCGGCGCAGGCGCTGAACAAGGCCTGATCGCTACGGCGTCCTTTGGATTGTCATCGCCGGCCAGCCGGCTCCTACATTTGTTACACAACCCCTTGTAGGAGCCGGCTTGCCGGCGATAGCGTCTTCGATCGCCCCGCAACCTTCAAAGCAACGGCGCCACCACCGGCTCCTGCCGCGGCCACGCATCCAGCACCGCCTTGAACAGCGTCGCCAGTGGGATCGCAAAGAACACGCCCCAGAATCCCCACAGCCCACCAAACAACAGCACCGCACAGATGATCGCCACCGGGTGCAGGTTGACCGCCTCCGAGAACAGCAGCGGCACCAGCACGTTGCCATCCAGGGTCTGGATGATCCCGTATACCGCCATCAGGTAGATGAACTGGTCGCTCCAGCCCCACTGGAACAAGGCGATCAAGGTCACGGGTACGGTCACCACCACGGCGCCGACATAGGGCACCACCACTGAAATACCGACAAGCAAAGCCAGCAAGGCCGCGTAGTTCAGGTCCAGTGCAATAAAGGCGATGTAGGTCACGCCTCCGCAGATAATGATCTCGATGACCTTGCCACGGATGTAGTTGGCGATCTGCCGGTTCATTTCCTCGGCCACCCGAGTGATGAGCGCACGCTCACGCGGCAGATAGCCACGCACCCAGCGGCCGATCATGGCGCGATCCTTGAGGAAGAAAAACACCAGGATCGGCACCAGCACCAGGTAGATCATGATGTTGACCAGCAGCGGCAGGCTGGACAGCGAAAAGGTCAGCGCCCATTGGCCAAACTTGCCGATCTCGCCGCGCGCCACTTCGATGGCTTGCAACACCTGCTCGTCTGACACCAGGTGCGGGTAGCGTTCCGGCAACAGCAGCAACAGCGACTGCCACTTGGCGAGCATGCCTGGCAACTCGTTGAACAGCGTAATCAGTTGGTGCCACAGCAGCGGCAACACCACCACGATAAACAACACCAACAGGCCCATGAACAAGGCGAAAACCAGCCCTACCGCGGCTCCGCCTGGCAAGCGCAAGCGTTCCAGCGTGGTGACCAGGCCTTGCATCAAGTAAGCCAGCACCATCCCCGCCAATACAGGCGCCAGCATGCCGCCCAAGGTGAGCACGGCCGTAAAGGCCAGAAACAGCAGGACCGCCAGCACCACCGCTTCCTCATCGGAGAAGTAGCGCTGAATCCAGTCTCGTAACACTTTGAACATCAATCAACCTCGGGTGATGGGGCAAACGGTTCAGGCCTTGCGCAACCAGTAACGGTACACACCAGCAGCGTCTTCTTCATGCAACAGGGTGTGGCCGGCCAGCTTGGCAAAGGTACGAAAATCACGCTGGGAGCCCGCATCCGTGGCGATCACCTTGAGCACTGCGCCGCTGGCCAAACGGTTGAGTTCCAGCTTGGCCTTGAGCAAGGGCAACGGGCAGTTGAGGCCGCTGGCGTCGAGTTCGGCATCAAAGGCTACAGCGTCGGTCATGGTTTTACTCCGGACACGCGTTTGGGTTGCTTAGAATATCTGGTCCGAAGCTCAGTGTCCGGCTACAGTAAGCTCTTTGTCGAAAGGCTTTGTGCATGACTTTTTTGCGCCCTACCCTGCTGACGCTGGCTTGCCTGCTGGCCTCCCCGGGCTTCGCTGACGACCTGCCGTCACTTGGCGACGCCAGTTCTGCCATTGTCTCGCCACAACAGGAATACCAACTGGGCCGCGCCTGGCTGGCCTACCTGCGGGGCCAGGTCTCGCAACTCAACGACCCGCAGCTCAAGGACTACGTCGAAACCAGCGTGTACAAACTGGTGGAGACCAGCCAGGTCAACGACCGGCGCCTGGAGTTCATCCTGATCAACAGCCCGCAGTTGAACGCCTTTGCCGCACCTGGCGGGATTGTCGGCGTCAACGGTGGCCTGTTCCTCAACGCCCAGACCGAAGGGGAATATGCCTCGGTACTGGCTCACGAATTGGCGCATTTGTCCCAACGTCACTTCGCCCGTGGCGTTGAAGCGCAACAGCGCATGCAACTCCCGATGATGGCTGCCCTGCTCGGCGGCATTATTGCGGCAGCCGCCGGCGCCGGTGATGCCGGTATTGCCGCCATCGCCGGTACCCAGGCCGCCGCCATCCAGGAGCAACGCCGGTTCTCACGCCAGAACGAACAGGAAGCAGACCGTATCGGCATTCTCAACCTGGAAAAAGCCGGCTACGACCCGCGCTCCATGCCGACCATGTTCGAGCGCCTGATGCGCCAATACCGCTTCGATGCCAAGCCACCGGAATTCCTGCTGACGCACCCGGTTACCGAATCGCGGATCGCCGACACGCGCAACCGCGCCGAGCAGGCCAAGCCTGGCGGCAAGGAAGACAGCCTGCGCTATCAACTGATTCGGGCGCGGGTGCAGCTGCAATACGAAGACACCTCAGGCCTCGCCGCCAAGCGCTTCCAGGCGCAGTTGGATGAGAACCCAAAGAACGATGTGGCGCGCTACGGCCTGGCTATCGCCCAGATCAAAGGCTCCCAGTTCAAACAGGCACGGGACAATCTGGCGCCGCTGCTGGCCAAGTCCCCGAACGACATCACCTACAACCTGGCGCAGATCCAGTTGGACATCGACAACAGCCGCCTGCCGGATGCCCAGCAACGTACAGATCGGATGCTGACCCAGTATCCCGGCAATTACCCATTGAATCAGGTGCGCGTGGACCTACTGCTGAAGCAGAACCGCACGGCGGATGCGGAGAAGGCGCTGGACAGCCTGCTCAAGTCGCGCCCGGATGACCCGGACGTCTGGTACCAGGTTGCCGAGACACGCGGGTTGTCGGGCAATATCATCGGCCTGCATCAGGCCCGCGCGGAGTACTTTGCATTGGTGGGTGATTTCCAGCAGGCCATTCAACAGTTGGATTTCGCCAAGCGCCGCGCGGGTAACAATTTCCCGCTGTCTTCACGTATCGACGCACGCCAGCGTGAGCTGATCGAACAGGAACGCCTGGTCAAAGGGATGATGAGCTAAACCCATCAGGCACAAAAAAGCCCCGCCCTCGTTAAACGAAGGCGGGGCTTTTTGCTTTTACCGACTTACTCAGCCAGTTTGAAGGTGATGAAGCTCGCACGTCCCTGACGCAGCACCCGCATCGACACCGAACGGTTCTTCGGCAACGCCTTGGCGATGTCGGTGAATTGCTTGGTGGTATCGATTGCCTGGTTGTTCAGATGGGTGATGACATCACCTGGCTGCAGGCCGATCAGGGAGGCGGGGCCGTCCTGCACTTCCTTGATCACGACGCCGCTCTTGAGGTCGAAGCTCTTCTTCTGCTCATCGGTCAATTCGGCTACAGCAATGCCCAGGCGATTGCTGCTGCGCTCGGCACCCGGCTTGGCGTTGCCCAGGGCATCCAGTGTTGCGCCTTCTTCTGGGATAGCGCCCACGGTCAGCTCTACGGTCTGGCGCTTGCCTTCACGGATCACTTCCAGCTTGGCCTTGCTGCCAGCCTTGAGAGCACCGACCAAGTGCGGCAGGTCAGCCGACATGACAATCGGTTGGCCGTTCATGCTCAGGATCACGTCGCCGACTTGCAGGCCACCCTTGGCAGCCGGGCCATCGTCCTGGATCTGTGCGACCAGGGCACCGGCCGGCTTGTCGAGGCCAAAGGATTCAGCCAGGTCTTTGTTCACTTCTTGGATGACCACGCCCAACCAGCCACGGCTGACCTTGCCGCCGCTTTTCAGTTGGTTGGAAACATCCATGGCCACGTCGATCGGGATGGCGAACGACACGCCCATGAAGCCACCGGAACGGGTGTAGATCTGCGAGTTGATGCCAACCACTTCGCCCGCCAGGTTGAACAGCGGACCACCGGAGTTACCCGGGTTGATCGGCACGTCGGTCTGGATGAACGGCACGTAGTTTTCGTTCGGCAGGCTGCGGCCAATGGCGCTGACGATACCTTGGGTGACGGTATGGTCAAAGCCAAACGGCGAGCCGATGGCGACGACCCATTGCCCGGCTTTCAGATCCTGGGATTTACCCAGCTTAAGCACAGGCAAGTCCTTGCCTTCGATCTTCAGCAACGCCACATCGGAACGAGGGTCGGTGCCGACCAGCTTGGCTTTCAGCTCACTGCGATCAGCCAGGCGCACGAGGATCTCATCGGCGTCGGCAATCACGTGGTTGTTGGTGAGGATATAGCCGTCCGGCGAAATGATGAAGCCCGAGCCCAGGGACTGGGCCTCACGCTGGCCGCCACCGCCGCCGCGGGGTGCGCGCTGTTGCGGCATGCCACGCTCAAAGAATTCACGCAGCATTGGCGGCAGGCCTTCCAGGTCTGGCATCTGCTGGTTGGAGACTTTGCGGTCCGGCAGTTTTTGCGTGGTACTGATGTTCACCACCGCAGGCGAGGCTTGCTCAACCAATTGGGTGAAGTCAGGCAACTCGGCTGCTTGCGCAGGCAAGGCCTGACCCAGCACCAATACCGTGGCGACTATGGTTAGGTAAGACTTTAAACGTGGTATCGACATACAGCTCCCGTTACGACGAGCAGGGTTGAGCGACAGGGTTCAAGAAACGCCGAAAACTGCGACCGACATCTTTGTTCCGCGAACAAAACAAGGCCAGAGCCGACAAGCCCTGACCTATAAAAAACATGAGAGATTTTTGCAAGTGAAAATGCTGATCCAGACATTTCATGCTCTCGGCAGCCAACCTGGCATGGAAATACATTGAAAGGTCAGGATGAACATAGGATTAACGACTCACGGCTGGGCGACTGGCTTTTTTTCACCGCGCACCGACAACGCGATCCGTTCAGCGGTGCCGATCGGAATTTCACCCACTACCGTCACCATCATCTCGCCATCGACTGTGTTGAGACGACGGGATACAGCGACCGTAGGGCCCAGTTGCGTGCGGGTTTCGGTGACACTCGCTTCACTGATCGGCTCAAGGAACACCGAGAAACGCGCCAGCCCGTCTTCGTACATCAGGCTGTCGACTGTGGCTTTGGTCTGGGTGTCTTTGCGGGCGCTGGTATTGGTCAACTGAAAGCCCGGCGGCAGCCATTCCAGGTGCCAAATCTGCGTAGGCTGCACTTCTGGCGCCTTGCTAGTGGCCACGGCAATAGGTGTGCACTCGCTGCTGGGCTGCAGATCGCGGTCGTCAGGTATTACCGACGTATTCAGTCGCGTGAACTGGAAGCGCTCAAGCAATTGCCCCTGGTCATTCAACAACAGCGATTTGAGCGGCAGTGCGGTTTCTCGATCCAGGTGCAACTCAAAACCGTAACGGTACTGGTCACGCGGCGTGATCGATACGATGACCGCATTTCTACCGGCCACACGGGATTTGCCAATGACAGCCAGTTCATAGAATTGATTGAGTTTTTGTGGATCAAGCGCACGTGAAGGGGCATCACGTGAATTGCCCAGGCCTGCGACGAGGGTGCCGCTGACACATTGTGTCCGGCCATCCAACCGCACGACTTCCTGGGCAGAACCATCGAGCTGCAAGAGCCGCTCACGGACCTGACCATCCTGGACACGATGCCAGATGTCATGGGTAGAGAAACTGCCGTTACGTTCGTAGACGAACGTACCTTGAAAGCTTTGCTGCTGCTCTGCACGCCCAAGTCGAGTCAGCCAGTCTTGGGCTTCATCGGCATGGGCGGGGAGTGCAAACCAACCACTGAGCAAAAGCGTAAGGAGCGGTATGGCTCGCATAGAGCTCCTTACGGATTAGCGGTTTTCCAGGCTTGCTGCACGAGCATAGGGCAGAGCGCTTTCAGTGCCTTTCAGGGCCGATTCCTGAGCGTGTTGGCGCAGGTACCCCGGAAGACGCTGGTCTTGCCAGCCAGATTGCCCTTGCAACACACCGTTGGCCATTGGGCCGGTGGTGTCAGAGCTTTCCTTGTAACCGGCCAGGACTGCTGGGCCTTTGACTTGCGGACCGGCCATGACCGGTTGCTGAGTCTGTTGGGCCAGTTCGGCACCGGCGATTTCGTCCTGGTTGTACAGGCGAACACCAGCAAGCACGGCAACAGTTACCGAGGCAGCAACTGCCAGGCGACCCAGGCTACGCCAAGGACCACGAGCGGCTTTTGCCGGAACGGCTTCATCAGCCAGCGCAGCAGAAACGGCCGCAGCAATATCCAGACGAGGGATTAGAAGATCCTTGTGCATCACCGCCCGAGCGACTTGGTAACGAGACCAGGTATCACGGGTTTCGGCATCATCAAATGCATTGAGCACTCGACGAAGTTCCAGTTCATCCGCTTCGTTATCCATCACTGCGGACAGCGATTCCTGCAGGGCATCACGACTCATGGCGGTTCCTCTCTTGGCTGTCGCCGCTGTCTTTAGTTCTCTTGCAACAACGGTTGCAAGGCTTTATCGATGGCTTCCCGGGCCCGGAAAATCCGTGACCTTACAGTCCCCACCGGACACTGCATGACGCTCGCAATGTCTTCGTAACTCAGACCATCGAATTCACGTAAAGTTAACGCCGTACGTAAATCTTCTGGAAGTTGCTGAATTGTGCGATGAACGGTGCCCTCGATCTCGTCGCGCAGCAATGCACGCTCCGGCGACTCGAGATCTTTGAGGCCGTGGTCACCATCATAAAATTCTGCATCTTCTGAACTTACATCACTATCCGGTGGGCGGCGCCCGCGAGACACCAGATAGTTCTTCGCCGTGTTGATGGCGATGCGGTACAGCCACGTGTAAAACGCACTGTCACCGCGAAAGTTACCAAGTGCACGGTAAGCCTTGATAAAGGCTTCCTGTGCAACGTCCTGCGCTTCATGGGTGTCGTGCACAAACCGCACGATCAACCCGAGAATTTTGTGCTGGTATTTCAGCACTAGCAGATCAAAAGCTCGCTTGTCGCCGCGTTGAACGCGCTCGACCAGCTGCTGATCCTCTTCCTGGGTTAGCATGAACACTCCTCGTTGTACTTGAAGGAGGCTTGCATAACTAAACGATCAGGCTTGCAAACATAGACTCGGTCTTTTCGCAAAAGTTCTCCCCCTTCAAGCAAGTTTCCGGCACGCACTGATTTGGCACACACGAAAAACGCAGTGCGGGCAACGCCGACTGCGCGAATAATCTTGTCGCCGGTTTTCTGACGCGTCCAATGCTCCCGACGGGCCAATAAACTCAACGTTTTCCCAGCTTTCGGGCAACCTGCTATTGAGTCGGGGCTTATGCAAAAAGTTCCCGTTCCAATAACCAGCCGATTTTACCCTAGCCGTGCACCGTAATCTCACATTGCCACGAATGCCCGGCTATTGTGCCGCTCCACCCCTCTATATACTAGTAGCCCGTGTGACCCTTTGATTCGCCGATCCAGGCGTCCTGTTTGCGCCACCTCTTCGGATCGCTTTTTGCGGAATCCCTCTAATGAGCCAACAGTTTCAACACGATGTCCTGGTGATCGGCAGCGGCGCGGCCGGTTTGAGCCTTGCACTCACCCTCCCCAGCCACCTGCGCATCGCGGTACTGAGCAAAGGCGACCTGGCCAATGGCTCGACGTTCTGGGCCCAAGGTGGTGTTGCAGCCGTGCTGGATGACACCGACACGGTGCAATCCCACGTCGAAGACACCCTTAATGCCGGTGGCGGCCTGTGCAATGAAGAAGCGGTGCGTTTCACCGTCGAGCACAGCCGCGAGGCGATCCAGTGGCTGATCGATCAAGGTGTTCCGTTTACCCGTGATGAACATGCGGGCAGCGACGACGGCGGTTTCGAGTTCCACCTGACCCGTGAAGGCGGCCACAGCCATCGCCGCATTATCCATGCCGCCGACGCCACTGGCGCTGCGATCTTCAAGACGCTGCTCGAACAAGCCCGGCAACGCCCCAACATCGAACTGCTCGAACAACGGGTCGCCGTTGACCTGATCACCGAAAAACGCCTGGGCCTCGATGGCGAACGCTGCCTTGGCGCCTACGTGCTCAACCGTGGCAGCGGCGAAGTCGACACCTACGGTGCGCGCTTCACCATCCTCGCCTCCGGTGGCGCAGCCAAGGTCTACCTCTACACCAGCAACCCCGACGGCGCCTGTGGAGATGGCATCGCCATGGCCTGGCGTTCGGGCTGCAGGGTGGCGAACCTGGAATTCAACCAGTTCCACCCCACCTGCCTGTATCACCCGCAGGCCAAGAGTTTCCTGATCACTGAAGCCCTGCGTGGCGAAGGCGCGCACCTGAAGCTGCCCAACGGCGAACGCTTCATGCAGCGCTTCGACCCACGCGCCGAACTGGCCCCGCGTGATATCGTCGCCCGCGCCATCGACCATGAAATGAAGCGCCTGGGCGTTGACTGCGTCTACCTGGACATCAGCCATAAGCCCGAAGCCTTCATCAAGACCCACTTCCCCACCGTCTACGAGCGCTGCCTGGCGTTCAACATCGACATCACCAAAGGCCCGATCCCGGTGGTGCCGGCCGCGCACTACACCTGCGGCGGCGTGATGGTTGACCAGCACGGCCGTACCGACGTGCCTGGCCTGTACGCGATTGGCGAAACCAGCTTCACCGGCTTGCACGGCGCCAACCGCATGGCCAGCAACTCGTTGCTCGAGTGCTTCGTCTACGCGCGCTCCGCGGCGGCGGACATTCTCGACCAACTGCCACGCATTCCTGTGCCGGCCGCCCTGCCCCGCTGGGACGCCAGCCAGGTTACCGACTCGGACGAAGACGTGATCATCGCGCACAACTGGGACGAACTGCGCCGCTTCATGTGGGACTACGTAGGAATCGTGCGCACCAACAAGCGCCTGCAACGCGCGCAACATCGCGTACGGCTGCTGCTGGATGAAATCGACGAGTTCTACAGCAACTATAAAGTCAGCCGCGACCTGATCGAGCTGCGCAACCTGGCCCAGGTGGCCGAACTGATGATCCGCTCAGCGATGGAGCGTAAGGAAAGCCGCGGCCTGCACTACACCCTCGACTACCCGCAGATGCTACCCGAGGCCCGCGACACTATCCTGGTGCCAACCACCTACGGCGGCTGAACTTGAGCCGCACGCGCAGGCGCCGATGCACATCGGCGACCAGCGCATCCCTGGGCACGCAGACCGTGCGCACCCACCATTCACCGGGTACTCGGTAACGCAGCACGACAATCAATGGCAGGGCGAGGCTGTCGGGACGCAGCTGCACGCTGCGCCAACCGTGCTCGGCGCTCAATAGCTGCCAGCCATCCGCGTCGCGGCGCAGGCCACGAATCGACGAACGGTGTGTCAGCAGGACGGCGCGCGGCAAAACCCAGGCGGCGTGCGCCAGGCACAACAGCAGGCCAAGGCTTGAATAAGACAGATCGAGAAACAAAAGCGCACCCAGCGCAAACAGCTGGGCAAGGAGATACGCCGCCAGCAACAGCCGTGAGGCCTGCCAGCGGCATTCAAAGCGATTACTTGGGCTGGACACGGTCCAGGATCATCCGGACCATGCGCTGCAGCTCCGGATCTTCAGATTCGGCACGCTCCATGAACCAGCCAAACATATCCTGATCCTCGCAAGTCAGCAGCCTGACGTAGAGGTCGCGATCCACCTGGTTGAGCGTTGCGTACACTTCTTTGGTGAAAGGCACCAACAACACATCCAACTCCAGCATGCCACGACGGCTGTGCCAGTAGAGGCGATTGATTTCTACTTCTTCGACCATGGAGCGCTCCTCAAATAGGCGGCAAGTATACAGGCCAGACGGCACCGGAACAGTCGGCTTTGGTCGCCCCATACGGAAACTATCCATTTGCCGGGCGCCCCTCTATGATGCACCCATGACTTTTTGACCTGCGATGACCCATGGCTGACTCTGCTTTCTTCTGCCCCCTGTCCCACGAAGGCGTTCTCGCCGTCCGCGGCGCCGACGCTGCCAAATTCCTTCAGGGCCAACTGACCTGCAACCTCAATTACCTGAGCGACACCCAGGCGAGCCTCGGCGCGCGCTGCACGCAAAAAGGGCGCATGCAGTCGAGCTTTCGCATCCTGCTGCAAGGTGACGGCGTGTTGCTGGCCATGGCCACCGAGCTGCTGGAACCGCAACTGGCAGACTTGAAGAAGTACGCCGTGTTCTCCAAATCCAAACTCACCGACGAAAGCACTGCCTGGGTGCGTTTCGGCCTGGCGAATGCTGACCAGGCCTTGTCCGGCCTTGGCCTGGCGCTGCCCGCCGAGACCGACAGCGTCGCCCGCGTCGATACCTTGATCGCCGTGCGCGTGTCCCCTGGCCGTGCCGAACTCTGGGTGCCCGCCGAGCAGGCCGACACTGTGCGCAGCCAACTGGCTGAACAGCTGCAACAAGCCGACTTGAATAAATGGCTGCTGGGCCAGGTCCGCGCCGGCATTGGCCAGGTCATGCCACAGACCCGCGAGCTGTTCATTCCGCAGATGCTCAACCTGCAGGCCATTGGCGGCGTGAGCTTCAAGAAAGGCTGCTACACCGGCCAGGAAATCGTCGCGCGCATGCAGTACCTGGGCAAACTCAAACGTCGCCTGTACCGCTTGAGCCTTAATGCGGCTGAAATGCCCGAGCCAGGCACTCCACTGTTTTCCCCCAGTCATAACAGCGCGATCGGCGAAGTGGTCATTGCCGCAAAAGCTGACCAGAGCGTTGAACTTCTGGCCGTGTTGCAAGCCGAAGCTGCCGATAGTGGCGATGTGCACTTAGGCACCCTCGAAGGCCCCGGCCTGCAACTGCTCGACTTGCCTTACACACTCGACCGTGATCGAGAGATCCAGCGTTAATCGCCGTACTTTTTTGCAACACCCTAGAGATCATGAATGAACAAGCTGGCGGAAAAAGTCCAACAGGCTTTAGTGACGGCCATCGATAACGATGACCTGGTTCTGCCGACATTGCCGGAAGTGGCCCTGAAGATACGTCAGGCTGCCGAAGACCCGGAAATCAGCATCAGCCACTTGAGCAAAGTGATCGGTCGTGACACCGCGCTGTCGGCACGCCTGATCAAAGTGGTCAACAGCCCGTTGTTGCGCGCCACCCAGGAAGTCACCGACCTGCATACCGCCATCACCCGGCTGGGCACCAACTACAGCAGCAACCTGGCGATCGGCCTGGTGATGGAGCAGATCTTCCACGCCCGCTCCGACGTGGTCGAACAAAAGATGCGTGATGTGTGGCGCCGCAGCCTGGAGGTCGCGGGCGTGAGTTACGCCCTGTGCCGCAGCCACAGTCAACTCAAGCCGGACCAGGCCGCCCTCGGCGGCCTGGTGCACCAGATCGGCGTGCTGCCGATCCTGACGTACGCCGAAGACCACTACGAGCTGCTGTCCGACCCGGTCAGCCTCAACCATGTCATCGAGAGCATTCACCCGTTGCTGGGCGACAAACTGCTGGGGGGCTGGGACTTCCCGGAAATGCTGGCTAAGCTGCCGGGCCAATACCTGGACTTGGAGCGCGACTCGCCCAGCCTCGACTACATCGACCTGGTGCAAGTGGCCGTGATGTATTGCCATCGCGGCACCGATCATCCGTTGGCAAACATCCCGGTTTCCACGCTGCCTGCGATCAAGAAACTGCGCGTCGACCCCTACAGCGACGCCTTGCGCGCCGAGCTGGATGAAGCCCGCTCGATGTTCTACTGATCAACCGGCGATAAAGCTCACCCGCACCTTCAGGCCGGCCTGCTCGCCATCGTGCAGGCTGATCTGCGCCAGGTGCGCCCGACAGATTTCGCCGACGATCGCCAAGCCCAGCCCCGACCCCATGCCCTGCTGACTGCGCCGGTAAAAGCGCTCGAACACCCGGTCGCGCTCGTCCAGCGGGATGCCTGGGCCATCATCTTCCACTTCCAGTACCGCCGGCGCCGTCACCCGCAGGATCACGTTGCCGCCCGGCGGCGTATGGGCCAGGGCGTTATCCACCAGGTTGCTCAACAGCTCGTTCAACAGGGTGGGCTCGCCGCGCAGCCACACCGGCTCGTCGGCTTCCAGCGCCAGCGCCACACCGCGTGCGTGAGCCAACGGCGCCATGGCCATGCCCAGCTCACGGGCCAACTGGCTAAGGTCAAGTAACTGCGCGCCGCCCTCGGCAATCGCGCGGGCACCATTTTCGATGCGTGCCAGAGACAACAATTGATTGGCCAGGTGAGTCAGGCGGTCAGTGCCCTGGGCTGCGGTCTCCAGAGTGCTGTGCCACGTGGCGGGGTCTTCGGCGCGCAAGCCCAGTTCCAGTCGCGCCTTGAGCGCGGCCAGTGGCGTACGCAATTCATGGGCTGCATCAGCAATAAACTGCGCCTGGCGCTCGAACTGGCCACGCAAGCGTTCGGTGAAGTGGTTGAGGGAACGCACCAATGGGCCAAACTCATGCTGCACTTCCACCAAAGGCAACGGCCGCAGGTCGTCAGGCTGGCGCTCTTCCACCGCCGAGCGCAGGCGCTCCAGTGGCCGCAATGCGGCACTCACGGCAAACCACACCAACAGCAACGCGCCGACGCCAAGCATGCCCAGGCGCAGCAAAGTATCAGCCATAAGGCTTCGGGCCATGCTCACGCGGGCCTCGTCGGTTTCGGCTACGCGGATTTCCGCCATGCCGTTCATGTTCGGTTCGGAGACGGCTTTGAGCAGGCTCACCACACGCACCGGCTGGCCCTGGTAGATGGCGTCATAGAAGCGTGCCAGCGCCGGATAGTCATCGGTGCGCGGCGTGCCGGGTGGTGGGCCAGGGAGGTTTTCGTAGCCGGATATCAGCTTCTGGTCGATGTCGTTGACCTGGTAATAAATACGCCCGGCACTGTCGTAGGCAAAGGTGTCCAGCGCCACGTAGGGCACATTGGCGCTCAGGGTGCCGTCCACTTGAGTCAAGCCAGCGGCAATGGTGCGCGCCGAGGCCAGCAGCGTGCGGTCGTAGGCGGTGTCCGCAGCTTCGCGGCCATTCCAGTAGGCGCTCATGCCGCTGGCAAACATCAGCAGCACCAGCAACAGCGCCAGGTTCCACAACAGGCGCCAGCGCAGGCTGCTGGGCTTATGCATCGCGGGCTTCCAACAGGTAGCCGAGGCCACGGAAGGTCACGATGGCGATGGGCTGGCCGTCGAGTTTCTTGCGCAGGCGGTGCACGTAGATTTCGATGGCATCGGGGCTGGCTTCTTCGTCCAGGCCAAATACCTGTGAGGCCAATTGCTCCTTGCTCATCACCCGGCCAGGGCGGGCGATCAGTGCTTCAAGCACCGCTTGCTCGCGGGAAGTGAGCGTCATCAATTCGCCGCCTACGGTAAAGCGCCGGGTGTCGAGGTCGTAGACCAACACGCCGCAGGTCTGCTGGCGCTCGCCGCCCAACACACTGCGGCGCAGCAACGCTTTGACGCGCGCCTCCAACTCCGTCAACTCGAACGGTTTGGCGAGGTAGTCGTCCGCGCCCAGGTTCAGGCCATGCACGCGGTCTTTCACATCACTGCGCGCCGTCAGCATCAGCACGGGCAAATTCTTCCCACGGGCGCGCAAACGGGCGAGCACCTCGAAACCATCCATGCGTGGCAGCCCCACATCGAGGATCGCTGCGGCGTATTCCTCACTGCTCAGGGCCAGGTCCGCAGCCACGCCATCGTGCAGCACGTCAACGGTCAAACCCGTGCTCTTGAGCGCTTGCGCGACACTTTCAGCGAGTTGCAAATGGTCTTCAACCAGCAAGACACGCATGGATTTCTACCTCAGTCAGGGGTGGTTGGCACCACGCTTTGCCGGGCAGTTTACAGGCGCCGCCTGCCCTGTGAAGCCCGAAAACATTGAAAGGCAACTGAAAGGTTAGTGAAAGCTTCGCCCTTTAGCATCCAGCCAAGGTGGTCTGTGCCCACCGAGCTGCCTGAAGCGCAGCGCCCGAAAAACGCCTCGAAGCGTTTTCGCCAAAATAAGAACAATAACGGAGTACACAACGATGCTGTCGACACAGCCCCAGGCCCCCTCGCCTGTTCGTTTTTCTCGCCTGACCCAGACCGCCCTTGCCAGTGCTGCTACCCTTGCCGGCTTTTCGCCGCTTAGCCAGGCTGCCTTCTTCGAAGACAGTAGCGCGACCCTGGAAACCCGCAACATGTACTTCAACCGCGACTTTCGCGATGGCACCAGCGCACAGCAATCCAAGCGCGACGAATGGGCCCAGGGCTTCATGCTCAACCTGCAGTCGGGCTACACCGACGGCACCGTCGGCTTCGGTGTGGATGCGCTGGGCATGCTTGGGGTCAAGCTCGATTCCAGCCCCGACCGCACCGGCACCGGCCTGCTGCCCACCCATGACGATGGCCGCGCCGCCGACGAGTACTCCAAGCTGGGCCTGACCGGCAAAGTGAAGATCTCGGCCACCGAGCTGAAGATCGGCGCGCTGATCCCCGAACTGCCGATCCTCAAGCCCAACGACGGCCGCATCCTGCCGCAGACTTTCAATGGCGGCCTGATCACGTCCAAGGAATTCAAGAACCTGGTGTTCACCGGTGGTCGCCTCGATAAGGCCAAAGACCGCGACGACACCAACTACGAAGACATCGCCCTCAACAACAAGAACAGCCGCTTCGTCAGCGGCGCCACCGGCAAGCACTTCAACTTTGGCGGCGCCGACTACAAATTCGCCGACAAGATCACCGGCAGCTACCACTTCGCCCAACTCGACGACGTGTACCGCCAGCACTTCCTCGGCCTGGTGGCTGCGCGCCCGATGGGCCCTGGCACCTTCGGCACCGACCTGCGCCTGGCCATCAGCGATGACACCGGCAGCGCCCGCGGCGGCAAGATCGACAATAAATCCCTCAACGGCCTGTTCAGCTATGCCCTCAATGGCCACAAGCTCAGCGCCGGCTACCAGCACATGTCCGGCGACAGCGCCTTCCCGTATGTGGATGGCAGCGACCCGTACCTGGTCAACTTCGTGCAGATCAACGACTTTGCCGGCGCCGAAGAGCGTTCCTGGCAGGCGCGCTACGACTTCGACTTCGCCAAGCTGGGGATTCCCGGCCTGAGCTTCATGAGCCGTTACCTGTCAGGTGACAACATCAAGCTCAAGAACGGCGAGACCGGCAAGGAGTGGGAACGCAACAGCGAGATCAAGTACGTAGTGCAGACCGGCACGTTCAAGGACGTGGCCGTGCGCTTGCGCAACGCCACGTACCGCTCCAACTACTCAGCCCGTGATGCGGATGAAATGCGCGTGCTGGTGAGCTATAGCGTTGCGCTCTGGTAGAAACAACTCATAACAACAAAGACGGAGATAACCATGATCCTTTCACTGCGTAAATTGGCCCTCGCCGCCGGCTGCATGCTGTTCGCCGGCCAACTGCTGGCTGCCGACGAGCCCAAGCGTCCGGAATGCATCGCCCCAGCCTCGCCGGGCGGTGGTTTTGACCTGACCTGCAAACTGGCGCAAAGCGCGCTGGTCAACGAGAAGTTGCTGAGCAAGCCGATGCGCGTGACCTACATGCCTGGCGGCGTCGGCGCGGTGGCCTACAACGCTGTGGTCGCTCAGCGTCCAGCCGATGCCGGCACCCTGGTAGCCTGGTCCAGCGGTTCGCTGTTGAACCTGGCCCAAGGCAAGTTTGGTCGCTTCGATGAAAGCGCCGTGCGTTGGTTGGCAGCGGTCGGCACCAGCTACGGGGCCATCGCAGTGAAAGCCGACTCGCCCTACAAGACCTTGGACGATTTGGTCAAAGCCCTGAAAAAAGATCCGGGCAGCGTGGTGATCGGTTCCGGCGGCACCGTTGGCAGCCAGGACTGGATGCAAACCGCGCTGATCGCCAAGGCGGCCGGGATCAACCCGCGTGAACTGCGTTATGTAGCCCTCGAAGGCGGCGGCGAAATTGCCACCGCCCTGCTCGGTGGCCATATCCAGGTGGGCAGTACCGACATCTCCGACTCCATGCCGCACATCTTGAGCGGCGACATGCGCCTGCTGGCCGTGTTCTCCGAACAGCGCCTGGACGAGCCGGAAATGAAGAATATTCCGACCGCCAAAGAGCAAGGCTATGACATCGTCTGGCCGGTGGTGCGTGGTTTCTACCTCGGGCCAAAAGTCAGCGATGCCGACTACGCCTGGTGGAAAGAAGCGTTCGACAAACTGCTGGCCTCGGAAGAGTTCGCCAAGCTGCGTGACCAGCGCGAGCTGTTCCCGTTCGCCATGACCGGCCCGGAGCTGGACACCTACGTGAAGAAACAGGTGGCTGACTACAAAGTGCTGGCCAAAGAGTTCGGCCTGATCCAGTAATCGCCCCTCTTTTGTGCGGCCACGCCCCTTGATCCAGTGGCGTGGCCCAGGAGTTTCACATGCTCTTACAACGCATTTTCGCCGCCGTGCTGCTGCTGGCCTGCGCCGGCCTGGCGCTGATGGCCTGGCCGTATCAGGCGTCGTTTTCCTACGAGCCGGTTGGGCCTCGGGCCTACCCGCTGCTGATGCTCGGGCTGATGAGCCTGGCACTGATCTACATGCTGTTTCGCCCACAGCCGACCAAGCACACGGAAGAAGAACCCGCGCTGGACCGCGAGACCCTGGTCAAGATCGGCGTATGCGTCGCGCTGTTGATCGTGTTTGCCGGCACTTTCGAACCCCTGGGTTTCATCCTCAGCAGCATGCTGATCGGCATCCCGATGGCGCGCCTGTATGGCGGCCGCTGGTTGCCCAGTGTGGTGATCGTCAGCCTGATGGCGATTGGTCTTTACCTGCTGTTCGATAAAGCCATGGATGTGCCGCTGCCCCTCGGCCTGCTCGACGTTCTGGAGAACTGATATGGATACTTTCGGCTACTTGGGCCAGGGCTTCGGCGTTGCACTGTCCCCCTACAACCTGGTGACCGCACTGTGCGGCACCCTGATCGGCACCGTGGTCGGCCTGTTGCCGGGCCTGGGCCCGATCAACGGCGTGGCGCTGTTGATCCCCATCGCGTTCGCCCTGGGCCTGCCGCCGGAATCGGCGCTGATCCTGCTGGCAGCCGTGTACCTGGGCTGCGAATACGGCGGGCGGATCAGCTCGATCCTGCTGAACATCCCGGGCGAAGCCTCCACCGTGATGACCACCCTCGACGGCTACCCGATGGCCCGCAAAGGCCTGGCCGGTGTGGCGCTGTCGTTGTCGGCGTGGAGTTCGTTCATCGGCGCGTTTATCGCCACCTGCGGCATGGTGCTGTTTGCGCCGCTGCTAGCCAAATGGGCGATTGCCTTCGGGCCGGCGGAATATTTCGTACTGATGGTGTTTGCAATTGTCTGTCTCGGCGGCATGGCCGGTGACAAACCCTTGAAGACCTTTGTTGCAGCGCTGATAGGCCTGTTCCTGTCGGCGGTCGGCATCGACGCGAACAGCGGCGTGTACCGCTTTACCGGCGACAACATCCACCTCACCGACGGCATCCAGTTTGTGGTGTTGGTGCTGGGCCTGTTCTCCATCAGCGAGATCCTGTTGCTGCTGGAAAAAACCCACCGTGGCCAGGAAGCCGTGAAAGCCACGGGCCGCATGATGTTCAACCTCAAGGAAGCGGGCGCGGTCTTTGTCGTCAACATCCGCTGCGGTTTACTGGGTTTCATCATGGGCGTGTTGCCAGGTGCCGGTGCGACCTTGGCCTCGGCCGTTGCCTACATGACCGAAAAACGCCTGGCCGGTGCCAGCGGCAAGTTCGGCCAGGGCGACATGCGCGGCCTAGCTGCTCCAGAAACCGCCATCGGCGCGTCCGCCTGCGGCGCCCTGGTGCCCATGCTGACTCTCGGCGTACCCGGTTCGGGCACCACGGCGGTGATGATCGGCGCGCTGTCGCTGTACAACATCACCCCGGGTCCGCTGCTGTTCCAACAGCAACCCGACATCGTCTGGGGCCTGATCGCCTCGTTGTTTATCGCCAACATCATGCTGGTGATCCTCAACATCCCGATGATCCGCATCTTCACGCGCATCCTCGCCGTGCCGAACTGGGCGCTGGTGCCGGTGATCGCGATCATCACTGCCATCGGGGTGTACGCGGTGCACGCTACCACCTTCGACCTGTTCCTGATGGTCGGTATCGGCATCTTCGGCTACATCCTGCGCAAGCTCGACTTCCCGCTGTCGCCGGTACTGCTCGGCTTTATCCTCGGCGGTTTGATGGAGCAGAACCTGCGCCGTGCGCTGTCGATCTCCAACGGTGACCTGCAGATTCTGTGGTCGAGCCCGATCACCTTTGGCGTGTGGGTACTGACGGCGCTGATGCTGGCCTTCCCGCTGATCCGCATCTACCGCAAACGTGCCCTGCAGCGTCGTGCCGTGGCCGATGTCTGAGGTCACCTTTAAACATTGGTGGGGAACACCGCTGGTCGGCCTGGCCGGCGGTTACCTGGCCAGCCTCGTCGGCTGGCCTTTGCCGTACATGGTCGGCTCGTTGCTGGCGATTATCCTGGTGCGCTGCCTCACGCCGTGGCAGTTGGCGGAGATTCCCGGCGGGCGCAAATGCGGCCAATGGGTGGTGGGGATCGGGATCGGACTGCACTTCACCCCGGTGGTGATTGAGCAGGTAATGAGCCACTTCGGGCTGATCTTCGTCGGCGCGCTGGTCACCAGCCTGTCGAGCGTGGTCGGCGTGTGGCTGATGCGCCGCAGCGGTGAAGACCGCGCCACCGCGTTTTTCTCCAGCATGCCTGGCGGTTCCGGTGAGATGGTCAACCTCGGCGCCCGCAATGGCGCGGTGCTCAGCCGGGTCGCGGCGGGGCAGAGTCTGCGGGTATTGGTGGTGGTGCTGTGTGTGCCGGCGATCTTCAAGTACTTGCTGGGTGGCGGCGCGCCGCAGTTTCATCCGGCGCCGGTGAGTTGGCCGTGGCTTCTGGCGCTGTTTCCGCTGGGCGCCTTGGTCGCCTGGGGTTGGCAGCGCTTGCGCCAGCCGAACCCTTGGTTGTTCGGGCCGTTGCTGGTGAGTGCGACGGCCAGCGTGGTCTGGGACCTGCATATCGGCCTGCCCGATGGCGGCAGCCAGATCGGTCAGTGGTTGATCGGCAGTGGCTTGGGTTGCCACTTCAACCGGCAGTTCTTTCGTCGGGCGCCGTCGTTCATGGGCCGTACTTTGATCGGCACGGCGTTGACCATGGCGCTGGCGACATTGGCGGCCGTGGGGCTGAGTGCGCTGACTCACCTGGACCTGCGCTCGTTGACCCTGGGCATGATGCCCGGCGGTATTGCAGAGATGAGCCTTACGGCCGAGATCCTACAACTGTCGGTACCGTTGGTGACGGCGATGCAAGTGATGCGGTTGTTGTTCGTGTTGTTTTTGGCGGAGCCGTTGTTCAGGCATTGGAACCGCCCGTCTTAACTCTTCTGCGATGGCAAGCTCCGCCCCTCTCATTACCGTTTGTCGGCACTGTCAACTTTCACAGCTAGTCGGCAAACGTCAACGAGCGTTGAATCGAGCCTGCGACTGTCGGCGCCCCGTCGGGCGTCAGGTCGCGTCGATTCTATCCAACTAACATGATGCCTATCATGACTGACGATCAAAACGCTAAACCTAGTAGTGCTCAGGAATTGTCAGAATTGACCATTCCAGGCGATACAAGGGTAATTGAACTTGACGGTTGGCTGCTGGCGAAAGGATTTCCCAACAACTAGCGTGCTTATCTCCCGTCAACACGCGTCGCCAGTGGCGGTAACCCGGGTTATGGATACTCCAGTAACTCCAGCGCCGTATCGGTGAATGCCTCGACAGGACAAGTCAATATCAACTCCGAGGGCACCGCCATCATCACGGTGAAAGACCAGTCGCAGCCGCCGCAGACAGCCAGCTATGAAATTCAGGTAACGGGGGAGCACCAGACTCTCGAGTACCTTGGTTCCATGAACTGGAAGGACGCGAATAAAAGCGGGCAATTGCTCACAATCGGTCAATTCATCTCGCTGGTTTCAAGATTCGGCCCTGGATTCCCTGTAAATGGTCTGGCCTGGACTGTCCACCCACAAAAAGATCAGCCCGATGTTTACCACAGTGTTTTTATGCCAGGCGGTCAGGGCACAGGCTGGGACACGTGGTCTGCCGGCTCTGCGTCTCTGCTTGTGTTGACTGTCTTGTAGTGTACGCATTCGTACGGAAATAATTTCGAACAGTCGGCCCATTCAGTTTTGAGGTCGACTCAAAATCAAGCATTAGAGCGTGGAGAAGTCCATGCCCATGATAAGCGTGCAGTTTTGGGCCACGTCCAACGAGCATGTGGCAAACATGTGCTCTGAAACAGTGGCCCTCGTGCTGCTATAGCTAGTTAGTGCCACTCGTCGGCACTGTCATTTTTCACAGCTAGTCGGCCAGCGACCGCAGGCGTTGAATCGAGCCTGCGACTGTCGACGCCCCATCAGGCTTCAGATCGCTTCGATTCTATCTAACAGGATGCCGATCATGACCTACGACCAAAACCCTGAACCCAGTAATGATGAGGAATCCAGTGTTCCAGCCTTGTCTGCAAGCTCTCGCAACGTAGCGAGAAACCAACTAGTCAAAGTCCGTAGCCAAGTGTCGGGTGGGCTGCCACCTAACCTTTATCGACGCGAAGGCTTCACGTCTCCACCGCCCGCCGGGGCGATCTTGAATGACAAGGCTTTTATCAACACGCCCTTCTCCGTTTTGCCCTTGTACTTCCCCACACTTTGGAACCCTGTTCCGGGCCACGACGGTGGGCTCAATGCTGCAGCCTTGATAGTCAACCAATTTGGTGTGATCTGCATCGTAAATGCATACCTGGACCAAAAAGAGCACGATTTCATCAGCCTCATGGTCAACGGGACACAAGTTGCATTCCACACTGTCACCGACGATGAAGCCTCCAAGGGCAAAGCGATCGTCCTGTTCATCAACAGCAGTCGCTTTTTCGACCAGGCAAACAATACGATAGAGGCCTTTGTAACGCCGGAGGGTGGCAACCCCGTGCCGTCCGAGCTCTTTAATATTTTCGTTGATCGCCAACTACCGGTCAGCCCATTTCCTACCTTCGGCAAGCCCTACAACGAAAACATGGCAGTGTTGAAGTTTACCGACCCGTTGATCGAAAATTTTGGTCTCGTTACTCAGGCTCAGATGCAGCTCGGTACCGAGGTAGAAATCGCCAACTACCCGCTGGACAGGTCATTGCCGCAAGTTCACTGGCGCAAGGAACATGATGTCATCACCGTGAGTATCGGCGGTGCAACAGAAAGTCATACGGTCACCGCTTTTGAAGCCGCTAGCAATGCCCCCATCAAATTTACCCTGTATTTCGGTTTTTGGAGCCAAGTGCCCGACGGCTTTCGGTTAGCCGAATGGAATGTGCTGGACAAGGTCGGCAACCCATCCCCCGGGGCCTCACCGCCTCGGCTGATACAAGTGGACTCCGGTGCTTCGACCGAGCCGCTGCTGAAAGCGTTATTTGCATCCGAATCCTATTACGACCCAGTACGCGATCTGGACTTTATCGACACGCGATATCTTGTAGTCGATACGCCGCTGGAACTGCTGATCCGCAACCAAGGCTACCTCCCCGACGATACGGTGATCATTACGGTTAGAGGGCTTGCCGCAGATGGCACCACCTCCGAAAATATCATCGAGTATCCAGTCACCGCGATCACACCGATCCGTGTGTACATTCCCTTGGCGCTGGATTTTCTCTTACTGCTATCGGGCGGCCTGATTCTGATCACCTACAAACGGGTTCGACCAGGCGTCGCTGATCGCCCGTCAGAAGGTGTGTTGTACGCTATCGATGGTGAACCCGTTGAGGACGGTCTCAAAGCTCCGGTCGTGTTGGACCTCGACGAGGGCGCCTTACCAGCCAATACCAACCCGGTGAGAATTGTGGTTCCGCGTTATTTCGGCCAGTTACCGAATGACCGCGTTGACCTCATCGTGACGGGCCTGACGGCTGATGGAAGACCGGTGTACGCAACGTATACAGACATGGCCGGCACTGGCGATCTGACGTTCCTCTTGGAAAACCCCTTCTTCGCCGCACTGAACGGTGGCTACTTCGTTGCGTACTACGAGATCAATGGCGCTGCCCAGCGACCCGCATCGAAGTCGGTCACTGTACCGGTCGGCGATGCACAAGCGGTACTACCACCACCGTGGACATTGCAGGCAATACATCCCGACTACACGTTCGACCCCGCCTTCAGCCTGGCAAACCTCAACGTACGCGTTGACCCCCATCCGGTAATTGTCGAAGGGGCCCAGATACGGCTGTTCGCCATTGGCACTCAGCCAGGAGGTAGCTTTACAAGCAACTGGTTCAAAGTGGACGACAACTGGGAGGGTTCAGTCGTGCCGTTTACCGTTCCACGACGGATCGTAACAGCCAACCTGAACAGCACGATGAGGTTGTACTACGAGGTCATTCCCGCACCAGGTGCCGCTAATCTGTTTTCACGAGACCTGGTTATCAATGTCGGCATGGCGTTGAAGCTCCCTACGCCACCCAAGGTGCTGGAGGCGACGGTCATTTCGCCTACCGAAGCCGAGATGAACCCACTGCATGTACGGCCGCCGTCGCCCACCATCGTCACCATCCAGGTGCCTGCTACCGACTTGTTACCCACCGATGATGTAACTGTTCATATTGTGGGTATGCCTGGCCTGGGCGAACCCGTCATCCCGTCCAAACCTGGTGTGCCTGACGCAGGTGTGGATTACATTTCTTTCCCCATCCTGAGTGATTTCGTGGCCGCTTACTTGGGGAGTTTCTGCCAGGTGTTTTTCACGGTTATGCGCAATGGCCCCCCTGTTACGTCAGCCATCCTGACGCTCAGGGTCACGGCATTACCATCTAGTACGCTGGACATCGTTTCAGTACCTGAGGCGAATGGCACTTCAATTAACGTGAACACCGCCAACAACGTGAAAATCGACCCATGGCCATTCTTCAAGGCGGGACAACCGGTATTCATTGAACTGGAAAACTCAGCCGGCGACCTGACGTTGCGTGACGGCCTGGTTGTCACCCCATCCGAGTTCACAGCGGGCCGTACTCTGGACCTGATCCCAGGTGATTACCTCAAGACAAAACCCAATGGCAGCTCCCTGACTGTTAGGGCCAAGGTTGTCTTGAATGGGACTGGCCTTGAAAGCGGAGCGATAGCTTTGACTCCCAGGACCTAGACCCTAAGCTCGGTGCCACCGCTGACTATCCCAAGTACAGCAATAAACGTGAACCTCGGCGGGTGGCTGCTTAAAAACTTTGGCATCAACGAAAGAGCCTATGGCCTCACCACTCGCACGGCTTCAGGCGGCAAACCGCCCTATAGGTACTACAGCACCAATAGCAATGCAGTCATTATTGCGCTCACGACGGGGCAAGTCACAATCAATGGCGCTGGTACTGCTACCATCAGAGTGGAGGACAGTTCGCAACCACCTCAGACGGCAACCTACCAGATTCAGGTTTCGGGGTCTTACTCAACCCTTACGTACATTGGTATATTGCCATGGGCGAATGCCAATGCCAGCGGACGGTTGCCCACAATCAGTGAATTCTCCTCGCTGTATTCTAGATTCGGTAGCGCATTTCCACTAAGCGGTTATTACTGGACTGTACACCCAACAGCCGGCCAACCTAACGTTTACCACATAGTCGAAGTGGTGAGTGGCTCAGGCTTGAGTTGGGATGCGTGGGGTGCGGGCAATAATCAGTCTGTCGTTATCTCGTAGCGCAGGCTTGCATACAACAACGATGGACCAAACCAGATGATAGGCCGGCTTAAGCTTCAACTTTAAATTGAAGCCTGTAAAAAAGCCCCGTATCAAGGATACGGGGCTTTTTAATAGGTGCTGATTTTATGCAAACTTAGAAATCATACCGCACCCCCACATTCACCCCCCACGGCTGATCAACACTCTTGCCCATGCTGCGCTCTACATCGGCGTGAACCTTCCAGTTCTTCGACACAGCCATGGCCAGACCAGCTGCCATTTCAACCCGGGTACCCGACAAATCGTTGTTGAAGCTGTTGCCGTTCACCGACACCTTGTTGCTCTGGTTGAACTCATGGGCAACGGCAGTGCGCAAGTACGGCTGCAACACACTGCCTCCGTCCAGTTGGATGTCACGCCCGGCGGTCACACCGGCCTTGCCCACCACCGAAGCGGTACGCGCGCCCTTGGCTTGCAGGCCGTTATCCAGCTCGTAGCTCTGGCGCTGGATGATCGCCGTGGCCAATTGGCCGTAAGGTTCCACGAAGAAGCCGTCGTCCAGCTTGATGTGGCGGCCCACTTCGGCCGAGGCGGTTACCGCATTCTGCGTATAGTTGCCCTTGGCTTTCTTGCCGTCACTCATTGCCACGTTGGACTCGTTGTGCAAGCGGTTGAACTTGAGCACGCCATCGAAGTAGAAGCCGCTCTCAGCGTCCAGCCACGTGGCGTAACCACCGGCGTAGTAGCTGTTGACGGTGGCTTTGCTGCCACGGTTCAGGTCCAGGTCGGAGGTGCTGTGACCGGCCAGGAAGCCTGCCAGCCATTGACCGTCGCCGCCGGACAACGGTACGTCGGCACCCAGGGTGAAGCCACGCTGGACCTGGTTGTACTGCACACCTTTATCGCGGTTGTTCACTTCAAACTTGTTGCCGTACGTACGGCTCCACAAGCCGCTGGACTTGCCATCGCTGTGACGCAACTCCCCCATGCGGGTACGCAGGTTGGTCATTTCACCGTAGAGCACGCTCGGCGCTGCGTTGGCCAGAGCCAGAACGGAGTGGGTACTCGGGCTGATGACCTTGCTGTCCGGGTCCAGCAGCCAGTCTTTGCCTTCGTTGTCGTTGACCAGGCTGTAGGAGTAGGTCCCCACGTCCACGCGGTCACCCAGCAGGCTGAACTTGGCGCCGCCATCTGCGGTGTGTACCACGTGCAGGCGATCATCGCTCAAGGGGTCGGCACCGCTGCTGGCGATCAGCAGTTTGTGGTCACCCGACGACGTCCCGGTAACGTTAAGGAAGTCACCGGTCAAGGTGGCGAAATCCGCCGTCATGATGAAGGTGCCGTTGCCCGACAGGTTTTCCACGTCCAGTTGATAGAACACGCCCGGGTCGCCGAACTTGACGTTGCCGCCGCTCAGGGACAGGTCGCCCACTTGCTGGTTGTCGACCATCACCCAGGTGGCGTCGCTATTGATCGCCAGCTTGTCGACGTTCTCCAGACGGCCAGTTAGGATCGAGCCGTTGCTCAGGCCGACGCTGGCGCTGCCGCCGTTGTTGATCACGTCGCCGTTCATAATGGCGTGGTCGAGGCTCAGGTCCAGGGCGCTGCCGGTGCCCACTTGGATGTTGCCGGTCAGGGCGCTGTTGTTGACGCGCATGTTGGCGTTGCCGCCCCCCGTCAGCTCGAGCATGTTGCCGTTGCCGCCGACCAGGGTGGAGCCATTGCGCACGTCGATTTCAGCAGTGAACGGTCGCTCTACGCTGATTGCCGGACCATTGAGCCCAACCACCCGCGAACCATCCAGGGTCAATTGAGGCGTTGCAGGCACGCTCAGGCTCTCACCCGTCATTACCACACCACTGGTAGCCCCTATAATTTCACTGCCGGTTGCAATCGCCGCGCCCCCCTGCAGCGCCAAGCCCTGCCGGCTTTGCCCTGTCAACGTAGAGTTATTCAGCTCCAGCAGGCTATGGGAGGTGACGTTGGCTCCCCAGGTTGCACCGATGACTTCGCTGCCATTGACCTGTGCGTAGGAACCAGTCGTCGTGCCCGGCTGGCGAGCCACGCTCAAGCCGCCGCTGAAATGGCTGGTAATCTTTGTGCCGGTGATGACTGCGTTCGAGTTGGCCAGGGTAATCGCCGCCTGGGAGGCGTGTGCCGAGGTCACGGTGGCACCGGTCATGGTCAGATTGGAGCCGGTCGTAGCCCGGATTTCCTTGACCGTCGCGCCGTCGTGGACAGTGAGCGTCGCACCGTTCTGGGCAATGTAATCGGTAGCGCCTGTACCGGGATAGACGTCATGTTTGCCGCTACCGACATTACCGTCTACGACGACCGCGGAGAGTGCTTGCTCGCTCAGTAAGTAGAGCGGGGCAACCGCCATGAGTTTGATGATTGACGATAAACGCGACAAGCGAAAACGATGGGAAGTAATAGAAGTCATACCATGTAGCCTCAGAAGTAAATACCAGTTCGAATCCGGACCCCGTATCGAATAGGTTTCCGTTTTCTTCGGCGCAGAGACTAAAGACCTGACCTCCCAAGCCCTGTAGGACTTTCCTTAAGGTCGCGCGGGTAGCGACTAAAGGTCATTACACAAAAAAGCCTCACCCTTTCAATCAGAAAGGATGAAGCTTCAACGTTGCTTCAAAGCGTACCGTTACGACGTGACGCCCCCGGAACGCAACTACCCGGCACACCACCGCCAGTACCGACGAGGTCCCAGGCCGCCCTGACCTCATCGGAGACGCCCCTATCGCCTGTCGAGGGGCGATAAAGTTTCCAGCGCACGCCAACATAGCCTCGACCTGTAGTACCCGTGTGGTCTTCGAACCAGGCTCTCAAATCCATTGGCACAACCAGACCAAGATTGACATCTGAACTGTTGAGTGTGAACCACGCACTCTCTATGGGCGTACCGACAGGCATACCGATCGGTGCAGTAGGTGGGACATACGCATACCTGACGGCCTCAATCATCACTTCATCGTCGGTCTCGAGCAATCCAGAATCCAGGACCTGGATGGGCACACCCAGCCAAGGACTTCTTGTGCAATTGATGTAGTAGCTGAAGTTCGTCTGGCCGGTAACAGGCTGGGCGTTACTAAAGATCGCATCGGCCAGGCTGTCTAGATTGAAGACTTCTACGATGACGTCTTGATGTGGCGAATGTTTGTAATTGACCGCATCACGGATGAGGCAGAAAAGGGGAATAGTACCGTTCCCCGTCCCATCGATGTCATCCCAGTCCACGGTAACCGTCACGATAAAGCCTGGGGCTTCGGCCCCCGTCACAGGATAGGTGGCGACAACATTGCCCGCATAGACAAAGTCAATGAAATCACCTGACTCCAGGCCGGGTGGCAACAAGAAGGTTGCGGTGGCATCAAATCCACGGTCTTTTTCCGAGAGACGATTGAGTGGCCTTGGCAGCGGTCCTCCGCCAATCAGATCAGGCTTGGCCAGGTTGGAGTCTACCGGGCCTGGGTCCGGGTTGGTGACGCCCGGCTCACGCAGGTCGACGTCTACCTGCGTGTCTGGCCCTGGGTATGTGCTGCCGTCCAGGCGTTCAACAGTGAGTTTAATGTCCGCAGTGTAAAAGTCCCCGCCCGCCGCAATAGCCGCAAACGGCGCGGGAATGTCCATCGGGAAGATGCCCATGCCGAGGGCTTGCCGGTAGATCTCAACCGTTCCCCAGCGAACCACCAAGATATCGGAGGGCAGATGGCCGGTAAGGTTTTCCAGGCGCACCGTCGCACTGTTGCGGGCTTCCTCTTTATCGACCACGGGCTCTTCCAACACCGACACAGTACCGAATTGCGGTGGATCGTTGAGACTGACCCGCACATAAGCCGGAAGGGAGAGGACGGTGCTGTTACCAGAACGATCCTCCAGGCTATACCGCACAGGGATTTCGCCTGACCTTGCCAGGATCATCGCGGTGGGAATGGTCCCCTCAATGTCTCCGGTCAGCGGAACGCTATCCGCCACCGGAAGCTCGCTCGTCCCGACATAAACCTTATAAATATCTCCCCCGCGACGATCGGCAGGATTAGGAATAATGAAATCAAGACCGGCTTTTCCCTCCAAGTCAGCAGGAGTCAGATCCGAACCGTAATCTTCCAGTCTGATCAAACCAGGTTGGTTGTTGTAGTTAGGGTCCTGCACATCCACATAGACCCGGATGATGTTGTAGTTAACGTCATTGGCGCCGAAATTGACTACATGCACCTGGATGTCCTTGATGCCATGAGTCTGCAACGCGGATTTAGGCCCTAGATTCACCATCACAGGGTCTGTCAGAGCGTCGGTGTGGTCATAGGTCCTGATCTCTATAGGCCTGCCGTTAACGAATATGGTGAGTGTTTCAAAGTCATTGATAAAGCCACTCCGATCCCACAGCTGGATGGACAGCACCACGCCCCGCAGTTGCATGTCCCTGTCCACAATATTCCTATGTGAGTCCCCAGGAATAGCGGGTAACAACCCGTTGATCAAAGGGGCAGGCTCAAGTGTGGGATCAAAGACGGGGTCTTCCCAATCTTCCATGGGAAACTGCGGTTGCGCAGACGTTTTTTTATTGATGATGTTTTGGGGCTTGTTGGACATGGTGCACACTCCTGGTAGGAACAAGTTTTCACCCCGGTCACCCCGGGCCGTCTATCGGGAAGAGCGAACTACGACCGACAACTACCTGGTCTTGCGAACCTGCTGATCTCGTGTCCATTAAATGTGAGTTTTCGATCACCCGTAACTGTCAAACTTGACAGGTGCCGAGCGTTTGAATCGCGCACGGGTGTAACGCCCGTGCGCGCGGCTTCATTCATCCGAAAGGCAAGGCGGCCCGCCAGCAGGACGGATCAACGTAATGGCCACCAACCTGCGAGGAGACCACCCCATTCCGCCCCCTGCGGGTTTCATCACCCGGTACCGCGCTATGGCTGAACCATGTCGAGGATTTGTTTGCCCGGTAGGTGGTTTCACCAACCCTGGATGCAGGATGTAGGGGTCGAAGGGAACCCTGAACTCATAACCATCCCGAGCCTCTGCGGGACTCAACGTATGGGAAAATGTGTTAATCGTTTCGGGCATGACGCCACTCGGATGACCGTTGGGGTTTGCGTAACTGGCCCACTCGAGAACCAATTCGTCACCGCCTTCCAGCAAACTAGCGTCCCCCGGAATGAGGACGCCTACACCGTTAACCCAAGGCCTCAATGGGCAACTGATAAACCCTGCATCAGGCCCCGGTCCATAGGTGACGCCAACGTACTCCAGGTCCTGCAACCCGACGATGGGCACAATGTTGACAATCACCGGGGTGTCCTCGGCACGCTGGCGGTTCACGCCGTTAAAGGTCCAATAGAAGAACGCGAAGATGCCGCCGTTACCAACAATGGGTGCCAAATCAGCCCAGTCGACAAAAAACTCGACCTCCTGCCCGGCGACGTCGTTGAACTGCACGGTATAGGTGGCCAACGGTACCGGATGGTTACCTACCATCAGCTCCAAGGTTTCGTTGGCATTAGGCTCGTCGAACAACAAGGTCACGACCCGAACAGGGAAACCCACATCATTGAGGGTCAGCAGGTTATCAGCGTCTCGCCCCTTGACGGTGACTGTCTCCAGCAAGCGGTTGATCGGGTCCGGATTGTCTGGGCTGACTTGGCCGGCAACCGTCAAGTCGACAGGGACAAACCGAGGTTGGGAGGGCCTGGGCGTCGCCGATCCTCGCTCCCATGTATAACCCGCCCGAATCGTCCCCGGTGTCACCTCAAAACCACCTGTAGCGAGGTCCGAATACGGGATTGGCACGCGGATGGGCCAAGCCTGAATAGCCGCAATCTCAATTTCAGGCAGAGGAATAAAGTTCCAGAGAGGACGCAGAATGTCCCCCGGCGCAGAGCCGAATATTTCAAGAATATTCATGAACACACCACCGGGCTCGCGGGCATCGCTTAGTGTGATACGTCCGTCGTTCAACTGAGGCAGATCGACCGGGCGCAGCTCAATAGGTGTTACTGCCAAATTGATATACAACACACTGGTAAATGACGGACCCGATTCGCGACCTGCCCGGTCTCGCAGCCAGTAGTGTGCGTTGTACTCTCGATTGGACGCCAGACCACGCAGGACGTCCCCGGGGAAAATCACCTCAACGGGCGCTCCATCTTTGTGTGCTTGGGTGATGGTGGTTTTGGCAACAATATCCTGTTGCCGTGGATGCCTGCGCAAGGGCCGACGCAAAGGCAAAAGAGCCAGGTAGGCTTCAACAACATCGCCTAATCGCATGTCCAGCCAGGCAGGCGTAGTAGTGGAAACGACGGTGCCCACCACCTGGTCGTTATTGGCGGGGTCATTCAGGTAATCATCAGTGACGCCGTCTTGTTCAATTTCAGGTGGAAATCGCAGCCGTGGGCCACGCTGCCCCTGATTGGGCCCGACCTTGTCGCTGTCCAGCACGGTTACAAAAGACGGCTCGCCGGGGTTCCCACTGCTTTCCCTAAGCAACACTTCATAGTGCAAGTTATGCAAGCCAGCGGCATCCATCAGATGGGGCGGTACCACCGCGTCAACGAGAGGTAAGTCGGTGGCATCGTAAGGTGCCTCCACCCGCTTGGTGTCAAACGGTACGCCATCCCAGTACCAGACAACGGCAGTCATGTCGCCAGGGAACAGAGCGCCAGTCCCCCCCCACAGGGTGGGTACCTGGACTGGCAACCCCGTACTTTGAAAGGTCACCGGGATCTTAAAACCAACATCGTCAGCCAACAGGGGCAACGCATCCGGCGCCACCGGAGCATCTGCTTCAAGAACCCCAGGAGCCCTGGCTCGAGCGACCATTGGAGTCGTTACAGTGGGTCTAGTCATATCTAATCTCCTTGGTAATCAGCAGTAAGCCGCCGTCGACCAAGAGCTGGTATGCACCAGCCCCAACGGCCGAGAAGAGTAGTTAATGCGCTTGAACTGACCATGAATACTGTCAGAACTAACAGGTACCCCTGCGTTCTGAAGCGTGCAAAAAAGTGAAGCCCGTGTCGAAACAACGAGTAGACGCGGTACAGGCGGCATTGCACCGCCCTTTTCAATCAGACCGGCGGTAACCGCCACTCGATCGGCATCTCGCCATTCTGCTCAAGAAACTTGTTGGTCCGGCTGAAATGCCCGCAACCCAAAAACCCGCGATACGCCGACAACGGCGACGGGTGCACCGAGGTAAGCACCAGGTGCTTGGTCGCGTCGATCAACTTCTGCTTACCCTGGGCATGCGCGCCCCATAGCAAAAACACCAGATGCGGCTGGTGCTCGCTGACCACCTCGATAATGCGGTCGGTAAAGAACTGCCAGCCCTTGCCCGCATGGGCGTTGGCATTGGCGCGCTCGACGGTCATGGTGGTGTTGAGCATCAGCACGCCCTGGTCGGCCCAGCTTTGCAGGTAGCCGTGGTTGGGGATGTCGATGTTCAGGTCGCGCTTGAGCTCTTTGTAGATGTTGACCAGCGACGGCGGCGCCGGCACGCCCGGTTGCACCGAGAAGCACAACCCATGGGCCTGGCCGGGGCCGTGGTACGGGTCTTGGCCGAGGATCACCACCTTGACCTTGTCCAGCGGTGTGGAGTTGAGTGCGTTGAAAATCAGCGGGCCGGGCGGGTAGATCTCTTTGCCGGCGGCGTGTTCCTGGCGCAGGAATTCGCGCAGCTGAGCCATGTAGGGCTTCTCGAACTCGTCACGCAGCGCGTGTTTCCAGCTGGGTTCGAGTTTGATACGGTCATCGTCGGTCATGATTGAAGGGTCTTGTAAATAGAATGGGCGAACCCTAGGAAAGCCGACCCCGCTTGTCAATTGATCTGACACACCACCGACACTTTCCTACGAAGCGATCATACTCATCCTTCAACGTATCGAATGAGGTCACGATGAACCTGCACTTCGAAGAGCTGACCGGCAGCGACGGTGCCCGCATCGGCATCGCCAGCCTCGACGCTGAAAAATCCCTCAATGCCCTTTCCTTGCCGATGATCCTCGCCCTGGGCGACCGCCTGGACACCTGGGCCAAGGACCCGAACATCGTTTGTGTACTGCTGCGCGGCAACGGCTCCAAGGCGTTTTGCGCCGGGGGTGAAGTGCGCAGCCTTGCGCAGGCCTGTCGGGAACAGCCTGGCGTGGTGCCAACCCTGGCGGCGCAATTTTTTGCGGCGGAATACCGTTTGGATTATCGCCTGCACACCTACCCTAAACCGCTGATCTGCTGGGGTCACGGCTACGTGCTGGGCGGCGGCATGGGCCTGTTGCAAAGTGCCGCCGTGCGCATCGTTACACCGAGCAGCCGGTTGGCCATGCCAGAGATCAGCATCGGCCTGTACCCGGACGTCGGTGCCAGCTGGTTCCTGTCACGCCTGCCGGGCAAGCTCGGGTTGTTCCTGGGCCTCACAGGCGCCCATATCAATGGCCGCGACGCTTTGGACCTGGGCCTGGCCGACCGCTTCCTGCGCGACGACCAGCAAGACGAACTGCTCGACGGCCTGCTGCAACTGAACTGGCAGGAACAGACCTCGATGCAGCTCAACAGTCTTCTCAAGGCGTTGGCCCAGGAAGCCGTCGAGCAACAACCGGAGGCACAATGGCTGCCACGCCGGGCGCAGATCGACGAATGGCTGGACGTGGGCGATGTGCGGTGTGCCTGGCGGGCCTTGAGCCAACTGCGCGAACACACTGACCCGCTGTTCAGCCGGGCCGGCAAGACGCTCAGCGAAGGCTGCCCATTGACCGCACACCTGGTGTGGGAGCAGATCCAGCGTGGCCGGCATCTGTCACTGGCGCAGGTGTTCCAGATGGAATACACCCTGAGCCTCAATTGCTGCCGTCACCCCGAATTCAGCGAAGGCGTGCGTGCGCGGCTGATCGACAAGGACCAGACGCCGCATTGGCATTGGCCGGATATCACTGCGATTCCGGAGGCGGTGGTGCAGGCGCATTTCAATAAGGCGTGGGAAGGTCGCCACCCCTTGGCCGACCTGTCCGATTACTAAATAGTTGCCCATAAAAAAGCGGCGCTTCATGCGCCGCTTGCACTGCAGACCTGTCAACGGTGACCGCCCCGGCCACCCCCATGGTCGGAACCGCGACCGTGCCCACCATTTCCCCAACGGTCGCCGCCACCCCACCCCTGGTTCGGGTAAGGCCGGTAACCTGCGCGCGGTCCGTAGTAACGCGGTGCCGGCTGGTAATAACGCGGCGCCGAGTAGTAGCGCGGTTGTGGCGCGTAGTAGCGCGGTGCGGGGTAGTAGTCACGTCGATAGGGATACGCCGTGCCACCGCCGTAGTAGTACACCGGCGCCGGTGAGGTGTAGACCTCGGATCGATAGTAGCTCTGGCCTCCATCGTAATAAGGCACACAAGCAGAAAGGGTCAGACCGAGTAAAGCGCTGAGCAGCAGTCGTCGATACATGGCGGCCTCCTGGACCGCGGAAGAGCACCTCCAGCGACGCGGGAGGGCGGCACTCAGCTTTCACTGAATGACGAAACATCTGACATCAAAAACGGAATCTGGTGCGTTTTCGCAACAGCTTGATACATCTGCACCCGCTTTATCGATTCAGTAAATTTGTCTGGCTCGCAACTTTATCAATTGCGATGATGTCACTATGACATCGCACCGTGCCAGGGAGGCTCTAGCGTGCGCCCTTCGCTACCCTGTCCGGACCTGACCCATGAAGATTTCAACCAAACTGCTGCTCTCGTTTCTACTGTGTGCGCTGGTCACCCTGGCGGTGGGCCTGCTGGGAATCAAAGGGGTGGTTCGCCTCTCCACGGCGTTGGAACTGACGTTTTCCAACAACCTGGTTTCGGTGAGCAACACGGCCGCCACGCTCAACGGCCTGGTGGCCCACAACCGCGGCCTGTACCGCTTGATGGATGCCAGCAGAGGCGACGTTTCCCCACAGGACCGCGACCGCGTGCGCCAGGACATCGCCCAGGAACTCAAGCGTAGCCAAGCGTCCTACGCCTCTTACCGCGCAACGCCGCTGGAAGATGACGAACGGGCAGCGGGAGACAAACTTGACCAGATCTGGCCCAGCTACATCAGCAACTCTGAACGCATCATGGCACTGCTCGACGGCGGCCAAGTCGACCAGGCCCGGGCCCAGCTCAATACCAGCAACAATGAACTGTTCCGCCAGGCGCGTGAGCTGATCCGCATAATGATCGAGTCCAATAACCGCCAGATCAAGGAAGGCGCGGTCGCAGCCGATGAGCTGCGCAACAGTGCATTGACGTGGATGATCGGCGGCATTGTGCTTGCCTTCCTCATTGCGATCATCATCGGTATGTTGATCACCCGCCTGATCACCCGCCCTATCGCTCAAGCCGTGCAGAGCGCACAGCGCATTGCCCAGGGCGACCTGACCCAGGCCATCATCACCGAGCGCACCGACGAAGCCGGGCAACTGCTGATGGCGCTGTCGGACATGCAAGGCGGCCTGAAAAGTACCCTCGTGGAAATCGCCAACGCGTCCGACCAGCTTGCATCGGCGGCCGAGGAACTGAGTGCGGTCACCGATGAAAGCAGCCGCAGCCTGACCCGCCAGAATGATGAGATCCAACAAGCAGCCACCGCCGTCAACCAGATGACCGCCGCCGTGGACGAAGTGGCCAGCAACGCTGTCTCGACCTCTGAAGCCTCGCGCCAGGCCACCACCGAGGCCGAAGATGGCCGCCAGCAAGTGGAACAGGCGGTGTCCGGCATGAGTTCGATGGTGGTCGAGATTAACGACTCCACACAATCGGTTGCAGACCTTGCCGGCCAGGTGCGAGAGATCGGCAAGGTGATCGATGTGATCCGAGGCATTGCCGACCAGACCAACTTGCTGGCCCTCAACGCCGCCATTGAAGCCGCCCGCGCGGGTGAGCAAGGGCGTGGGTTTGCGGTGGTCGCCGATGAAGTGCGGGCGTTGGCTCATCGCACCCAGACGTCCACGGTGGATATTGAAAAGATGATTGGTGAAGTACAGACCGGCGCCGACGATGCGGTCGCGGCAATGAACAAGAGCCTGACCTGGGCCAACAATACCCAGACCCTGGCGCAGAACGCCGGCGAAGCGTTGCAACGCATCACCGCCAGTGTGGCGAAGATCAATGAGCGCAACCTGGTGATTGCCTCTGCCTCGGAGGAACAGGCCCAGGTGGCCCGCGAGGTGGACCGCAACCTGTTGAACATTCAGGACCTGTCTACCCAGACGGCCGCCGGAGCCCATCAGACCAACGCCTCCAGCCAGGACCTGTCGCGCCTGGCCACCTCGTTCAACGTACTGGTCAGCAAGTTCCAGCTCTAAGTAGCCTGGGCAGGGTCGGCCCTGTATCGTACGAGGCACACCGGGATTCTCCGGACTATTTGCCAGACCCAGCCCGAACCTGCCCATGACCACGCCAACCCTTTGCCCCGCCTGCGGCGCCCGCAACGACTGCTCCCTGGCAGACCCGCGCACGGTCGACCAGGCGTGCTGGTGCTACAGCGTCACCATCGACCCGGCCGTGCTCCAAGCCTTGCCCGAGGAATTGCGCAACAAGGCCTGCCTATGCCCGCGCTGTGCCCAGGTCGATGTGCAGTTGCGTGGGGCTGAGCCAACGTAATGCGGGTTGATCGGTTCCTCAGTAACCTGCCCCGGTTCAATCGCAAGCAAGTGCGGCTGTTGCTGGTTGAGCGGCGGGTGTCGGTGGATGGCGTGGCGGTCAATGATCCCCATCACGAAGTGCGGGAATTCAGCCGCGTGTGTGTTGACGATGAAGTACTGCAGGCGGGCAAACCGGCGCGCTACTTCATGCTGCACAAGCCCCAGGGTTGCGTGAGCGCCACGGCGGACCCGCAGCACCCGACCGTGCTGGATCTACTCGATGAGCCGGGCAAAGACGAATTGCACATTGCCGGTCGCCTGGACTTCAACACCACCGGCCTGATGCTGATCACCAACGACGGCCAATGGTCGCGTCGCCTGACACAACCGCAGACCAAACTGCCCAAGGTTTACCGGGTAGAGACCGAGCAGGACATTGGCGCGGAGTACGCCGCCACGTTTGCACAGGGCCTGTATTTCGCGTTCGAAGACCTGACCACTCAACCCGCCGAACTGGTGTTGCTGGGGCCGAGAACCGCGCGGCTGAGCATCATCGAAGGACGCTATCACCAGGTGAAGCGCATGTTCGGGCACTTTGATAACAAGGTCATCGGCCTGCATCGCGAGCGCATGGGGCCCTTGGTGCTGGACGCCGCCCTCGCGCCCGGCCAATACCGGGCGCTGACTGACGAAGAAATCCGCCAGGTCTGATGACCGTTCAGCCGGTGATGGCAAAAAACCGCTTCACCGCCTTGCGAGCTGCCCGCTCTGCTGCTTGAATCAGGATCACCAGTTCAAATATGACTGGCGAGTCGCCTATAACCTCCAAGAACCACCTTGCCCCGCCCGCGCTTGATCCACGGGCCTTCCCGGCAAACAGCCCGCCATAACAACAGCCGTCGGCCAGCCGTCATTGGATCGACATGGGCCTCCTTTTCCAGGCGTATGCCTACCTGTCATAAAGCTCGTGCAGAGTGATCTGCGCGCCCTACCCGCTTGCCAGGAGTCTTACGACATGAGGCCAGAAATCGCTGTGTTGGATATACAGGGTCAGTATCGGGTTTACACGGAGTTCTATCGCGCGGACGCTGCTGCAAAGACCATCATCCTGGTCAACGGCTCCATGGCCACCACGGCATCCTTCGCCCAAACCGTGAAAAGCCTGTACCCGCAATTCAATGTGGTTTTGTACGACCAGCCCTACGCTGGCCGCTCCAAAATTCACAACCGCCACGAGCAAATGCTGACGAAGGAAGTCGAAGGCCAGCTCCTGCTGGAACTCATCGATCACTTCGCCGCCGAACACGTACTGTCCTTTTCCTGGGGCGGCGCCGCCACCCTGGTTGCCCTCGCCCATCGCCCGCGCCGCGTGGAGAAGGCCGTGATCAGTTCGTTCTCCCCGGTGATCAACGCCCCGATGCGCGACTACCTGGAACGCGGCGTCGACTACCTCGGCAACCTCGACCGCGACCGCGTCGGCCACCTGGTCAACAGCACCATCGGCAAACACTTGCCGTCGCTGTTCAAGCGCTTCAACTATAAACACGTGAGCAGCCTGGCCGAACATGAGTATGGGCAGATGCACTTTCACATCAGCCATGTGCTCAACAGTGATCGCCTGTGCTACCTCAAGGCCGCCAAGCAGATCGACATTCCGGTGTTGTTTCTCAACGGTGAATGGGACGAATACACCAGCGCCCAGGACGCCAAGCTGTTTGGCCAGCATGTGGCCAACAGCAGCTTCAGTACGATTCAGGCGACGGGGCATTTCCTGGACATGGAGCACAAGGCCGCATGCCGGGACAGTCGTGACGCGGTGGTGGGTTTCTTGAAACCGGAGCGCCAGGTCAGCCGATTGCGTTATCACCATGGCCAGACGCAGCATGCGTTTGCAATCTGAGGGGTGGGCGCTGGCTTGCCTGCGATAGCATCACTGAAGTGTGACGGGCACACCGAGGTGTCGATATCGCAGGCTAGCCAGCGTCAACCCCCACATTTTTGAAGAAAAACTTCAAATCCCGACGAACATCTGGTACAAAGTCAGCCGCTCTGAGCGGGTATAGTTTAATGGTAGAACAGTAGCTTCCCAAGCTTCCGACGAGGGTTCGATTCCCTCTACCCGCTCCACTCAAATTCGCGTTCTGTGTCAGGTTGTTTTTGACGGCGGATGCAAAAAAAACCGGTCCTTTGAGGCCGGTTTTTTTATGGCTGCGATTTAAGACGCCGATCATTCGCGTCGCCCACACCTATACAAATCAATATTTTTGTACAAGTATTACTCCAACGCGCTGAGGCACGATCAAGGAGCCGAGCAATGACACGTCTACTGGTTTCATTGTTGCTGGTATTGAGCTTGAGCAATTGCGCCAACGTAGGCGTCGAGCACTACGCCGACCAGCAGCCGCAGTTGGACCTGGAGCGGTTCTTCAGCAAGCCCGTCAAGGCCTGGGGGATTTTCCAGAAGCGCTCGGGCGAAGTGGCCAAGCGCTTTGAAGTGAACATCGCCAGCCGACGCGAGGGTAATGCCTTGATTCTCGACGAACGCTTCCTGTACAGCGACGGCACGCGACAACAGCGGGTGTGGACACTGACACCGGATGGCCCGGGGCGCTGGCGCGGTCGGGCGGGTGATGTGGTTGGCGAGGCCATTGGCGAAGTGGCGGGTAACGCACTGCGTTGGCGCTACCGGCTCAACCTACCCGTGGACGGTTCCGTCTATGAGGTGAGCTTTGATGACTGGATGTACCTGATGGACGAAGACACCCTGATCAACCGCTCCAGCATGACCAAGTTCGGCGTCGAATGGGGCCAGGTCACGTTGTTCTTTCGTCGCCAGTGAATGACCCACAGCAGGAGTGAATCATGAATTTGCACAGGCTGACTGAACTGGCAGTAAATGGAGAAATTCGCGAGCTGCAGCTGCTGTCGCTGGAGGGTGGATTCTATATCGCGCGTATCAGGCTGGATCATGTCGAGATGACGTTGCTGGACGATGACAACCAGCCATTGCGCATCCGTTCCACCACGCATTTACGCAACCTGTTGCAACGGGTTCCGCCGTTTCCCTGTGTGCTGGTGCAGCACTGTGTGCACGATGAAATGTGCGGTGTTCGGGAAGGCCCGGTTGGCGCATTGCGGATTCCGTTTACGCTGGAGTCATGCGTTTAAGGCTGTGCATGTCTCGGCTCCCCCTATGGTATGGGCAGCCTGGGAAGACACGCCTTAAACAGGCCACCCATAGCGAACAGCTCAGACTAGTCTGATCCTCGTGTAGGCAATGCCGCAAGACCTGCACCCGCCCTTTGCACAGCCAGAAACCACCTGCAATTCCAAGTAATACACCCCTTTAAAGACCATTTGAAATCATCCCACCGTTCGCATCATCCTGCTGAACCTCATCGAAGCAAGAACCCAAGAAAATACCTTCGGCATCGGCCCACAGTGACACGCCGATCATCCAGGTACGCGATTTCGCACCAATAGTATGATAGCGCTCGCTGTCACTCTTTGGACTGGAGGCGCTCCCATGGGAACCGTATGAAAAACCATCACTGTTACTGACCAGCAAGACGGCTGGATCAAAGCGCAGATAGAAACGGGTCATTACACCAATGACAGTGAATACATCCGCGATTTGATAAGGTGTGAACAAGAGCGCAGCGCTGAAATTGAATCAATCCGCGCAGCGTTGAAGGAGGGTGAGTCCAGCGGCGAACCTCGTTTATTCAACCCCGATGAGTTCAAGAGAAGAATGTTAAAGACATATGACTGAATACCGTCTTACACCTGCGGCAGAGTGTGATCTTGAAAACATTTGGATTTACAGCGCTCAGACGTAAAGCGTAGAACAGGCTAACCGCTATATAGACATTCTGACGAAAGCGTTCGAGCAGTTGGCGCAGCAGCCAAGGATTGCCCCAGCCTGCAACGAGATACGCACGGGATACCGCCACTATTGCCTTGAAAGAAATACGCTCTATTTTCGGATCGTCCCGTATGGGATTGAGATCGCTCGTATCCTGCATGATCGAATGGATAGATTACTCATTTTGTAATTGCGCGCGTCAACCCGGCTCATTCGTTCCCCGCTGCACCACCCACGCCAACGGCAACGTCACCAACAACACCCCCGCCAATACCGTCACGGCCACCGGTACGCCCAGCGTATCCCCCACCCCGCCAAACACCACCGGCGCCAGCGCACCGCCACCAATCGTGCCGGTGTAGAACACCGCAAATGCCTGCTCCCGCTTACCTCCACCCGCCAGGTCAGGCACGGCGCCGTACAACACCGACGACGTGCCATTGAGCACCAGTCCCAGCAGCGGCAACATCACCATCAGCGCGGTCAGCGGCACATACACCGCAGCGACGATCAGCAAGGCCGTGCTGCTTTCCGTCAGCCACACCGTCCTCATCATGCCGATGCGCGCGCCCAGGTAGCCGCACAATAACTTGCCGAACGCGCCACCAATAAACAGCAGGGTCAGGGCCAGGCCAATACCGGCCGTGCCCGCCCCTTTGGCTTGCAGCAAAAACGGCAGGAAGGTGAGAAAACCCATGCGCACGGCGCTGTCGAGAGTGCCAGTGAGGATCAATGCGCGCAGACCGCTGACAGAGCCGACTCCGGTAGAGGACTTGGTTTTTTGGGTCGCCACCGAGGCGTCCGGCTGGCTGGGAATCAACCACCACAACAGCCCCGCCGCCGCCAACCCCAACAACCCGAGAAGCGTAGCACTGGCGCGCCAACTGATGACCGTGAGCAACAAGCCGACCAGACCGGGAACCAGGGTCTTGCCAATGTCACCGGCGAAGTTGTACTGGGACAAAGCCTGCTTGATGCCGCCACCGTCCTCGTAAGCATCGCTGATCATCGAGGATGCCAGCGGGTGTTGCGTGCTTGCCCCCAAGCCGCCCAGCAAAAGCGCCAGCAGTAACATCACCAGTCCAGTGGCTTGACCCGCCACTAGATAAGCCGCACCGGCGAGCGCGGTTCCGCCAACCAGCAGCGGTACACGGCCCCAGCGTTTTGCCGCGCGGCTGGCCATAAGCTGGAATACGGCCATCATTCCTGAATAGGCCCCGCGCAGAAGTCCAACCTGGGCGTAGGACAGCGCGAACTGCGTCTGCCAGATCGGCAGCAGCACGTAGATGACGTCGGTAAGGCCATCATGCACGGCGTGGGCGCTGCAGCCAGCGATCAGCGTGCGGCGACGGGTTGACGAGGCGGGGGCGGGCACGGCGACGGTGTCGTTCATGGTGTCGGGATCAGTTCAGGTTTAGGGGGCTTCCAGCCGGTCAGGGCGATCAGCAAGGTCAGTATTTGGAAGGTGATAATCAGCACCACACACCCGGCCCAGCCCCAGCGCTCCCAGATCAACGCCGGGACAATCGCACCGCAACTGCCCCCCAGGTAATAGCACGTGAGGTACACGCCCACGGCGCCGGCCTTGTTGTCGCGGGCGGTAGCGGCGGTGAAGGCGTTGGCCGCCGCCTGGGCGAGAAACACACCAGTGGAACTGAGGGCCAGGCCCACCACGATGCACCACAACGAGGGCACCAGTGTCAGCGCTGAGCCGCTGATGCCGAGCACCGCGGCCACGCTCAGCAGTTCAGCGTGAGGTCGGGATTTGCTGAGGCGTCCGGCGATGGGAATCACGATGAGCGCCAGCAAGAACACCATGTAAAGCGTGCCCAACGCCGCAGGCCCGAGGTTGAATGGCGGTAATCCCAGGTACAAACCTGCGTAGGTAAACGCTGCAACTTGAGAGAACAACACGCAAAAACCGACAGCGTAAGCCGCCAGCAAGGGCTTGCGAAAAACGACCGAGAATGAGGACTGAACCCTCACCGAGCGCACACGACTGACAGGCAACAGGAATTGAATAAACCCACCCACCATCAGGCTCAGCACTGCCAGCAATTCAAAGGCTTCGCGCCAGCCTACGTATTCAGTCATCACCCCTGTGACAAAGCGCCCGGCGAACCCACCCAGCACCGTACCCGCCACATACAGGCTGGTGACCTCCGTTACCGTGCCGCCGCTCCAGCGGTCGCCGATATAGGCCACGCTGGTGGCAAACACCACCGGGATCAACATGCCTTCGACAAATCGCCACACCAGCACTTCGGCAAAGCTGTCGGCATAGGCGGTCATCAAGGCCGGCACCGCCAGCAGCAAGGCCGCCACGCTGATCACCGTGCGTTGCTCGAAACGGCCGGTCAGCCGGCTGACAAACGGCGCAGTGATCGCCACGGCCAGCGTCGTTACGGTGATGCTCCACCCCGCTGCCTTGGCGCTGATGTGAAACTGCGCGGCAAACGTCTGGAGAATGCTCTGGGTGGCATACAGGTTGAGGAACGCCGCGCAGCCACACAGGAACAGGGCAAGACGGGCACAATGCAGGCGCGGTTTCATGAAACCTCTCGTTTTATTTTGTGAGGTCTTTATAGAATGGCCGGCGGGTCCTGAACCAATACCGATTTCGGACCGATCAATACCCAAGGACCAGGATGCTCGACCTACGCAAGCTGCGTTACTTTCTGACGGTCGCTGAAGAACTGCACTTCGGCCGCGCCGCCATTCGCCTGCACCTGGCACAGCCGCCGCTGACGCGGCAGATCTCGGCGCTGGAAACGGAGTTGGGCTTCAAGCTGTTTGATCGCACCAGCCGCAGCGTCACCCTCACCGCCCAGGGCCGATCGTTCCTGCCCTACGCACGCAGCGTGCTGGAGCAGGTGGAATTGGCGCAGGTCATCGCCGGGAAGCTGGCGGCGGGCACTGCGGGGCAACTGGCACTGGGGTATGTCAGCTCGATCGCCCTGTCGGATTTGTTCAGCCAGGCGATCCAGGCATTTTCCCAGCGGTTTCCCGATGTGCAGTTGACCCTGGTGGAATGCGCCTCCGGCAGCCTGGGCGCGCACGTTGCGGACGGGCGGCTGGATATCGGGCTCAGTCGCCTGCTGCCACAGGGCGAAGAGGTGCATGCGCTGTCCCTGGGCGAAGAGCGCTTGGTGGCCGCCGTTTCCAGCGACAGCCCGCTGGCCCGTCAACCCAGCATCAACCTGGCGCAGCTGAGTGCCTACCCGTTGATTTTATTCCCAGCCGATTATGGCTCGGGGCTCAACCAGTCCATCGAACAGCTTTACCGCCACCACGGCCAGCCATTACGCCCAGGCCCGACCGGGCGTCAGATCACATCGATCATTGCGCTGGTGGCGGCCGGGCAAGGGGTGGCGTTGGTGCCGGCGTGTACGCAGAGCCTGATGAATAAAGGCGTGACTTACCGGCCGTTGGTGGAGGGGGATGCGTGTGCGCAATTGTTGGTGCTGACCCGGGCTGAAACAAAAAGTGTGCTAGTTGATGAGTTTCTCGCCGTCATTGCACAGATCGATGAATAGGTACTGCACCACCCGGAAGAAAAAAGCCGTTTGGGGTTCCTGGCGTCGGCAGCGCTGAAAGTGCTTCAGCAGGAACATTGATTAAGCCTATCCCTACAGGAACAAGAATATTCGCCTATCACTATGGGATACGCCTTCCCCAAAAACAGGACAACCCAGAATGCTCCCGCGCGGACAAAAAACGTCGAGGCCGGTCTTTAGAAAAGTCGTGGGGCTGGTGCTGATCATTCCACTGCTGGCCCCACTGATACCCTTGCCCCCCATAGGTCTCGGACGCCTTGTATCAATAGCGACCGTTGCCGGGTCCATCTATGGCGCGTGGTACGCAAGGCAGCATGCCAGTCGAGGTCTGACAATCGGCGCGACCATCATCGCTCTACTCAACCTTGGCTCACTGGTCGCATTGTCGACGCCCTCGATAGTCTGGTTTATCTTCCAGGTCTCCTGGGTCTATGGGTCGGGCAATTGGATTCACTGGCGTTTTTAGCCGCGTGGAACTCCATCGCAAGAAACAGGGTTCCCCCACGGTTTACAACACGGACAGTGACGCCATACAGCGTCAAGGATCAGGCCCATGCCCTACGAATACAAACTCATGCCCTCCCCCGTCGGCCAACTGACCCTGGTGGCGCGCAACGGCAAACTCGGCGCCATCCTGTGGGAAACCGAGCGCGCCAACCGTGTGCGTTTGGGTGAATTGCGCGAGGCCAATGACAGCCCGGTGCTGCTGGAAACCGAACGCCAGTTGCAGGAATACTTCGCCGGTACGCGCAACCAGTTCGAGCTGGAGTTGGACTTTTCCGGCACCGACTTCCAGAAGCGGGTCTGGCAGGCACTGCTGACGATTCCTTTCGGCGAGACCCGCAGTTACAGCCAGATCGCACAGCAGATCGGCAACCCGAAAGCCGTGCGCGCGGTGGGCGCCGCCAATGGGCGTAACCCGATATCGATCATTGCACCGTGCCACCGGGTAATCGGCGCGTCGGGCGGGTTGACCGGGTTTGCCGGGGGGCTGGAAGCCAAGCAGTATTTGCTCGCGCTGGAGGGCACGGGCCAAGCGGAGTTGGCCTTCTGAGGTAGCCGACGACAAAAACGTACAACTTTGTTCACCCAGCCAAATGTAAAAAGAAATTTCAAAGATTCCCTGCGGTCCATTAATTCATCACCTCTTCCAAAGGAAAAACGGTCATGAAATTCTCCGCAGTCTCCCAATCCCTGTCCCGTTGGGCGGGCAGCCCACGCACGTTCTACGCGGCGGTGGCGTTGATCCTGGCGTGGAGCCTGAGCGGGCCGTATTTCCACTACAACGACACCTGGCAGCTGATCATCAATACCTCGACCACCATCATCACGTTCCTGATGGTGTTCCTGATCCAGAACACGCAGAACCGCGACAACGACATCCTGCATATCAAGATTGATGAGCTGCTGCGCGTGTCCAAGGATGCACAGAATGCCGTGCTGAGCCTGGACGGGCTCGACCGTAAAGAACTCGAGAAACTGCGCAAGGAATACTGCAGCATCGGTGCGACGGGGAGCGTCAGCCTCAACAGCAGTTGCGGCGAGCACGCCGACGATGCTGCGCAGATCAAGACCGATTTGAACCAGGCATGAAAAAACGGCGGTTGGAGAAGCACCAACCGCCGTTTTTCAGTTCAGGTGACAGGCTCAACCGTCGCCTTGATGACCCTTGCCGTAGGTCGATGCCAATGCACGGGCTTTCTGCAGACGCTCTTCCAACTTGGGCAGCGTCTCATCCACCAGGGCTTTTATTTCTGGCACATCCGACGCTGCACCTTCCTTTTTGAACAGGGCGATGGCGTCCTCGTTTTCCTTGACCTGTTGCGCCGTGTAGGCCGCATCAAAGGAGTCGCCGTCCTTGAGTTCGGGCATCAGGGTTTCGGCTTTGTCGACGATCTTCTCGCGCGGCGCGACAGGCAGGTCGAGCTTCTTGGCGATGGCCGCCAGGTGCTGGTTGGCCAGGGTGCGCTCGTTGATCACCTCGATGGTGTAGTCCTTGATTTCCTGGGACGAGGTCTTGGCGTGGGCCATGCGACTGGTTTCGATATCGGCCATGCCTTTGGCCGAAGCCTGCTCGATGAATTCAGCAGGCGACTGGGCGAAAGCATTGCTGGCGCCGAGGCCCAGCAGCATCGCGAAACTGGCGGTGCGTAACCGGATAGCCATGCGGCTCATGATGGGTTCCTCCAGGGTAAAAATAGGTGCGGGGGAACACACCCCGCCCTCAATTCGAATTTTCAGGGCGGCAAAGGTTTAGAAAAAACTCGCCAGTGCGACGAACGGTCATCATCAAATCAGGCGGGTTTGCTGCCAAACAGGCCTGGCAATGCATGCGCTAGAGCGTTGATGGCGAAACCGATAAACATCACCCCGCAGAGTCTGGTGATCAGGATTTCATGGCGTTGATACACCGTGCGCACCCGTTGGGCACCGACCACACCGATCAGGATCGCGTAGGCCAGCAGCCCGCCGACAAAGCTCAGGAAGATCAGCGACGGTAGCATCGACCAAGTCAGCAACTCGGCACGGCTGGACAGCAACGCCGTGAATGTCGCCACCGCCACCGGGTACGCCTTGGGGTTGGTCAGGCCAAACACGATGCCATGCCAGAACGGATGCCGTGCAGCCCCTTGAGGCGCATCGCTGCTGCGGCGCTGGGTTCGGATCGCGCGCCAGCCAAGCCAGAACAAATACAGGCCACTGAGCACACCAAGCACATCAAACGCACTGCTGCCCACTTCCCGCGCGCCAACGATGGCGATCAGCGCTGTCGAGCACCACACCACGTCTCCCAGCAGGTGCCCGCACAGGAACCCTGCGCCGGCACGCCGGCCACGGGCGGCGCCGATGCCGAACACGGCCAACACCCCCGGCCCCGGCGTAATACCGTAGATAAAACCTGAAGCAAGCACGGCGAGCAGCAAGGATGGGGTCATGGGCGTGACTCAGACAGAGGGTTGAACAGTGAAGGGATTCTGCACGTTCCCGTGCTACGGGTAAAACTTCATTCCGGCATAGGGCTTGGCGCGACACGCTTGCAACCGCGAGGCCAGGTCGCCGACATGGGCTTCGAGCTTGTGGCCGTCCGGGTCGAGAAAATAGAACGAGGCACCTTCACTGCGGTTGTCGCGCCACTCCTGCACATCGCCCGCACGCAGGCGTGCCACCAGTGCACTGAAATCATCTGCAGCCACTGTGAACGCGTAATGGGTGTAGTCGGCCGCCGGCTGCGCAGTGCGCAATGGATCGAGCGACAAACATAACCACAGGCTCGGTAGCGAGAGGTAGGCGCCGGCGTCCCAGGTGGCGTCAAGTTGAAGTTGCAACAGTTGATGATAGAAGCGGACGCTGCGATCCAAATCGGTGACAGCGAGGGTGAGGTGGTTGAAGCCAGAAAGCATGGTGTTGTTTTCCTGTCAGCGGTGGCCTTTGGACAATACACCCTGCACCTGCCCAATTAACCACTGCAACCCCGAATCCCCTCCCCGGCGTGCGTGCCACGCCAATTCAAACGCAAACGATGGAATATGAAAGGGCGGCGGTACGGCCAGCAAGTGCTGGTGATCAATATTCAGCAAGCCACGCGTCGAGACGGTGAGGATCAGGTCGGTGCCTTGGATCAACTGCGGCGCTACGCCCCAGTGCGGCAGGCTGATTGCTACGTGTCGACGTTCACGAATCGCCGTCAGTGCCCGCTCGATTTCCGGTGTGCCGCTGCCACGCATTTCCAACAAGACATGGGGCCGTGACAGGTAGGTGGACAGATCCAATGTGCCGCTTGGCGACAGGCTGTTGCGGTCCACCAGGCAGATGTAGTGCTCGTCGAACAACGGCGTAGTACGCAGTTCTGCGGGCATGTCGGGGAAGACCCCCGCCGCCAGGTCAAGGTCGCCATTGAGCACACCTTCCACCATGCCTTCACGGCTGGCCTGGATAATTTGCAGATCGATACCTGGCGCTTCACCGCGCAGCATCCGCACCAGGTCGGGTAGGAAAATCGCCGCACTGTAGTCAGACATCGCCACACGAAACCTGCGTTTGGCCGACGCCGGGTCAAAGCGATTTGGCGCCAACAGGGCCTGCACCTGCGCCAGGGCCTCAGCCAGTGGCGCGGCCAACTCCAGCGCGCGAACCGTCGGCACCAGGCTACCGCCCTGGCGCACCAGCAGCGGGTCACCCAGCAGGTCACGCAAACGCGCCAGCGCATGGCTGACCGCCGGCTGGCTCAGGTGCAAGCGCTCGGCGGCACGGGTGACGTGTTGCTCGGTGAGCAAGGCGTCGAGGATCACCAGCAGGTTGAGGTCGATGCGGCGCAGATCATTCATCAGCTGCATGCTCGGCATAAGAACTTGGAATTTAAATTTGCGCGACGAATAGCCTAGAGTCCAGCAAAACCTCTGGGAGAGTGGACATGACGACATTGCATTGGGTGGGCCTGTTGGCGCTGGCGGTCGTCGCCGGGGCGGTGGTGCCGTTTCAAAGTGCGATCAACGCCAACCTCGGGCGCGGGCTCGGTCATCCGTTGTGGGCCACCCTGGCGTCACTGCTGGTGAGCATCATCGTGTTGCTGCCAGTGATTCTGGCCATGCGCTTGCCATTGCCAAGCCTGGCGTTTATCAGTCAGGCGCCGTTGTGGATGTGGGCCGGCGGCGCGTTTGGCGTGTGCTTTATTTCCCTGGCGTTGATGCTGCTCCCCAAACTGGGCGCGTCGGGGTTTATCGCGCTGGCCATGGCCGGGCAGATTCTGGCCTCGTTGGTGCTGGATCACTTCGGCCTGTTCGGTCTGGTGGAGCGCCAACTGACAACGCCCCGTGTACTGGGGGCGTTGTTGTTGATGGGCGGGGTGGCATTGATTCAGTTCAGCGCCACACCGGCCCGAGCGTTGGCCGCCGCTGGCTGATCAGCCTTTATCGAGCGTACGCAGTTTTTGCGGCAGGCCCCACAGCAGCAGCGCCGCCGCCAACAGCGCGCACACGCCGATCACATACAGCGCCGGGGTGGTGCTGCCGGTGAGGTCCTTGATGCGTCCCACCATCACCGGGCTGACAATGCCACCGAACTGCCCGAGGGTATTGATCACCGCAATACCGCCCGCGGCGCCTGCCCCGGCGCCGGCCAGCAACTTGGGTGGCAGGGTCCAGAAGGTCGGGATCGAGGCGATGATGCCCGCGCCCAGCATGCCCAGGGCAATAATCAGAAAGGTCGTGTGGTCGGCGAAAATGCCGGCACTGAAGAAGCCCACTGCCCCCAGCACCACTAGGCCGCAGACAAACTTGCGCCGCTCGCCGGTGGCATCCGACAGCCGCCCGATCACCACCATGCTGATCGCGCCGCACACATAAGGAATCGCCGTGAGCAGGCCGATCATCACCGGGCTCTGGGTACCGGCGCTGCGGATCAATTGCGGCGCCCAGAAGTTGAGGCCGTAGGACGCCACCTGGATCAGGAAGTAGATGAAGCCGAGCATCAGGAACCCAGGAATGCGGATTGCTGACAGCAGCGAGCCCCCGTGCTGGTTCGGCTCATGCTTGGCGATGCGACTGGCCAGCAAGGTTTTCTCCGCGGGTGTCAGCCAATGGGCATCTTCGATGCGGTCCTTGAGCAGCGTCAGCACCAGGAAGCCCAGGCCGATGCACGGCAAGCCGCCGAGCAGGAACAGCCAATGCCAGCCGCGCATCTGCAACACGCCGTCGAGGTGCTCCAGCACCAAGCCGGAGAACGGTGCGCCCACCAGGCCGGCAAAGGCCGACGCCAGGAACAGCATCGACGTGATGCGCCCACGGAAGTGCTGCGGGAACCACAACGTCAGGTAATACAGCACGCCGGGCGCAAAACCTGCCTCCATTGCGCCGATCAGGAAGCGCAGCACATAGAACTGCCATTCTGCCGTGACAAACACCATGGCTGCCGTCGCCAGCCCCCACGACATCATGATCCGCGCAATCCAGCGCCGCGCGCCGACCTTGTACAGCATCATGTTGCTTGGCACTTCGAAGATCACGTATCCCACCACGAACAACCCGGCGCCCAGGCCATAGGCGGTGTCGCTCAGGCTTAGGTCCGCTTGCAACTGGAACTTGGCAAAGCTGATGTTGATACGGTCAAAAAACGCGAACAGGTAGCACACCATGATCAGTGGCATCAGGCGCCAGGCGACCTTGCTGACCAGGGCTTTTTCGGCATCGATTTCAGCAGCCGGGCGCGCGCCGGCCTCCAACGTATTAGTGCTCATGGTTTCTCTCCAGCGGGCTGCTCACAGGCGCCCGATTGTTTTTGTTGTCTGGTGCGGTGCTACAGCGTGGCGATGTAGGCCGGCGGCGGATGCAGGTCGCCATTGCGCCCGGCCTTGGCCACCTGGCCAGGCAGTTCATGGCCCAACAGGGCCGGCAGACGGCGGGACATGTGCAGCAGGTGCGGCAGGTCGATGCCGGTGTGAATCCCGACCTCTTCGCACAGGTTGACCAAATCTTCAGTGCAGATATTGCCCGACGCCCCCGGTGCGAACGGGCAGCCGCCCAAACCGCCGAGCGCCGCGTCAAATCGACGGGCACCGGCCTCATAAGCGGCCAGCACGTTGCATAAACCCAGGCCGCGGGTGTTGTGAAAATGCAGGGTCAGGTCGCTGGCGGATACGCGCTGCAACACGCGCTTGACCAGGCGTTCCACTTGGCGTGGATTGGCCATGCCCGTGGTGTCGGCCAGGCTGATGCCCTGGATGCCCAGTTCAAGGTAAGCGTCAACGAATTGCAGCACGCGGTCTTCATCGATCTTGCCTTCAAACGGGCAACCGAACGTGGTGGCGATGCTGCCGTTGAGCCTCACAGGGTGGTCGGCGGCAACGCTGACGATCTCGCCAAACGCCGCCAACGACGCTTCACAGCGCATGCGCATATTGGCCAGGTTGTGGGTCTGGCTGGCGGACATCACCAGGTTCAGCTCGTCGGCACGGGATTCGATGGCACGCAGGGCGCCCTTGAGATTGGGGATCAGTGCGACATAGATAACACCCGGCTTGCGTTGGATGCCCTGGAACACTTGCTCGCCATCGCGCAATGCCGGAATGGCCTTGGGCGAGACGAACGAACCGGCTTCGATCCGTGAAAAACCGGCCAGGGAAAGCTGGTCGATCAAGGCGATCTTGTCCGCCGTTGCGACCCAGGTCGGCTCGATTTGCAGGCCGTCACGCGGGGACACTTCCTGCACGATCAGCGGGTCTGAATAGTCGGTGATCATTGCACCACTCCCGAGGTTTTCAGGCGTTGGATATCGGCGCCGGCCAGGCCCAGGCTGCCAAGAATTTCGTCGGTGTGTTGCCCCAGGGACGGGCCCTGCCAGTTCACGCCGCCAGGGGTGTCCGAGAGTTTGGGCACGATGCCGGGCATCTTCACCGACACACCGCCAGGCAACTCGGCATTGAGCAACATGTCACGCGCCTGGTAGTGCGGGTCACTGACGATATCCGCGACGGAGTAGATGCGCCCCGCCGGTACCTCTGCGGCTTCAAGCGCGCCGAGCACGTGATCGATGGGCAGGCTGCTGGTCCAGTGGGTGATCGCGGCGTCGAGCAGACCGCTTTGGGCGGCGCGCCCATCGTTGTGGGCAAACTCGGGCGCTTCGGCCAGGTCGGCGCGACCAATAGTGTGCATCAGGCGCTTGTAGATCGGGTCACTGTTGCCGGCGATCACCACGTAGGCACCGTCGGCTGTCAGGTAGGTGTTGGAGGGCGCAATGCCCGGCAAGGCACCGCCGCTGCGTTCGCGCACATGGCCAAGCATGTCGTATTCCGGCACCAGGCTTTCCATCAGGTTGAACACGCTCTCGGCCAGCGACACATCGACAATCTGCCCGTCGCCCTGCCCCGTCTTGACCCGCAGCAGCGACATCAGCGCGCCGATCACACCGTGCAACGACGCCAGGGAATCGCCCAGGCTCACGCCGACCCGCGCCGGTGGCGAGTTGGGGTTGCCAGTGGTGTAGCGGATACCGCCCATGGCCTCGCCGATGGCACCAAAGCCAGGGCGGTCGCGATACGGGCCGGTCTGGCCGTAACCGGAGATGCGCACCAACGTCAGCTTGGGGTTGAGAGCGTGCAGCACGTCCCAGCCGAGGCCGAGTTTCTCCAGGCCGCCGGGGCGCAGGTTTTCAATCAGCACGTCGGCGTCACCGAGCAATTGCTTGATCAGGTCCAGGCCTTCGGGCGACTTGAGATCCAGCGCCAGGGACTTTTTGTTACGCGATTGCAGGTACCACCACAGCGACGTGCCTTCGTGCAGCTTTCGCCATTTGCGAAGCGGGTCACCTTGGCCCATGGCCTCGATCTTGATCACCTCGGCGCCAAACTCGCCCATCAACCGGGCGGCGAACGGCGCGGCAATCAGGGTGCCGATCTCGATCACCTTGATACCGCTCAAAGGAGCCGTCATGGGGTGTACCTCTTATTCTTGGAATGTGACGCCAAGACTAGAGGGCAGGTGCAGGATAAATCCAACCGTCAGTTGGCAAGGAGCGTTCGCCAAACGCGAACACATTTGTACGAATCGGCTGACGGTCGATGAGTCCCTTGCGTGCTGCGGCGATTAAAGATCGCCATCGCCGGCAAGCCGGGCGCCTACAGGGGACCGCTGAGGTAGTCGAACAGCAGACGACTGACCGGGGACAACTGCGTCTTATCGCGCACCACCAGGATCAGACTACGGTCCGACCAGTCGTCCGTCAGCGGTACGGCATGCAGGCCCAGTGCGCGACCAAACAACTCGTAGGCCTTTTGTGGCAGGATCCCAATGCCCATGTTGGCCTGGACCATCCGGCACATGGCGTCGAACCCCGGCACATGAATGCGCAGGCGCAGCATCTTGCCCGCCTCGCGCGCGGCCGCATGGGTGCGCATATTGATGGAGCTGGCGGCGTGCAGGCCGACGTAATCGCTGTCGAGGGTTTCACTGAACGCCAGGGTTTCACGCTCTGCCAACGGGTGATCCGCCGGCATCAGCACCACCAGTTTGTCGCGTCGATACGTTACGCTGGGCAGGCCTTTGATGTCGGTGTCACTGGAACAAATCCCAAGGTCCGCCACGCCATCCAACACACCTTGAACCACACCTTTGCTGGGACGTTCTTCCAGGTCGGTTTTCACTTCGGGGTGCAGTTCGGAAAAGCCCCGCAGGTCTTCCGGAAGAAACTGAATAATTGCCGAAAGGTTGGCCAGCATTCGCACATAGCCGCGCACACCATGGCTGTGTTCGCCCAGTTCCAGGCCCATCTTCTCGACGTTGAACAGCATCTGCCGCGCATGGTGCAGCAAGGTTTCACCGGCTGCCGTCAGGTCCATGCCCTTGGCGCGGCGCACGAACAGGGTGACGCCCAGCACCTGCTCCAGCTCCATCAAGCGCTTGCTGGCAGCCGACACTGCAATGGCCTCACGGTTGGCAGCACGGGTGAGCGTGCCTTCCTCGAACACCGCCACAAACAACTGCAGCGTGATCAGGTCCAAGCGACGCACCAGACTCTTGTGCAACATCAGCGACGCTCGCTGGCCAGCCGATTGATCTCGGCCTGCTCCACCACCGGCTGCGGCGCACCCTGGCTGGCAGCCTGCAACATCGCCCGGCCTACGGTCTCGGTGCTCACCACCCAGCCTGGTTTCAGCCGCCGCACAAACGACAGCAATGGCCCGAGTACCGAATAAAACGACTGATACAACGGCGTCTTCGACCGCACGCCATGCAACGGCTGGATCACCCCAGGCCGAAACAGATACACCGCCTTGAACGGCAGGCGCAGCAAGGCATTCTCGGTCTTGCCCTTGACCCGCGCCCACATCGATTTACCCGCCTCGGAACTGTCGGTACCGGCACCGGACACATAGATAAACGTCATGTGTGGATTGAGCCGCGCCAACGTGCTGGCAGCGACCAGAGTGAGGTCATAGGTGAGGTGGGTGTACTTGACTTCATTCATCCCCGCCGATGAAACACCGAGGCAAAAGAAACACGCGTCAAAGCCTTGCAACAGGTTTTCCAGAGGCTGGAAATCCAGCATATCGCCGTGCAACACCTGGTGCAGCTTGCCGTGCTCCTGGGTCAAGGGCGTGCGGCCAACGGCGACGACTTCCTGAACGTCAGCGGCCAACAGGCACTCACGCAGGACACCCTGGCCGACCATGCCGGTGGCGCCGAATAACAGAACTCTCATAGGGGGGACCTCAGCGGCAAGCCGCAAGCTTCAAGCTCAAGTTGAGCACATCCAGCTCGTAGCTTACCGCTTGCAGCTTAAGGCTGCCCCTATCAAAACGCGTTGCGAAAGATCTCCTCGATCTGCCGCTGATCCGCCCGCCGAGGGTTGGTCAGGCCGCAGGCATCTTTCAGCGCGTTGGTCGCCAGCAAGGGAATGTCCTGCAACTTGGCGCCCAGTTCGCGCAATCCGGCGGGGATTTCGACGTCGTGGGCCAGGCTGCGAATGGCGGTGATGGCGGCCTGGGCCCCCTCTTCGTCGGTGATGCCCTTGATATCGGCGCCCAGCGCACGGCCCACATCGCTCAGGCGTTTGGCGCAGACGCTGGCGTTGAAGCTTTGCACATGGGGCAGCAACACTGCGTTGCACACGCCGTGGGGCAGGTCGTAGAAACCGCCCAGTTGGTGGGCCATGGCGTGCACGAAGCCCAGGGACGCATTGTTGAAGGCCATGCCGGCGAGGAACTGCGCGTAGGCCATGTTTTCCCGGGCGGCCTTGTCGCTGCCGTCGCGGACCGCCAGGCGCAGGTTCGCGCTGATCAGTTCGATGGCCTTGATGGCGCAGGCGTCGGTGATCGGATTGGCGGCGGTGGACACGTAGGCTTCGATGGCATGGGTCAACGCGTCCATGCCGGTGGCGGCTGTCAGGCCCTTGGGCATGCCGACCATCAGCGCCGGGTCGTTGACCGACAGCAGCGGCGTGACGTTGCGGTCGACGATGGCCATTTTCACGTGGCGGGTGTCGTCGGTGATGATGCAGAAGCGAGTCATCTCGCTGGCGGTGCCGGCGGTGGTGTTGATGGCCACCAGCGGCAGTTGCGGTTTGCTCGATTGGTCGACGCCTTCGTAGTCGCCGATATGCCCGCCGTTGGTGGCGCACAGGGCGATGCCCTTGGCGCAGTCATGGGGCGAACCGCCACCCAGGGACACCACAAAATCGCAGGCGCTCTGCTGCAGTAGCGCCAGGCCGTTCTCGACGTTTTCCACGTTGGGGTTGGGCTTGGCGCCGTCGTAGATCACCGAGTCAATGTCCTGCATCGCCAGTTTCTCGGCGATCATGCTCGCGACGCCCGCCTTGGCCAGGCCGGCGTCGGTGACGATCAATGCTTTGCGAAAGCCATAGTTGCGGATGGCGGTCATCGCTTCGTCGAGGCAGTCGGTGCCCATGATATTGACGGCGGGGATAAAAAAGGTGCTGCTCATGGCGAATCCTCAGAGGCTTTATGCCTACAGCATCAACCTGCGCCAGCCGCCGTATCTTGATCAGGATCAACGCCAACCCGTGATAAAGTCACCGTCCAGCCGATTTCGAGTAGACCCGCCGCAATGAAGGATTTCCAGGATAGTGACGCCCACCTTGAAGACTGGAGCGCCCTGCGCGCTGCCCACGACTTCAGCGGGATTCTGATCGGCAACGGCGCAAGCCGCACGATTTGGGAAGACTTCGCCTACGACTCACTGTTCGAAAACGCCCGCACCGTCGAAGAAAAGCCCCTGAGCCAATCCGAGCTCAGCGTGTTCGACGCCTTGCAAACCCGCAGCTTCGAGCAGGCGCTGGGCGCGTTGAAGACCACCAGCCGGGTCAACAAGGCCCTGGCGGTCAGCTCGGCGGCGCCGCGCAATCGTTACTACGCGATCAAGGAAGCGTTGATCAACACCATCCACGCCGTGCATATCCCGTGGCGCCTGGTGCAACCGTCGACGCTGGCGACGATCAACAGCGAGCTGGCGAACTACCCCACGGTGTTCACCACCAATTACGATTTGCTGAACTACTGGGCGATCCTGCACGCCCCCGGCATCGACGATTTGTTCCGCAGCGCCGACGCCAGCTTCGACCTGCGCAATACCCGTACCGACGCCACGCGCATCTTGTACTTGCACGGCGGCCTGCACCTGGTGCGTAACCTCGACGGTACCGCGCGCAAGTTGCCGACCACTGACAGCACCTTGCTCAGCAGTTTCGCGATCAACAACACTATCAAGACCCTGGACGACGTACCGCTGTTTGTCAGCGAGGGCAAGGTGGAAGAGAAGCTCAAGACCATCCGCAGTTCGGATTACCTGTCGTTCTGCTATGAGCAGTTGCTGAGCCATGAGGGAGCGTTGTGCCTGTTCGGGCACGAGCTGGGACCGCAGGATAAACACCTGGTGGACGCGATTCGCCAAGCCAATGTGACGACGCTGGCGATCTCGGTGTCGGGGCGCAGCGATGGGTTTATTCGTCAGCAGAAGCGGCGGTATTCGGAGTTGTTTGAGGGGGCTGGGGTGGCGCTGAAGTTCTTCGCGGCGCGTACGCACCCATTGGGCAATCCAGCGCTGTCAGTGCCTGTCGAACGCTGATTTTATAGGCGACGTCGATCCAATGTGGGAGCTGGCTTGCCTGCGATACAGGCACCTCGGTCTGTCAGCTGAACCGAGGTGATGCTATCGCAGGCAAGCCAGCTCCCACATTGAGTGTGTTCGCAACACGCGCGCGACATCATTCTTCCGAGCTGTGCACCACAACCAGCAATTGCGCCTGCACCGGCCCCACCGAGCGCAACCGATGAGGCTTCTGCGCATTGAAGTGCAGCGCATCGCCCCGCTCCAGGATCACGCGCTCGTTCATGAAATCCACTTCCACCTGGCCTTCATGCACAAACAGAAACTCTTCGCCCAGGTGCTCCTTGAAGGTCTTGTCGGTGAACTCCGCCGGCGGGTAGATGATGAACGGCAGCAGGCTGCGTTCGCTGACCTGATGGGCCAGCACCGCATAACCCGGTGATGTGTCCGGCCGCTCATGGCTGCGCACCAGGCTGTAGCTGTCGAGGCTGACGCTGTCTTCGCTGAACAACTCCTCGACCTTCACGTTCAACGCCTTGGCCAGTTTGAGCGCGGCGGCAATCGACGGCGTGTTGAGCCCGCGCTCGACCTTGGACAGGTAACTCTTGGTCATCCCGGACTTTTCGGCCAGGGCCTCCAAGGTGACGCCAAGTTTTTTTCTCAATAATTTCAAACGGATAGACATGCGCTGCGGTTAATCCATGCAGTAAGCGATGAGCTGTGCTTGCCAATGACACAAAGTGTCATATAGCATCGTTAGTGTCATTTGCAGCTACCGAGGGCACCCGATATGGCCAAGACATTAGCACTCCCGAAAGACCAACTGGTCAAGCAAGCACTGACCCAGATGCAAAACACCCTGGCGGATAATACGTGGACCGACCGGCAAAAGCTGGCGTTGACTTGCCGCATCCTCTTCGAAAACGGTCACGACTCCGGCCTGGCCGGGCAGATCACCGCGCGCGGGCCGGAACAGGGCACCTATTACACGCAGCAACTGGGCCTGGGTTTTGATGAGATCACTGCCAGCAACCTGTTGCTGGTGAACGAGGATCTTGAAGTGCTGGAGGGCCATGGCATCCCCAACCCGGCCAACCGTTTCCACAGCTGGGTGTACCGTGGGCGGCCGGATGTGAACTGCATCATTCACACGCACCCCACGCACATCGCCGCGCTGTCGATGCTGGAAGTGCCGCTGCAGGTGTCCCATATGGACCTCTGCCCGCTGTACGAAGACTGCGCCTTCCTGGAGGCCTGGCCGGGTGTGCCGGTGGGCAATGAAGAAGGTGAAATCATCACCACGGCACTGGGCGACAAACGCGCGATCCTGCTCTCGCACCACGGCCAGCTGTCCACCGGGGCGAGCATCGAGGAAGCCTGTGTGATCGCGCAGTTGATCGAGCGCGCGGCCAAGTTGCAGTTGCTCGCGATGGCAGCCGGCACCATCAAGCCAATCCTGCCGGAACTGGGGCGCGAGGCCCATGACTGGATCTCACGGCCCAAGCGCCAGGGCGCCGCGTTCAACTACTACGCCCGGCAGAACCTGCGTCAACACGCCGATTGCCTGAACTGACTTGCCTATTTTCGACCGGAGACCGTCCATGTCCAGCCCAACCATTCACGGCATCATCGGCTACACCATCACCCCGTTCAGCGCCGACGGCCAACGCATTGACCTCGACGCCCTCGGCCGCTCCATCGACCGCCTGATTGACGGCGGCGTGCACGCCATCGCGCCACTGGGCAGCACCGGTGAAGGTGCATACTTGAGCGACGCCGAGTGGGATGAAGTCAGCGCCTTCAGCCTGGCGAAAATCGCCCGGCGCGTACCGACCATCGTCAGCGTCTCGGACCTGACCACCGCCAAAGCCGTGCGCCGCGCCCGTTACGCCGAGGCCAATGGCGCCGATGCGGTGATGGTGCTGCCGGCGTCCTACTGGAAGCTCAGCGAAGCGGAGATCCTCGCCCACTACGCCGCGATCGGCGACAGCATCGGCGTGCCGATCATGCTCTACAACAACCCGGCCACCAGCGGCACGGACATGTCGGTGGATTTGATCCTGCGCATCCTCAAGCAGGTGGCCAACGTGACCATGGTCAAGGAAAGCACCGGGGATATCCAACGCATGCACCAGTTGCATCGCCACAGCGATGTGCCGTTCTACAACGGTTGCAACCCGCTGGCGCTGGAAGCCTTCGCGGCAGGCGCCAAGGGCTGGTGCACGGCAGCACCGAACCTGATCCCAGAGCTGAACCTGGCGTTGTATGAGGCGGTCTTGGCCAATGATCTGACCAAGGCGCGAGAGCTGTTTTACCGCCAGTTGCCCTTGCTGGAATTCATCCTCAAGGGTGGCTTGCCCGCGACGATCAAGGCCGGGCTGCGTCTGACCGGTCTGGAAGTGGGTGATCCACGTTTGCCAGTGTTCCCGTTGGGTGACGTGGGGATCGAACAACTGAAAGCACTACTGCGCTAACCCACGATCCCCTGTGGGAGCGGGCTTGCCCGCGAATGCAGTGTGCCAGCACCGGATAAATCGACTGACACACCGCTTTCGCGAGCAAGCCCGCTCCCACATTTTTTGCTGTGTACATCCGTAAAATAGAGACAAATGACAATGGTTCTCGATACCATTCACGACTTTCTCTAAGTCGTGCTTCGTCAAGAAGGATATCCATGTCTCGTCCCAAGCCCGACCCGTTGTCGGCCGATGCCTTTCGCGGGTTCTATACAGATATCCTGTATTTCCTGCGCAAACGCACGGACAACGCCAGCGACGCGGCGGACATGACCCAGGATGTCTTTACTCAGTGGCTGGACTACCGCGACCGGGCCAAGGTCGAGCAGCCACGGGCGTTTCTGTTCCAGATGGCGCGCAACCTGCTGCGTGATCACTGGCGCAAACAGAAGGTACGGCAGACCGCCCACTTTGACCCCGCCGAAATGGACGCCGAGCCGGTCACCGACGAGCAAAACGATCCCATGGCCGCCGCTCAACGCTTGCAACGCCTGGAACAGTTGAAAGAAGTCCTTGCTGAACTCTCGCCCCGCAGGCGAGAAGCCCTTATGCTGCACCGCTTCGAAGGCTTGAGCCAGGCGCAGATCGCCGAGCGCATGGGCATTTCGACCAGCATGGTGGAAAAGCACATCGCGTTTGCCCTGCTGCACTGCAAGCGACGCCTTCAACACGAACCCGGCACGGAGCAGCCAGAATGAACCGCCTGAGCGACACCGACGCCCTGGACATCGAAGACCGTGACGCCATTGATGCCCAAGCCGCCAGTTGGTTTGCCCGCAACCGCAATGACGCGGGGCGCGCCGACCGCAAGGCTTTTGCTGCCTGGCAAGCCGAGCCTGCCCATGCCCGCGCCTATGCCGAATTCGAACAACTGTGGGCAGACCTCGCCCAGTTGCAGCAACTGAACAAACCCGTGGCGCTGCCCCAGCGCAAACCGTCGGTATGGCGCCCTGCCCTGGCCGTGGCCGCCGCCCTGCTGTGCGCGGTGCTGGCCACTCATATCGGCGCGCCGCGCGAGCTTTATCACACTCAGGTAGCGGCCCATGCCAAAGGCATGCGCACCCTGGACCTGCCCGATGGCAGCACCTTGTACGTGAATGCCAACACCCGCGTGCGGGTCGATTTCAGCGCGTACCAGCGCATCGTGCACCTGGACAAGGGCCAGGTGTACATCGAAGTGGCCGCCGACAAGGAGCGGCCGCTGTTCGTGCAAGCAGGCGAAGCCCGTGTGCGCGTGGTCGGCACTGGCTTCGATGTACGCCGCAGCCAGCAACAACTGGTGGTCAGCGTCGCCCATGGGCAGGTCGCCTTCGAGCCGGATGCAAAAAGCCCCGTGAGCCTGTTGGGTGCACAGCAACGCGCGATCTACAGCTATGCCAAGGGCACGTTGCAGCAGCAAACCCTCACCGCTGAAGAAGTCGCCGACTGGCGCAGTGGACACTTGTCGTTTCGCAACCGCGAACTGGCCAGCCTGATCGATGAATTGAGCCTGTACCGCCCCCAGGCACCGCTGCAGGTCAGCAGCGCTGTGGCCCACCTGAAGGTCTCGGGCAATCTGGATGTGAATGATCCCGACGCCCTGCTCAACGCCTTGCCCGCCCTGTTGCCGGTAAAAACCGTGGCGTCGGCCGATGGCATCATGAGGATCGAACCGAGCAAATAACCCGACTGAATTCTTATTTGAGAATATTTTGCATCCGCAGGTGTGGATTTTTTTCCCTACCCCGTCTTCCTCCGGTCTGTACCTGATACGCACACCTTTTTGGCCATTTGGCCGCACCGGGGGATTTCATGTTTCGCGCGCCTTGCCACGCTTCGCACCTGTTTCTTCGACCGACGCTCATTGCCACTTGCCTGGTGTTCAGCCTCACTGCCCAAGCCGAGACATTCAAGCTGCCCGCCCAGGCACTGGCCACGTCCCTGAGCCAGGTGGCGCAACAGGCACAGATCCAACTGCTGTTCGACGAAGAGCTGCTCAAGAACGTGCATGCCCCTGCGCTCAATGGTGACTTCACACCAGAAGTGGCGATTCGTACCCTGCTGAAAAACGGCGAGTTCACCCTGATCAAGGTTGGCAGCACCTATGTGGTAAGACCCGAAGAGGCCAAGACCACCAATAGCGGCGTTGTTCAACTGGATGCACTGAGCGTGATCGGCACCGGTAACCAGGTCGACTCCATCACCGTGGGCCGCTCCACCCTGAGCCAAGCGGACATCGACCGCTACCAGCCCGATAACATTCCTTCGCTGTTGCAGACCCTGCCCGGGGTATCGATGGGCGGCTCACCCAAGCCGGGCGGCCAGACCATGAACATCCGCGGCATGGGCGATGCCGAAGATGTGCCGATGACCGTGGATGGCGCGGCCAAAAGCGGTTTCGAGCGTTATCAACAAGGCACCATCTTCATTGAGCCCGAGTTGATCAAAAGCATTGAGGTGGAGAAAGGCCCTTACTCGCCATTTACCGGTAACGGCGGTTTTGGCGGCACGGTCAACATGATCACCAAGGACGCACCCGACCTGCTCAAGGACGGGCAAAATGCCGGGGCGATGGTCAAATACGGCTACGCCAGCAACACCCACGAGCAGGTCTACACCGGCGCTGTGTATGGCCGCACCGACGACGGCCGCATGGATGGCCTGGTCTACCTGACCAAGCGCGACGGCGACGACCTCAAGCTGGCCGACACTCCGCCCGACCCGCGCAACCAATACCCGATCAACCCCAAACGCTTGCCCAACAGCGCGCAGGATGTCGAAGGCCAACTGTTCAAGTTCAACGCGTATTTCACCGACGAACACAGCATGGGCCTGTCTTACTCACGCGCCCAAAGCCAACGTATGACGCCGTTCTCGGCAAAGTCCTATCCATCACCCCCGACACAATCGGCTATCGACCGCTACGGCTACGCCACGGCCGTATCACGCTTCCTGGCCGACCGCGACACGGTGGACACCACCTGGTCGAGCAAGTACGAATACCACCCACTGAACAACCCGCTGATCGACCTGAAGCTGAGCTACTCGGAGTCCAATACCGACCAGACCGATGAGCGCGCCGAGAATGCCGTCATTAGCCTGGCTACCGGTGGACGCAAGATGGATACTTCCTACAAAGACCGCATCCTCGAACTGCGCAATACCAGCCTGCTGACCACCGGCGCGTTGGAACACGCGGTGACCACGGGCGTGCAGATCCGCAAGCACAAGCGTGAAACCGAAAGCTGGATGCCGGGTGCAACCTACAACACCGCCAGATACAACTATGGACACTTCCAGCCGTATTTCATGCCCCACGGCAAGGTCGATAGCAACGCGTTCTACATCCAGGACGCGATTACCCTGGGCGACGTGACCATCACGCCGTCCCTGCGTTACGACCACGTGCGCAACCGCGGCGAAGCCAACGATGCGCCGTACTACAGCAACCCGGACCCAAAAGTGGGCCACGACTACAGCGACCGTACCTACACCGGTTGGTCGCCACGCCTCGCTGCGTTCTGGAACGTGACCCCGGATGTGGCGTTCTTCGCCAGTTGGAACCGCACGTGGCGTGCGCCGGTGATCGATGAACAGTACGAAGTCCAGGGCGCTATCAGCACCCGCAGCGCCACCAGCCTGAACCTCGACCCTGAGCGCATTACGGCGATTACCGCGGGCAACGTCACCAACTTTTCGGGGCTCTTCACCCGCGAGGACAACCTGCAACTGCGCACCACGTTGTTCCATAACCGCATCGAAGACGAAATCATGAAGGCCACCGGCATCGGCTGCGAACGGCAACTGACAGTACCGGGCAGTATCGATTCGGTATGCAGTGACGCGGCATCCAGGACCAACTATCGCAATGTGGGTGGCATGACCATCAAGGGCTTCGAGTTGGAAAGCTACTATGACTCGACCTACCTGTTCGGTTCCCTGACTTACTCCTGGGCCACAGGCAAGCGCGACAACCCCTACACCAATCCCTGGGCGACCAACCTGCACGTATGGGCGCGGGATATCCCACCGGCAAAATGGGTGGTGGTGCTGGGTACCAAGATCCCGAGCTGGGACGCGCAGGTGGGCTGGCAGGGCCAGTTCGTACGCAAGACCGATCGCGTGCCCACCGATGTTTACGCGGGCGGTTTGAACTCCAGCATCGGCGACTTTATCTACGACCAGACGGAAAACGCCAGCTACGACACACAAGGCCTGTTCGCCAATTGGAAACCCCAGCAGGCCGGTCTCAAGGGCACAGAGATCAACTTCACCGTCGACAATCTGTTCAACCGCTTCTACCAACCTGCACTCAGCGGTGAAGGTGTCTACAGCCAAGGCCGCAACGCCAAGATCAGCATCACGCGCTTCTTCTGAAAAAACTGTACGGATAAATCCGCACCCAGCTGTAGGCCCGCAATCGGCGGGGGATGTGGCTAGATGGGCTTCCCTTGAAGCCCTCTAGATTTCGGTTCTTCCCCATGAGCTCGCGCGAAAACACCGGCATGGCCCTCGGCCTGCTGGGCGTCATCATCTTCAGCCTGACACTGCCCTTCACCCGTATCGTGGTGCAGGAAATCCACCCGTTGCTGAACGGCCTGGGCCGTGCGCTGTTCGCGGCGATTCCGGCAGCGGCGCTGTTACTGTGGCGCCGCGAACGCTGGCCCACCTGGCGCCAGGTGCGCGGGCTGTGCCTGGTGATCGCGGGGGTGATTCTCGGCTTCCCGGTGCTGTCGGCCTGGGCCATGCAAACGTTGCCGGCGTCCCATGGCGCGCTGGTCAACGGCCTGCAACCGCTGTGCGTGGCGCTGTATGCGGCGTGGCTGTCCCATGAGCGGCCGTCAAAAGCCTTCTGGGCCTGCGCGGCGCTGGGCAGTGCGTTGGTGTTGAGCTATGCGCTGATCACCGGGGCCGGCAGCATCCAGGCAGGTGACTTGCTAATGCTGGGTGCGATTGCCGTCGGCGGCCTGGGCTATGCCGAAGGGGGTCGCCTGGCCAAGGAAATGGGCGGCTGGCAGGTGATCTGCTGGGCGTTGGTGCTGTCAACGCCGGTGCTGATCGGCCCGGTGTGGTACCTGGCGGCGCAGCATCAGGGCGCGGTGTCGATGCGTGCGTGGTGGGCGTTTGGCTATGTGTCGCTGTTCTCGCAGTTCCTGGGCTTCTTTGCCTGGTACGCCGGGTTGGCCATGGGCGGGATCGCGCGGGTCAGCCAGATCCAGCTGTTGCAGATCTTCTTCACCATCGCGTTTTCGGCGTTGTTCTTTGGTGAACACATCGAGCCGATCACCTGGCTGTTTGCGTGTGGGGTGATCGTGACGGTGATGCTGGGGCGCAAGACGACGGTGCAGCCAGCCCCCATCATCAAGGCTGGCTCAGTCTAATGTGGGAGCTGGCTTGCCTGCGATGGCGGTGGTGACTGACACACCGCTATCGCAGGCAAGCCAGCTCCCACAGAGGACCGTGTTCACTTCAATTCAGGTAGCCATCGGCGCGCAGCAGGGTTTCCAGGCAGTGTTCGGTGATGTGGTAGAACGCTTTCAGCTCCTGGATTTTCTCCAGTAACTGCTCATTGTCCACCGGCTCGGCGCGCTTCACGGCAAGAATCATCTTGTTCTTGTTGGTGTGCTCCAGCGAGATGAATTCGAACACCTTGGTTTCATAGCCACAGGCTTCGAGGAACAGCGCACGCAAACTGTCGGTGACCATTTCCGCCTGCTGGCCCAGGTGCAGGCCGTATTGCAGCATGGGCTTGAGCAGCACCGGGCTCTGGATTTGCAGGCGGATCTGCTTGTGGCAGCACGGCGAGCACATGATGATCGACGCGCCGGAGCGGATGCCGGTGTGGATGGCGTAGTCAGTGGCAACGTCGCAGGCATGCAGGGCGATCATCACGTCCAGCTCGCTGGGCGCCACGCTGCGCACATCGCCACACTTGAACACCAGCCCAGGGTGTTCCAAGCGCGCGGCGGCGGTGTTGCACAGGGTCACCATGTCTTCACGCAATTCGACGCCCGTCACCTCGCCCTCGGCCTTGAGGGTGTTGCGCAGGTAGTCGTGAATCGCAAACGTCAGGTAGCCCTTGCCCGAGCCGAAGTCGGCAACGCGCACCGGCTGGTCCAGCTTCAATGGGGACGAGGTCAGCGCGTGGCTGAACACTTCGATGAACTTGTTGATCTGCTTCCACTTGCGCGACATCGACGGGATCAGCGCCTGCTTGGCGTCGGTGACGCCCAGGTCGGCGAGGAACGGCCGGCTGAGGTCAAGGAAGCGGTTCTTCTCGCGGTTATGCTCGGCCGACGGCGCTTCGCGCAATTGCTGCGGTTTACTTTTGAACAGTGAGCTTTTGTTTTTCTTGCTGTATTCCAACTGGGCTTCGTCGGTCAGTGACAGCAGGTGAGCGTTCTTGAACCGCGCCGGCAGCAGCTCGGCAATCGCCGCAACAGCGTCGGCCACTGGCAAATTCTTGGTGATATCGCGGGTCTTGTAGCGGTAGACAAAGGACAGGCACGCCTGCTCCTTGACCGTTACCGGCTTGATGATCAGCCGCTGCAGGTCAGCCTCGTCACCGACGTATTTGGCCAGCACCAGCTTGATAAAGGCATTCTGCGCGAGGCTTGCACTGAGCAGTTCAATGAACTGGGCGTGATGATCCGGTTGAGCAGTGACAGACATGAACAAAAACGCCTCGGGCAGGGAATGCCGGGCATTTTAGGGGGGATGGGGCGTCAGGGCACGGAGTTATTTGATCAACGGTCAATCAGCAGCCCCCCTCAAATGTGAACACTGGATGATGTGGTGTTCACAAAGGGGCTGGGTGTTGCCTGGATTATTCGAGTACGACCAAGCGATTCGGTAGTTCATTACGGGTTTGGGTCACCGGCACATGCACCTTGAGCAACTCGCCACAGGCTTCAATGCAGCTGATAAACCCCGCCAGTGTCTCGCCCTGCTTCACCTGCTGGGTAAACGCCGTGACGATCGAATCCCAACTGCTGTCATCCAGATGCTTGGAGATGCCGTCATCCACCAGGATCTCCACGTACCGCTCGGCCTCGCTGACAAAAATCAGCACGCCGGTGCTGCCCAGCGTGTGGTGCAGGTTCTGCTCCAGGAATTGACGGCGCGCCAGGTTCGACGCGCGCCAATGCCGTACCGAGCGCGGGATCAGGCGGGTGGTGACCTTGGGCAAACGGAACACCAGGCACAACACGATGAACGTCGCCCATTGCGCCAGCAGCAAGGTGTACATGGTCAGGTAGCCCGACAGGTAATGCACCACACCCGGCACCACCAGCGCGATCAGGCTGGCCCACAGCAGCGGGATGTAGGCGTAGTCATCGGCGCGGGCGGCCAGTACGGTCACCAGTTCCGCGTCGGTGGTTTTTTCCACCCGGGCGATCGCCTCCGCGACTTGGCGCTGCTCGTGTTCAGTCAGTAATGCCATGGTTGTAATTGCTCTCTAATTATTGTCATCACCAGCCGCCTGAAGCTCCACCGCCGCCGAAGCCGCCCCCGCCGCCCCGGAAACCACCGCCACCTCCCCCGCCGCCACCGCCGCGTCCGCTGCTGCTGAGAATCGCCAGCAGGATCGCGCCCACCGGCAGCCCCAGACGATTGCACAGCCACAACACGCCGATCAGCAGGATAAACAAGCCGATGGAAAACCCCGGATTATCCTTGGCAAAGTTGGCGTCCGCCACATGCGCCGGCACGGCCAGTGGTTCGCCGCCCACCACTTGCACCATCGCCGCCACACCGTCGCTAATGCCCTGGCTGAAATTGCCGGCCTTGAACTTGGGTGCAATCACCTGGTTGATGATCACCCACGACTGCGCGTCGGTGAGCACCCCTTCCAGGCCATAGCCGACTTCGATGCGCAATTTGCGCTCATCGCGCGCGACGATCAACAGCGCACCGTTGTCCTTGCCCTTCTGGCCGATGCCCCACTGGCGGCCCAACTGATAACCGAAGTCCTCAATGGGCACGCCCTGCAGGTCAGGCACGGTGACCACCACGATCTGGTCACCGGAGGTCTGCTCCAGCGCCTGCAACTGCTGTGTCAGCTGCTGGCGCGTGGTGGGGTCGATCATCTCGGCGGTATCCACCACCCGCCCGGTCAGCGCCGGGAAGGTCAGCGCCGCCTGGGCCATGCCCACGCAGGCCAACAGCCACAGCGCCAGGCCTATCCGTAATAAACGCATCGACACCTCAGTGCAGCTTTATTTGAACTTCACTTGCGGCGCTTTATCGGCGTCGGCACTGGTGGCCTCAAACGTGGCGCGGATCGGCAGGTCGCTGTACATCACGCTGTGCCACAGGCGGCCCGGGAAGGTGCGGATTTCGGTGTTGTAGGCCTGCACCGCCTGGATAAAGTCGCGGCGCGCCACGGCGATACGGTTTTCGGTGCCTTCAAGCTGGGATTGCAGGGCCAGGAAGTTCTGGTTGGCTTTCAGGTCCGGGTAGCGCTCGGACACCACCATCAAACGGCTGAGTGCGCCGCTCAAGCCATCCTGGGCTTGCTGGAACTGCTTGAGTTTTTCCGGGTTGTCGAGGGTGCTGGCATCCACTTGGATCGAGGTGGCCTTGGCCCGCGCTTCGATGACGGCGGTCAGGGTGTCCTGTTCATGGGCGGCATAGCCCTTCACCACTTCCACCAGGTTGGGGATCAGGTCGGCCCGGCGCTGGTACTGGTTCTGCACCTGGCCCCAGGCGGCCTTGGCCTGTTCGTCCAGGGTCGGGATGTTGTTGATGCCACAACCGCTCAGCACCGTGCCGATCAATAGCAAAACCGCGGCTTTCAAGCCCCAGCGGTAACCTTGTGCTGCTTGCATGGTGTTTCTCCTGCCCAATCTTGATGGAATGTGACGACTCACCCTATACACCACGCGCTTGGGGCATAATCCGCCACCACTGGCATGCATTGAGCCAATCAGCTACAAAGATGCCCAGCGCGAAAAAGAGTTCAGAGTGTGCTGCATTTATCTGAACAACACCCGAACAACAATAGACGCTCCCCACATTTTGGCCGCCAGCGTTCCCTGGATGCTGTGCAGTGAGCCGAAAAAGGATATTCATGAAAAAGCTGTGTTTGCTCGGCCTTGTTGCCACTCTGGCCAGTCACCCCGTATGGGCAGAAACAAAGCCTGCTGCGCTTAAAGACAAGGACGCCTTCGTCAGCGACCTGCTCAAGCAGATGACCCTGGATGAAAAGATCGGCCAATTGCGCCTGATCAGCATCGGCCCCGAGATGCCCCGCGAGCTGATCCGCAAGGAAATCGCCGCCGGCCGCATCGGCGGCACGTTCAACTCCATCACCCGCCCGGAAAACCGTCCGATGCAGGACGCGGCCATGCGCAGCCGCTTGAAGATCCCGATGTTCTTCGCCTACGACGTGATCCACGGCCACCGCACCATTTTCCCGATCAGCCTGGCCCTGGCGTCCAGCTGGGACATGGAAGCCATCGGCCGCTCCGGGCGCATCGCCGCCCAGGAAGCCGCCGCCGACAGCCTCGACATCACCTTCGCGCCGATGGTCGACATCTCCCGCGACCCACGCTGGGGCCGCACCTCCGAAGGGTTCGGTGAGGACACCTACCTGGTCTCGCGTATCGCCGAAGTAATGGTCAAGGCCTTCCAGGGCGTAAGCCCCGCGAATGCCGACAGCATCATGGCCAGCGTCAAGCACTTCGCCCTGTATGGCGCGGTGGAAGGCGGCCGTGACTACAACGTGGTCGACATGAGCCCGGTCAAGATGTACCAGGACTACCTGCCGCCATACCACGCGGCGATCAAGGCCGGCTCCGGCGGCGTGATGGTGGCGCTGAACTCGATCAACGGCGTGCCCGCCACCGCCAACACCTGGCTGATGAACGACCTGCTGCGCAAGGACTGGGGCTTCAAGGGCCTGGCCGTGAGCGACCATGGCGCGATCTTCGAGCTGATCAAGCACGGCGTGGCCAAGGACGGGCGTGAAGCCGCCAAGCTGGCGATCAAGGCCGGCATCGACATGAGCATGAACGACTCGCTCTACGGCAAGGAGCTGCCGGGGCTGCTCAAGTCCGGTGAAATCGAGCAGAGCGACATCGACAACGCCGTGCGCGAAGTGCTGGGCGCCAAGTACGACATGGGCCTGTTCAAGGACCCGTACCTGCGCATCGGCAAGGCCGAGGATGACCCGGCCGACACCTACGCCGAAAGCCGCCTGCACCGCGCCGATGCGCGCGACATCGCGCGCCGCAGCCTGGTATTGCTGAAAAACCAGAACAACACCCTGCCGCTGAAAAAATCCGCCACCATCGCCCTGGTCGGCCCGCTGGCCAAGGCGCCGATCGACATCATGGGCAGTTGGGCCGCCGCCGGTAAGCCGGAGCAGTCAGTCACCCTGCTCGACGGTTTGAACGCGGTGATCGGCGAGAAGGGCAAGATCATCTATGCCCGTGGCGCCAACATCACCAACGACAAGGCCGTGGTCGACTACCTGAACTTCCTCAACTTCGATGCACCGGAAGTGGTGGATGACACCCGCCCTGCCCAAGTGATGATCGACGAGGCGGTCAAGGCTGCCAAGGATGCCGATGTGGTGGTCGCCGCCGTGGGCGAGTCCCGTGGCATGTCCCACGAATCTTCCAGCCGCACCGACCTGAACATCCCGCAGAGCCAGCGTGACCTGATCAAGGCCTTGAAAGCCACCGGCAAGCCGCTGGTATTGGTGCTGATGAATGGCCGTCCCCTGTCGATTCTCGAAGAGACCCAACAGGCCGATGCGATCCTGGAAACCTGGTTCGCCGGCACCGAAGGCGGCAATGCCATCGCCGACGTGCTGTTTGGTGACTACAACCCTTCGGGCAAGCTGCCGATCACCTTCCCACGTTCGGTGGGGCAGATTCCGACCTACTACAACCACCTCACCATCGGCCGGCCGTTCACGCCGGGCAAGCCGGGCAACTACACCTCGCAGTACTTCGATGACACCACCGGCCCCCTGTTTCCGTTCGGGTATGGCTTGAGCTACACCACGTTCGGCCTGTCGGACATGGCGCTATCGTCCACCACACTGAACAAGACCGGCAAGCTCGACGCCAGTGTCACCGTGACCAACACCGGCAAGGTGGACGGCGAAACCGTGGTGCAGTTGTATATCCAGGACGTGGCCGGTTCGATGATCCGCCCGATCAAGGAGCTGAAGAATTTCCAGAAGGTCATGCTCAAGGCCGGTGAAGAGCGCACCCTGCACTTCACCATCACCGAGGAAGACCTGAAGTTCTACAACACCCAACTCAAGTTCGCCGCGGAACCGGGTGAGTTCAATGTGCAGATCGGACTGGACTCCCAGGACGTGCAGCAACAAACCTTCGAACTGCTCTGATCTAAAGCTGTAAACACAGTCCATGTGGGAGCTGGCTGGCCTGCGATAGCGGTGGAAAATTCACCACTGCTCTCGCAGCATAGGTATCAACACAACGTTGTTCCCCCCCCCAACACCAACCACGATGCGAAGCGAGCCGCTCTTGCTCTTGCTCTTGCTCTTGCTCTTGCTCTTGATCCTGCTTTTGATCTCAGGCGCCCCGTCAAACACGCTGGCCGGAATTCGACAGGGATTTGGGGGGTAAACCGGCAGGGATGCCGGTTTAGCCGCCCCGCGCCATGGATGGCGCGTGGCGGCGGCCCCCCAAATACCTGTCGGATTACGGGCACACCGAGCCTAGGCGAGGTGCCGAGTGTTGGGGCAAGAGCGTTTTGCTTACTTTTGCGCTTTTCAAAAGTGAGCCGCCGTAAGGGCGGAACCAACAGCAGCCTTTACCTAAATAACGGATATGTACCCGATCAGATCCAACATCCAGGTCGGCTGTCAGGCCGCCTTCGCGAGCAAGCCCGCTCCCACATTTTGATCGCGGGGCAACAGTTGTAGAGTGGTTGGCTGTCAGGCCGCTTTCGCAGGCAAGCCAGCTCCCACATTTGGATCGCGGGGCGACAGTGAGTTTGTAGTCGGCTGTGAGGCCGCCTTCGCAGGCAAGCCAGCTCCCACATTTTTGGATCGCGGGGGCGACAGTTAGTTTGTGGTCGGCTGTCAGGCCGCCTTCGCAGGCAAGCCAGCTCCCACATTTTTGGATCGCGGGAGGACAGTTAGATTGTGGTCGGCTGTGAGGCCGCCTTCGCAGGCAAGCCAGCTCCCACATTTTTGGATCGCGGGGGGACAGTGAGTTTGTGGTCGGCTGTCAGGCCGCTTTCGCAGGCAAGCCAGCTCCCACATTTTTGGATCGCGGGAGGACAGTTAGATTGTGGTCGGCTGTGAGACCGCCTTCGCAGGCAAGCCAGCTCCCACATTGGATTAGCGGCGCTCTCGCTAACCCCGTCGGTCGAGCAAATTCACCACCAACCGATCAATCCACCCCCACACCCGCTGCTTCACCCGCCGCCACAACGGCCGCGACTTCCACGCCTCCAGGCTCACCGCCTGGCTCTGCTCGAAATCCCGCTCGAAACTGCCCTCCACCGCCCGCGTCAGCTCAGGGTCCAGCGCTTCCAGGTTGGCTTCCAGGTTGAAACGCAAATTCCAGTGGTCGAAGTTGCACGAGCCGATGCTCACCCAGTCGTCCACCAGCACCATTTTCAAGTGCAGAAAGCACGGCTGGTATTCAAAGATCTGCACACCCGCACGCAGCAAGCGCGGGTAATAACGTTGCCCGGCATACCGCACGGACGGGTGATCGGTACGCGGGCCGGTAAGCAGCAAGCGCACATCGACGCCGCGCCCGGCGGCACGGCGCAAGGCACGGCGCACGCTCCAGGTCGGCAGGAAGTACGGAGTAGCCAGCCAGATACGCTGCTGGCTGCTGTTCAAGGCGCGGATCAGCGATTGCAGGATATCCCGGTGCTGGCGGGCATCGGCATAGGCCACGCGCCCCAGGCCTGGGCCGGTGGCCGGCACCTTGGGCAAACGCGGCAAACCGAAATGAGTGGCGGGCTTCCACTCACGGCGCGCGGCATTGGCGTGCCATTGGCGATCGAACAGCGCCTGCCAATCCAGCACCAACGGGCCACTGATCTGCACCATCACTTCATGCCAGTCGGCGGTGTCTTGCCCCGGCGTCCAGAACTCATCTGTTACACCCGTGCCGCCGACCACTGCGATTTCCTGGTCGATCAGCAACAGCTTGCGATGGTCGCGATACAAGTTGCGCATCCAGCGGCGCCAACTCAGGCGATTGTAGAACCGCAACTCCACGCCGGCGTCGGTCAGGCGTTTGCGCAGCCCGAGGGTAAACGCCAGGCTGCCGTAATCATCGAACAGGCAACGCACCCGCACACCCCGCTCGGCGGCCTGTACCAGGGCCTTCACCATGGCTTCGGCGCAGGCGCCGGCCTCGACCAGGTACAACTCCAGGTCAACCTGGTGTTCCGCCCGGGCAATGCCCACCAGCATCTGCGGGAAAAAATTCGGCCCGTCGATCAACAACTCGAAACGGTTGGCGCTGCGCCACGGGAACACCGCGCCGCTCACGTCAGCGCGCCGTAAAAATCAGCACCGCACCCACCGGCACCGACAGGCTGATCGACTTGAGCCCCGCCGCCTTACGCAGCGCCGCCACACCCGGCGCCAGGTCAAAGTCCTCGGCATGCACCACCAGCGGTTCCAGGGTTACCACTTGGAAACGCCGGTCATCCAGGCGTGTCGCCAGCAGTTCGGCGCTGTAGGTCTGGGTCTTGCCGTGCAGGGTCACGGATACTGGCAGGCGCAACTCCAACTGCGCGCCAGGCGCCAGGTCGTTGATAGGTTGCAGATTGATCTGCGCGTTGATCAGCGCATTGGGGAACGTCTTGATCTCGAACAGTTGATTGCGCATACGCTCATCGCGAAGCGGTATGCCGCTGTTGACCGACTCCAGCTCCACCTCCAGTTGCGCCGCGCCCTTGCTGTCGACCTTGCCGTGTAGCACCAGGAAGCGATGGACTTCAGCGATCTCGGTGTTTTTGGTGGTGACGAACGACAGGCGCGAGGACTCGTTGTCCAGGTACCAATCGGCGTGGGCAGGCACAGCGGCGCAGGTCAACAGTGTGAAAGCCAGTGGTTTGACATTGAACATAAAGACTCATGAGGCAAAAAACCTGCACGAACCTTAACTGCGCCGTGTGCCGGGCGCAATGGAATGGGTCGGTGGCGTGTCAGGGATTGAGGCGACAACCCTGGCGGTCGCCTAGCCATCGTGCACTGTGCGTACGCCCTAACCCGCTCGCCGTCACTTCACTGCGCTCCGGGTTGTCGCTGAACGCGCTGGTCGGCACGTACTGCTTCACATACCCCCGGCAATATTCGGCCGGGTTGTTCGCCACGTACCGGCACGAGCAGTACTCCTTGGCGGTGTAGGCCGCGATGATGTCGGGGAAGGCTTGCAGGTTGACGCGCTCATGCCAGATCCACCCCAGCAGGGCGAGCAACAGCAGCAGAAACAGGCTGGTAAACGGACGACGACGGATCATGGCTGCACCGCCGCCAGCACGCGTTTGAGCAGTTCGTTATGGCGATAGCTGCCGTCGCGGTCATCGCCGTAGCGCACGATCACCAAGTGTTCGTCGGGCATCACGTAAAGCGCCTGGCCCCAGTGGCCGAGGGCGGCGAAGGTGTCGGCGGGGGCATCGGGCCAGGGACGTGATGCGCCTTGATTGAGCCACCAATGGCCACCGGGGACGGCTTCGTCCTGGCCGGTTTTGTATTTATCGAACGGCTGGCGGTTGAAGGCGATCCAGTCTTTGGGCAGCAGTTGTTGATCACCCCAGCGACCATTGCTCGCCATCAGCAGGCCGACACGCGCCAGGTCGCGGGCGGTGAGGTAGGCGTAGGAAGACGCGACGAAGGTTTCGTCGGCGTCGGTCTCCCAGGTGGCATTACGAATGCCCAAGGGTTTGAACAGCGCATCCCACGGGTAACTCATATAAGCCTTGTGACCGAGCATGCCTTTGAGGGCAGCGGACAACAGGTTGGTGTCGCCGCTGGAGTAGCGAAAGACCTGGCCCGGGGCGCTGGCCGCCGCGGTGTCTGCGGCAAAGTCGGCCATATCAGCGCGGCCGCGGGTGTAGAGCATTGCCACCACCGAGGATTTCAACGGCGCGTATTCGTAGTCTTCCTGCCAGTCGAGGCCCGAGGCCCAGTGCAGCAGGTCGGCCATGGTCACGTTCGGATGCTGCTTCATCGGTGGATAGAAACGCGCCACCGGGTCGCTGAGTTTGAAACGGTTATCGCCGTAGGCCACGCCTAATACGGTGGCCATCAGGCTTTTACTGATGGACCAGGTGAGGTGCGGCGTGCTGGCGGTGGTGGGCGCTGCATAGCGTTCGTAGATGACCTCACCCTCACGGATCACCAGCAACGCGTCGGTGCGAATGCCTTGGCGGGTGGCGTCGTCGCGCGCCGGGAACGCGTAGGCGTCCAACGCATCGACAGCAGGGCCCGTGAGCGGTGTGCCCTTGGCCCATTCCTTATCGGGCCAGGTTTCGGCGTGAGCGGCAACGGTGACAAACAGCAGGGCAACACACAACAGGCCTCTGACCATGGACGCAAACTCAAGGGGGCATTCAAGCCCGCGAGCCTAGCCGAGGGTGATGACAGATTTGCGACAGGGATGGCTGTCATCCAAGCGTCACCATAACTTCATGGAGATGACACCGAGGCTACATAGCCTGACTTTGGACAACAAAGTCGACCGGCCGAAATCGTGGCCGGCACTCGGAGACTCGCCATGACTCAGATCGCCCGCATCAGCGACACCGGCAATGAACGCCGTCTGCAAGCCGAACGCCTGGTTGGCGCGCAGGCGTTGCAGGAAGCCCAGGCCCTGCGGTTCAACGTGTTCAGCGGCGAGTTCAACGCCAAGCTGAAAGGCGCTGAGCTGGGCCTGGACATGGATGACTATGATGTTCACTGCAGCCACATCGGCGTGCGGGATTTGAACAGCGGTCGACTCGTCGCCACCACCCGTTTGCTCGACCACCAGGCGGCCAGCACCCTGGGCCGGTTCTACAGCGAAGAAGAATTCAGCCTGCATGGCCTGCTGCACTTGCAGGGCCCGATCCTGGAGATCGGCCGCACGTGCGTCGACCCGGCCTACCGCAACGGCGGCACCATCGCCGTGTTGTGGGGCGAATTGGCCGAAGTGCTCAACCAGGGCGGCTACAGCTACCTGATGGGCTGCGCAAGCATCCCGATGCACGACGGCGGCATCCAGGCCCACGCGATCATGCAGCGCCTGCGCGAACGCTACCTGTGCAACGAACACCTGCGCGCCGAACCGAAAAAACCACTGCCGGCGATGGACCTGCCGTCCAACGTGATTGCCGAAATGCCGCCGCTGCTCAAGGCCTACATGCGCCTGGGTGCGAAGATCTGCGGCGAACCGTGCTGGGATGAAGATTTCCAGGTGGCCGACGTATTCATCCTGCTCAAGCGCGATGAGTTGTGCCCGCGTTATGCCCGCCACTTCAAGGCGGCCATGTAATGAGCCGCTTGCGCGTGTACGGGCGCATTGCCCGGGTACTGTTGGTGGTGGCGCTGGGCCTGAGCATGGCCAGTGTGTTTGGTGTGTTCGAACGACTGGGCATCGCCAACTCGATGGTGCGGCGCCAGCGTTGGTCACGCTTCTTCATGGCGCGACTGACCCACGCCCTGCCCTTTCGCGTGACGGTGCACGGTGAGTTGCCGCAAACCCCGATGCTGTGGGTGAGCAATCACGTGTCGTGGACCGACATTCCGCTGCTGGGCATGGTCACACCGCTGTCGTTTCTGTCCAAGGCCGAAGTGCGCACCTGGCCGGTGGCGGGCTGGTTGGCGGCCAAGGCCGGTAGCCTGTTCATTCGCCGGGGATCGGGTGACAGCCAGCTGATCCGCAAACAGATGACGCGCCATTTGGAGCAACAGCACCCGCTGCTGATGTTCCCGGAAGGCACCACCACCGACGGACGCAGCCTGCGCACCTTCCACGGGCGCTTGCTGGCCAGTGCGATCGATGCGCAGGTGTCGCTGCAGCCGGTGGCGATCCGTTATCTGCGTGACGGCCAAGTAGACCCGCTGGCGCCTTTTATTGGCGACGATGATTTGCTCTCGCACCTGATGCGCTTGTTCGCCAACGACCAGGGCGATGTGGAAATTCACGTGCTCACGCCGATTGCCTGCGCCGGGCAAGAACGCGCGGCGCTGGCGCATCAGGCGCAGCAGGCGGTGCAGAGGGCGTTGTTTGGGCCGTTGCCGGAAGCAGAAGAAGTTGATGCACGGCCGGCATTCGCCGCTTGAATTAAGTGAACACCGATCAAAATGTGGGAGCTGGCTTGCCTGCGATAGCGGTGGGTCAGCAATGCATGTATCAACTGGCAGGCTGCAATCGCAGGCAAGCCAGCTCCCACATTCAGACCTCAGTAGTCAGTTGAGCTTGGGCAAATTTTTGCAGTTCTGGATAGAACAACCGGAAGTCTTCGCTTAGCGGCTCATAAAGTTGACGCAACTCCTGCATCGCAAACCCCAACGCCTCCGGCTGTGTAAGCCGCCGCGAAATCCCCCGCAGCACCTGCTCCATCACCGCAAATTCTCGATACGAGCCCAACCAATCATCCGCTGCCATATAGGGCGCAATCTGCGCCAGTCGCCCGGGCAATTGCGGCTCGGCCGCCAGCACCCGGTACACCTGCGACGTGAAGCGCTCCAGCGGCTGGTCGGCATAGAGCGTCCAGTCCCGTGCCAGGCAGTGGTCGAAAAACACATCCAGGACGATCCCGGCATACCGCCGGCGAGTCAGGCTAAAGCGCGACAACGCCGCATCGACCAACGGATGGCTGTCGGTAAAACGGTCAATCGAGCGATGCAACTGGATAGCCGCTTCGATTTGCGGGCTGAACTGGCCCTGCAGGCGGCCTTTGACGAAGTCGCCATACAGGCTGCCCAGCAGTTGCGCAGGAAGTTGGCCGCCCAGGTGCAGATGTGCGAGATAATTCATGGCGCGCAGTCTATCACTGCCGTTAACGTATCGTTATAACCCGATATACCGATTGAGCCTAGGCTCAGATCAAAATCATATTGGTATATCGGGATAGACCGATTTAAAGTTCGCCTCATCGCGATATAACGCTTTACGAAACCGAGCACCTGCCATGTCCATCGACCTCGACGAAATAATAAAAGCCCTGGCACACCCAGTACGACGAGACATCCTCACCTGGCTGAAAGACCCAAAGGTGCAGTTCCCCGAGCAACTGCACAACCACGAATACGGCATCTGCGCCGGGCAGATCGATCAGCGCTGCGGCCTGTCACAGTCGACCGTATCGGCCCATCTGGCCACATTGCAACGGGCGGGGTTGATCAGCAGCCAGAAGGCTGGCCAATGGCACTTTTTCAAACGCAACGAGGACACCATCCAGGCCTTCCTCGCGGCGCTCATCACTGAACTCAGCGCTGACGACAACGCACCGCTGTAACAAGGAAACGCTAATGCCCCTCTCGCTACTCATACTGGCCCTCAGCGCCTTCGCCATCGGCACCACCGAGTTCGTCATCATGGGCTTGTTGCCCGATGTGGCGACGGACCTGGGCGTATCGATTCCCGGCGCTGGCTGGCTGGTCACCGGCTACGCCCTGGGCGTGGCCATCGGTGCTCCCTTCATGGCACTGGCCACCGCCAAGCTGCCACGCAAGGCGGCCCTGGTAGCGTTGATGGGGATCTTCATTATCGGCAACCTGCTCTGTGCCCTGGCCAGTGACTACAACGTGCTGATGTTTGCCCGTGTCGTTACCGCGCTGTGTCACGGTGCGTTCTTTGGTATTGGTTCGGTGGTCGCAGCCAACCTGGTGCCGGCCAACAAGCGTGCCTCGGCCGTGGCCCTGATGTTCACCGGCTTGACCCTGGCCAACGTGCTCGGTGTACCGCTGGGTACCGCACTCGGCCAGGAAGCAGGCTGGCGCTCGACCTTCTGGGCAGTGACGGTGATTGGTGTGGTGGCGTTGATCGGCCTGATCCGCTTCCTGCCCGCCAAGCGTGATGAAGAGAAACTCGACATGCGCGCCGAACTGGCGGCCCTCAAGGGCGCCGGCATCTGGCTGTCGCTGACCATGACCGCATTGTTTGCCGCGTCCATGTTCACCCTCTTCACCTATGTCGCGCCGCTGCTCGGCGATGTCACCGGCGTGTCGCCCAAGGGCGTGACCTGGACCCTATTGCTGATCGGCCTGGGCCTCACTGTCGGCAACATTATCGGCGGCAAACTCGCGGACAAGCGCCTGGCGGCAACCCTGATCGGCGTGTTCATCAGCATGGCAGTGGTCTCCACGGCACTGACCTGGACCAGCATCGCTGTGATTCCGACTGAAATCACCCTGTTCCTGTGGGCCACCGCCTCGTTCGCCGCAGTGCCTGCGCTGCAGATCAACGTAGTGACCTTCGGCAAGGCCGCACCGAACCTGGTGTCCACCCTGAACATCGGCGCGTTCAACATCGGCAACGCCCTCGGAGCCTGGGTGGGCGGCAGTGTAATCGCCCACGGTTTCGGCCTGACCAGCGTGCCGTTGGCCGCAGCGGCCCTGGCGATTCTCGCGCTGGTGGTGACCCTGATTACTTTCCGTCAGAGCGGCGATGCCGACCTGGCCCCTGCGACCAACTGATCCACTTCAAAGACAAAGGTGCTTTCCCCATGACGACTATTTTCGATCCAATCAAACTGGGCGACCTGGAACTGTCGAACCGTATCATCATGGCGCCGCTGACCCGCTGCCGTGCCGATGCCGGTCGCGTACCCAACGCGCTGATGGCCGAGTACTACGTGCAACGCGCTTCCGCCGGGCTGATCCTCAGCGAAGCCACCTCCGTGACGCCACTGGGCGTGGGCTACCCAGACACCCCGGGCATCTGGTCCAACGATCAGGTGCGCGGCTGGGCCAACGTCACCAAGGCCGTGCATGGCGCGGGCGGCAAGATCTTCCTGCAACTGTGGCACGTGGGGCGTATTTCCCATGAGTCGTACCTGAACGGCGAAACCCCGGTTGCACCGAGCGCGATCCAGCCCAAAGGCCACGTCAGCCTGGTTCGCCCACTGGCCGACTACCCGACCCCACGCGCACTGGAAACCGCTGAAATCGCCGACATCATCGACGCCTACCGCACCGGCGCCGAGAACGCCAAGGCCGCCGGTTTCGACGGCGTGGAAATCCATGGCGCCAACGGCTACCTGCTCGACCAGTTCCTGCAGAGCAGCACCAACAAGCGCACCGACCAGTACGGCGGCTCCCTGGAAAACCGTGCACGCCTGCTGCTGGAAGTGACCGACGCCGCCATCGAAGTCTGGGGCGCTGGCCGCGTGGGTGTGCACCTCGCACCGCGCGCCGACTCCCATGACATGGGCGACGACAACCTGGCGGAGACCTTCACCTACGTCGCCAGTGAATTGGGCAAGCGTGGCATCGCGTTTATCTGCTCCCGTGAGAAAGAAGGCGCCGACAGCCTCGGTCCACAACTCAAGAAGGCTTTCGGTGGCACCTACATCGCCAACGAACGCTTCACCAAGGACAGCGCCAACGCCTGGCTGGCCGAAGGTAAAGCCGATGCCGTCGCCTGGGGTGTGCCGTTCATTGCCAACCCGGATTTGCCAGCGCGCTTGAAGGCTGATGCGCCGCTCAACGAAGCACGTCCAGACACCTTCTATAGCAAAGGCCCGGTCGGCTACATCGATTACCCGACGCTGGCGCTGTAATGTAACGTGCTGAAACGAGAAAGCCCCGGCTCGCAGGAACCGGGGCTTTTTCATGGGCCAGGAAACACTCCTTCACAGCCCTGCAACAAAATCGCTACAAAATACTTAGTCGGCTACCTATCAACCGCCCGCCAGCCCGTATATAAAGTCACCCCACCTATCAGGCAAAAGGACGATTGACGGTCCTTGGGCTTTACTGTTGACACAACCTGATGCAATTACGCATTTTGTCTTAATTGCGCAGGCTTGGGCTCCAGCGCAGCATGTCCAGCCCGGCATCCACCCAGCGCTCGGCCTCCTGATGCAGTTGGAAGCTGTCGGGCACCAGGAGCCACTGGCCGATCAGACCGTTGATGTAGGCGTGGATGCACACTGCGCCACGGGCAGTGTCGAGATTTTCCGGAAGTTGCCCGCGATGGACCGCGTTACGCAATGTCAGGCCGATGCGCAGGTTGCACTCCAAGCTGTGGGTCTGACGCTGGCGGCGCATGTCGCACATTTCATCGGTGAATTCGCACTTATGGAACAAGATCTCGTTGATGCGCCGGGTTTTCGGGTCCAGGGCTACTTGATGAAACAAATGAATCAACAGCTTGCGCATGCAGCCCAGCGGGTCGAGTTCATCCTCGCTTTCACTGGCCCTGGCCAGTTCATCCAGCGGCTCATGCAGGGTGTCGAGCAGCGCCTGCAGCAAATCGGACTTGTTGCTGAAATGCCAATAGATAGCACCCCGCGTCACACCGGCCAGTGCGGCGATATCCGCCAGCGTGGTCCGCGCAACGCCGCGCTCGTAAAAGGCCTGCTCGGCGGCTTCGAGAATCTGGCTGCGCGTTTCCTGAGCTTCCTCTTTGGTGCGACGAACCATGGCAGTAAAACCTCAATCAGGGTACTTGGGACTATCGGTAACGCAGATTTAATAGGCGGTAACGATGATCTGAATAATTGTGGGACGGCACCGTCATGGGCACCGAACGTACTAAAATCGAGGCTTTGGGCGTTGCTTTGTCAACATTCCGCGAAGCCTGTCAAGAGTTTACAAACAACCATGAACGTAAGTATATTGCGTAGCAAGCTACTTATCTACTCACAGCTTGTTTTTTACCCTTCCACACTTCTTGTGCGCACCCTGCGCGCCTGACCCGAGGATCTTCATGCAACTTAAGCCAGCTGTTACCGCTCTGGTCACTGCCGTCGCCCTGGCATCGCTGCTCAGCGGATGTAAAAAGGAAGAAGCGGCTCCGCCCGCTCAAACCCCTCAGGTCGGCGTGGTCACCATTCAACCGCAAGCCTATACCCTGACCACCGAGCTGCCAGGCCGCACCACCGCCTACCGCATCGCGGAAGTTCGCCCACAGGTCAACGGCATCATCCTCAAGCGCCTGTTCAAGGAAGGCGCGGACGTGAAGGAAGGGCAACAGCTCTACCAGATCGACCCGTCGGTGTATGAAGCCACCCTGAAAAGCGCACAGGCCAGCCTGACCCAGACCAAATCCATCACCGACCGCTACAAGCAGTTGGTCGATGAGCAGGCCGTGAGCCGCCAGGAATACGACACCGCTGTCGCCAACCGCATGACCGCGGAAGCAAACGTTCAAACGGCCCAGATCAACGTGCGCTACACCAAGGTGTACGCGCCTATCTCCGGGCGTATCGGCCGTTCCTCGGTGACCGAAGGCGCGCTGGTCAGCAATGGCCAGGCCGACTCCATGGCCGTCATCCAGCAACTGGACCCGATCTACGTCGACGTCACGCAGTCTTCGGCCGAAATGCTGAAACTGCGCCGTGACCTGGAAAGCGGCCAACTGGAAAAAGCCGGCGCCAATGCCGCCAAGGTCAAGCTGACCCTGGAAGACGGCAGCGACTACGGCCAGGACGGCAAGCTGGAGTTCTCCGAAGTGTCGGTTGACCAGACCACCGGTTCCGTGACCCTGCGCGCCGTGTTCCCCAACCCTGACCACACGCTGCTGCCGGGCATGTTCGTGCACGCCCAGTTGCAGGCCGGTGTGAACAGCAAGGCCATCCTGGCACCCCAACAAGGCGTGACCCGTGATATCAAAGGTATCCCGACCGCCATGGTGGTGAACAAGGACAACAAGGTCGAGCAGCGTCAACTGGTGGCCAACCGCACTGCCGGCGCCTACTGGCTGGTGGAAAAAGGCCTGAACGCCGGTGACCGCGTGATCACTGAAGGCCTGCAATTCATCAAGCCGGGCATCGAAGTCAAGGTCAAGGACGCCGACAACGCCAAGCCTGCCGGTTCTGCTCCAGCTCCTGCTGCCGCTGCTGGCCAGGGGGAGTAACCCATGTCGAAATTTTTTATCGACCGTCCCATTTTCGCCTGGGTAATTGCCCTGGTGATCATGCTGGTCGGGGCACTGTCGATCCTGAAGTTGCCCATCAACCAATACCCGGCCATCGCGCCAACCGCCATCGACATCCAAGTGACCTACCCAGGCGCGTCCGCACAAACCGTGCAGGACACCGTGGTGCAGGTGATCGAGCAACAGCTCAACGGTATCGACAACCTGCGTTATGTCGCCTCGGACAGTAACTCCGACGGCAGCATGACCATCACCGCGACGTTCAACCAGGGTACCAACCCGGACATCGCCCAGGTTCAGGTGCAGAACAAGCTGAACCTGGCGACCCCACTGCTGCCGCAAGAAGTGCAGCAGCAGGGTATCCGCGTGACCAAGTCGGTGAAGAACTTCCTGATGGTGATCGGTCTGGTGTCGGAAGACGGCAGCATGACCAAGGACGACTTGTCCAACTACATCGTGTCCAACATCCAGGACCCGATCTCGCGTACCGCGGGCGTCGGTGACTTCCAGGTGTTCGGTTCGCAGTACGCCATGCGTATCTGGCTCGACCCGGCCAAACTGAACAACTACCAGTTGACCCCGGTAGACGTCAGCACCGCGATCTCGGCCCAGAACGTACAGGTGGCCACCGGTCAACTGGGCGGTTTGCCTGCCCTGCCCGGCACCCAGCTGAACGCGACCATCATCGGCAAGACCCGCCTGCAGACTGCCGAAGAGTTCGGCAAGATCCTCATGAAGGTGAATGCCGACGGTTCGCAAGTGCGCCTGCGTGACATCGCCCGCATCGAACTGGGCGGCCAAAACTACAGCATCAGTGCACAGTTCAACGGCAAGCCGGCTTCCGGCATGGCGATCAAGCTGGCATCGGGCGCCAACGCCCTGGACACCGCCAAGGCCATCCGTGCCACCGTGGCGTCCCTGGAACCGTTCTTCCCACCAGGCATGAAGGCGGTGGTGCCGTATGACACCACGCCAGTCGTAACCGAATCGATCTCCGGTGTAGTCCACACCCTGGTCGAGGCGATCGTGCTGGTGTTCCTGGTGATGTTCCTGTTCCTGCAGAACTTCCGCGCCACCATCATCACCACCATGACGGTACCGGTGGTATTGCTGGGTACCTTCGGGATCCTTGCCGCGTTCGGCTTCACCATCAACACCCTGACCATGTTCGGCATGATCCTGGCCATCGGCTTGCTGGTGGACGATGCCATTGTGGTGGTGGAAAACGTCGAGCGGGTCATGGCCGAGGAACACCTGTCGCCGAAAGAAGCGACGGTGAAATCCATGGGCCAGATCCAGGGCGCCCTGGTGGGTATTGCCCTGGTCCTGTCGGCGGTACTGTTGCCGATGGCGTTCTTCGGCGGCTCTACGGGTGTGATCTACAAACAGTTCTCCATCACCATCGTTTCGGCCATGGCGTTGTCGGTACTGGTTGCCCTGATCTTTACCCCGGCCTTGTGCGCCACCATGCTCAAGCCGATCGACCCGGAAAAGCACGGCCAACCCAAGCGTGGTTTCTTCGGCTGGTTCAACCGCACCTTCGACCGTGGCGTACTGAGCTACGAGCGCGGCGTGGGCAACATGATCAAGCACAAGTTTCCTGCATTCTTCGTGTACCTGATCATCTTCGCCGGCATGATCTGGCTGTTCACCCGCATTCCAAGCGCGTTCCTGCCAGAAGAAGACCAGGGCGTGATCTTCGCCCAGGTGCAGACCCCGGTCGGCTCTTCGGCTGAACGTACGCAGAAAGTCATCGACGACATGCGCGCCTTCCTGCTCCACGACAAGGAAGGCGAGCCAGGCGAAGGCAAGGCTGTGAAGTCGGTATTTACAGTAAACGGCTTTAACTTCGCCGGCCGTGGCCAGAGTTCGGGCCTGGCATTCGTGATGCTCAAGCCGTGGGATGAACGCGATTCGTCCATGTCGGTATTCGAGGTTGCCAAGCGTGCCCAGGGTTACTTCTTCGGGGCCTTCAAGGACGCTATGGTATTTGCCATCGTGCCGCCTTCGGTTCTGGAATTGGGTAACGCCACCGGTTTCGACGTGTTCCTGCAAGACCAGGGCGGTGTCGGCCACGAAAAACTGATGGAAGCGCGCAACCAGTTCCTCGGTGCGGCAGCGCAAAGCAAGATCCTGGCCGGTGTGCGTCCCAACGGCGTGAACGATGAGCCGCAGTACGAGCTCACCGTCGATGACGAGAAGGCCAGTGCCCAAGGTATTTCGCTGTCGAGCATCAACCAGACCCTGTCGATTGCCCTGGGTGGCAGCTACGTCAACGACTTCATCGACCGTGGTCGAGTGAAGAAGGTGTACGTGCAAGGCGAGGCCGCTGGCCGCATGTCCCCGGAAGACCTGGACAAGTGGTACGTGCGCAGCGACTCCGGGAAGATGGTGCCGATGTCGGCCATCTCCTCGGGCAAGTGGATCTTCGGTTCGCCGAAACTCTCGCGCTACAACGGTGTAGCGGCGATGGAAATCCTCGGTACCCCGGCTCCGGGCTACAGTACCGGTGACGCCATGGCCGAAGTCGAACGTATCGCCAAGGAACTGCCGGCGGGCGTGGGTTACGCCTGGACGGGCCTGTCGTACGAAGAACGTCTGTCCGGCTCCCAGGCGCCTGCGTTGTACGCCCTGTCGCTGCTGGTAGTGTTCCTGTGCCTCGCGGCCCTGTACGAAAGCTGGTCGATCCCGATCGCGGTGGTACTGGTCGTGCCGCTGGGCGTGGTGGGTGCGTTGATCGCCACCAGCATGCGCGGGCTCTCCAACGACGTGTTCTTCCAGGTGGGCCTGTTGGTGACGGTGGGCCTGGCGGCGAAAAACGCCATTCTGATCGTGGAGTTCGCCAAAGAGCTTCACGAACAGGGCAAAGGCATCGTCGAGGCGGCCATCGAGGCGTCGCGCATGCGTCTGCGGCCGATCATCATGACCTCCATGGCGTTCATCCTCGGCGTACTGCCGCTGGCGATCTCCTCGGGCGCCGGTTCAGGCAGCCAGCACGCGATCGGTACCGGCGTAATTGGCGGTATGATCACGGCCACTGTCCTGGCGATCTTCTGGGTGCCATTGTTCTTCGCAACCGTATCCGCTGCTGGCGAACGTAAAAAGACTGACACTACTGAAACTCCTAAAGAGGCTGGCCAATGAGCAAGTCGCTACTTTCCCTAGCCGTCACGGCATTCGTGCTCAGTGGCTGCTCGCTGATACCTGACTATCAGCGCCCCGAAGCGCCGGTGGCCGCGCAGTTCCCGCAGGGGCCGGCGTATTCGTCGGCCCAGGCGCCGAACCAGGCCGCTGCCGAGCAGGGCTGGAAGCAGTTTTTCCATGACCCTGCCCTGCAACAGCTGATCCAGACCGCGCTGGTGAACAACCGTGACCTGCGCGTTGCGGCCCTGAACATCGACGCGTATGCCGCGCAGTACCGCATCCAGCGTGCCGACCTGTTCCCGGCCGTGTCGGCCAATGGCAGCGGCAGCCGCCAGCGTGTGCCGGCCCGTGCCTCGCAGACCGGCGAAGCGAACATCACCAGCCAATACTCGGCCACCCTCGGGATCAGCTCCTATGAGTTGGACCTGTTCGGCCGCGTGCGCAGCCTGAGTGAAGAAGCGCTGCAGAAGTACTTCGCCACTGAAGAAGCACGCCGCAGTACCCAGATCAGCCTGGTGGCCAGCATGGCCAATGCCTACCTGACCTGGCAGGCCGACAAGGAACTGCTCAAGCTGACCCAGGACACCCTGGGCGCGTTCGAGCAGAGCTTCAAGCTCACCTCGCGCAGCAACGAAGTCGGCGTGGCCTCGGCCCTCGACCTGAGCCAGGCGCGCACCTCGGTGGAAAACGCCCGCGTGCAACTGGCCCGGTATACCCGCCAGGTTGCCCAGGACGAAAACAGCCTGACCCTGCTGCTAGGCACCGGCCTGCCGGCGAATATCGCCAGCAAGCCGCTGTCGGATGACCTGCTCAGCGAAGTGCCGGCCGGCTTGCCGTCGGACCTGCTGCAACGTCGCCCCGACATCCTGCAGGCCGAGTACAACCTCAAGGCCGCCAACGCCAATATCGGCGCGGCCCGTGCAGCGTTCTTCCCGAGCATCAGCTTGACGGCCAACGCCGGCACCCTGAGCCCGGACCTCGGCGGCCTGTTCAAAGGCGGCTCGGGCACCTGGTCGTTCGCCCCGCAGATCAACATCCCGATCTTCAACGCCGGCAGCCTGCGCGCCAGCCTGGACTACTCGAAGATCCAGAAAGAGATCAACGTGGCGAACTACGAGAAGGCGATCCAGACCGGCTTCCAGGAAGTCTCCGACGGCCTCGCCGCGCGTGAAACCTACAAGCAGCAACTGGAGGCCCAGCGTGGCTTCGTCGCGGCCAACCAGGATTACTACCGCCTGGCCGAACGTCGCTACCGCATCGGTGTCGACAGCAACCTGACGTTCCTCGATGCCCAACGCCAGCTGTTCAGTGCCCAGCAATCGCTGATCACCGACCGCCTGGCGCAGCTGACCAGCGAGGTCAACCTGTACAAGGCCCTCGGCGGTGGCTGGAACGAGCAGACCGCGAAGAACGAGCCGTTGAAAGAAGAAGCACCGGCGTTGAAGTTGTTCTGATAGCGCTGTTGTAAACAAAAAAACCGCTTCCCTCACCGGAAGCGGTTTTTTTATGCCTGCCTTTTAATACCACCGAAACACCGCTATCCCCGGCAAGCCGTTTCCTATAAACCTGCGAGGCTTTACCACCTTGCTTTCTCTTCAACCTTTCAGGGTAAAATTGGTAACAGATTCTTACAGACCACAGAGGGAGCTTGTCGTAATGATCGTAGGAATCGACCTGGGAACCACCAACAGTCTCGCTGCAGTCTGGCGCGGTGACGCCGCCGAATTGGTGCCCAATGCCCTTGGCCAGTTGCTGACCCCCAGCGTGGTCGGGCTGGATGATCAAGGCCGTGTCCTGGTAGGCCAGGCTGCCAAAGAGCGCCTGCACACCCACCCGCACCTGACCACTTCGCTGTTCAAGCGCTTCATGGGCAGTGCCACCGAAGTGCGCCTGGGCGACCGCTCGTTCCGTCCGGAAGAACTCTCCGCGCTGGTGCTCAAAAGCCTGAAGGAAGACATCGAGCGTACGTACGGCCACACCGTTACCGAAGCCGTGATCAGCGTGCCCGCGTATTTCAGCGACGGCCAACGCAAGGCCACGCGCATTGCCGGCGAGCTGGCGGGGCTCAACGTTGAAAAACTGATCAACGAACCCACCGCTGCCGCCCTCGCTTACGGCCTGCATCAGCGCGACAAAGAAACCTCGTTCCTGGTCTTCGACCTCGGCGGCGGCACCTTTGACGTGTCGATCATCGAGCTGTTCGACGGTGTGATGGAAGTCCGCGCCAGCGCCGGCGACAACTTCCTTGGCGGCGAAGACTTCGACACCCTGTTGCTCGAACATTTCGTCGACAGCCAGCGCAACGCCCAAGGCTTCCCGCCCACCAGCAGCGTGCTGCAAGCCCTGCGCCGCGAAGCCGAACGGGTGCGCAAAGCCCTGGGCCAGGACGACAGTGCCGAATTCGCCCTGCGTGTCGACGGCCAGCAATGGGTGAAAACCATCACCCAGCAGGAACTGGCCAAGCTTTACACACCGCTGCTGGAACGCCTGCGCGCGCCGATTGAACGGGCCCTGCGTGATGCGCGGATTCGTGTCGGCGACCTGGATGAAATCCTGTTGGTGGGCGGTACCACGCGCATGCCGTTGGTACGCAAACTCGCCGCCGGTCTGTTTGGCCGCTTCCCGTCCATCAGCCTCGACCCGGACCAGGTGGTCGCCCATGGCGCCGCGATCCAGGCGGCCCTCAAGGCGCGCTCTGCGGCACTGGAAGAAGTGGTGCTGACCGATGTGTGCCCTTACACCCTCGGTATCGAAACCTCGAACCAGTACGGTGGCCATATCGAAAGCGGGCACTACCTGCCACTGATCGAACGCAACAGCAGCGTGCCGGTGAGCCGCGTCAAAAGCGTGGTCACCCTTCACGACGACCAGACCCGCGTACTGCTCAAGATCTACCAAGGCGAAAGCCGCCTGGTCAAAGACAACATCGAACTGGGCCAACTGGATATCCCAGTGCCCAAGCGCAAAGCCGGTGAAGTCTCGCTGGATGTGCGTTTCACCTACGACAACAACGGCCTGCTGGAAGCCCAGGTGAGCATCCCGCTGACTGGCGAGCAGCACTCGCTGGTGATCGAGAACAACCCAGGCGTGCTCAGCCCGGAGGAGATCCAGCAACGCCTGCAAGCCTTGGCGCAGTTGAAGGTTCATCCGCGCGACCAACAGGTCAACACTGTACTCACGGCGCGCCTCGAGCGCCTTTATCAGGAAAACCTCGGCGAACTGCGCGAGCAACTCGGGCATTGGGCCGCGCAGTTCCAGCAAGTGCTCGACACCCAGGACGAGCGCCGCATCCGTGAAGCCCGCAGCGAACTGACCCGTCAACTTGAGCAGCTCGACAACGGGTTCTGGCGCTGAGGAAACACGACATGGAGTGTTGGACCGTACTGCAACTGCCGGAAGACGCCGACGAGCGCACCATCAAGCGCACCTATGCGCGGCTGCTGAAAAGCTGCCGGCCGGATGACGATGCTGCCGGCTTCCAGCGACTGCGCGAAGCCTATGAAGAGGCGCTGGCCTACGCACGCTGGCGGGTTGACGCCGAAGAAGAGCAAGAGAGCGTCCAGGCGCCGGTGGCCGAAGCAGCCTACGGCAACCTGAATGACCTGGCCGAACTGATGAATATCAGCCAGGTCCGCCCTGCGCTTTTCGAGACGCCTGCACCCGACCCGGCCCAGGCGTTGCTCGACGGCCTCAACGCGCACAACCTCGACCACCGCTGGGCCCAGGCCCTGCAACAGGGCTGTACCGATGCATTCCAGACCGGCCTGTTGCGTCATTGCTTCGAAGCGCCGGGCGAGCGCAGCGCCATCGCCCGTTGGGCGGTGCAACACCTGGAATGGCTGACGCCGTGGCAACAGGTGACCATGACACCATGGCAGCACGAAGCGCTGACCGGCGAGCTGCTGCAGGACTACCGCCGCACCCTAGAGGAACGGCTGGAGCAAAAGGCCGAGCGCGAGTTCATCACCCAGCTCACGCACTACAACAACCAGCCGTGGCTGCGGGTGTTCGACCTGCAACAGCAGTGGCAA